>NZ_JALKAS010000001.1:1277048-1596310 GCF_023015695.1 Jannaschia sp. S6380
GGATGTGGAAGTTCGCGCGGCTCTGCATCCGGGCGGGCGTGACCACGGCGACCGACCTCGCCGCCCGCCTGCTGGACGAGGCCGTCGAACTGATGCTGAAGGTCACTGGCGACCGACGCTTTCCCGCCCGGATCGTGCCGCTCCGATATCATCACGGCGTCGCGCCCGAGGACCTGATCGCACATGCCATGCGCCTGCGCCCGCGCTCCACCGACAAACTACGGCTCGGGCGTATCAAGGTGGTGGTCGACGGCTCGATCCAGGGATTTTCGGCGCGGCTGCGTGAACCGGGCTACTACAACGGGGCGCCCAACGGGTTGTGGTACATCACGCCCGAACATCTCGACTACATCCTGCGCCACGCGCTGGCCGACGACCTGCAGGTGCATACGCATACGAACGGCGACCAGGCCACACAGCTCGTCCTCGACACGATCGAGAGGGTGCTGCGCGACCATCCGGCGCGCGACCACCGGACGACGCTGCAGCATTGCCAATTGGCCGACACCGCGCAGTTCCGGCGGATGGCGCGGCTGGGCATGTGCGCGAACCTCTTCGCGAACCACCATTTCTACTGGGGCGACCAGCACTATGCGCTGACCGTGGGCCCCGAGCGGGCGGAGCGGATGAACGCCGCCGCGACCGCATTGCGCGAAGGGGTGCCGATGGCGATCCATTCCGATGCGCCGATCACGCCACTGGGGCCGTTCTTCACCGGTTGGGCCGCCTGCACGCGGCAGACGGCGTCGGGGCGCACGCTGGGCGCACGCGAAAGGATCACGCTCGACCAGGTGCTCTACGCGATCACGCTGGGCGCGGCGTTCACGCTCAAGCTGGATGGCGAGGTCGGCTCGATCGAGGCGGGCAAGCGCGCCGATTTCGCCATCCTGGAGGACGACCCCTACGAACTCGGCGCCGAGCGCCTGCGCGACATGCGCGTCTGGGGCACGGTCCTGGGCGGCGACGTGTTCGAGGCCGCGGCCGCATGACCCTGCCGCTGACGATCCTTGGGGGGTATCTCGGGGCCGGCAAGACGACATTGGTCAACCATTTGCTGCGCCATTCAGGGCGTCGGCTGGCGATCCTCGTGAACGAGTTCGGCGACCTGGCCATCGACGCCGACCTGATCGAGGCCGAGGAGGACGACCTGATCGCGCTGGCCGGCGGCTGCGTCTGTTGCAGCTATGGCGACGACCTGACGGAGGCGCTAATCGCCCTATCCCGCCGCGTGCCCCTGCCCGAACACATCGTGCTGGAAGCCTCGGGCGTCGCAATGCCGGGGGCGATCGCCGCCACGGCGGGCTTGATCGACGACCTGCGGATCGCGGGCATCGTCGGGCTGGTCGATGCCACCCGTATCGACGCGCTGCTGTCCGACGAATACCTCTCCGACACGATCGCGCGACAGGTCGCGGCGGCCGATCTGCTGGTGGTGACGCGCACCGACCTGGTACCCGCGGACGCGGCGCGGACCCGGCTCGCGGCGCTGGCCCCGGGCGCCCCCGTCGTCGTGGGCGGCGGGGCGCCGGAATGCGACATGATCCTCGCCGATCTGCATGGTGCCACGCGGCATGACGGCAATGGCCATGGGGCCGCACATCGCAGCCGCGTGCTGCCGATGGATGCCCCCGTCGATCCGCAGCGGTTCGCCCGCGCGCTTGGCGATGACCCGAAGGTGGTGCGCGCCAAGGGCCATCTGCGCGGATCCGACGGCCGGACCATGACGCTGCAACTGGTCGGGGACCGGTTCGATCTGGCGGCGGCCCCGGAGGGCGCATCGCCGGGCATCGTCGTCATCTCCGTCCCTTGATGGGCGCGTGACGGGTTCATCCGGTTCGCTCCGGCATCCTTCCCCACGGCGGAAAACGGACCCTCAGGTCATCCACCAGATCGAAAGCGGGCGCATGTTCAGGATCGCGCGCGCGGTCGGCGTTTCCACGTCGAAGGCGGCGGGCGACTGGAAGGCCAGGTTCCGCCGCTCGTGGAGTTCGCGGTAAAGCGCGCGGCGCAGGGTATCGGCCTCGGCGCGCAGATCCCATTCCTCCAGCTGTGCGGCGAAGCTGAAGTTGAAACCGGGCTGGATTTCGGAAGTCTGGAAGCTGCGGTCGTCGGCATGCGGCAGAAGATGGCGCGCCGTGGGCGGAATGTCGGCCAGCGACACCGCGCCCATGCCCCTTCCCGCAATCTCGAAATTGCGGGCGAAGACCGATCGCAGCGAGGCCCGCGCATGGGCGTTCGAGACAACGTCGCCCAGTCCGAAGCGCCGCGCCAGGAACGGGCCAAGCAGCCCCTCGATGAAGGACGCGTCCGAAAACGGCCCATCGGTGTCGACGCGAAACCGCGTGCCGTCGAACAGGCGCGCGGCATAGCTTTCGCGCGCGGCCTCGGCTTGCGCCGACCAATCCGCCGCGCGCCCCGCCTCGCCCGCTTCGGCCGCCATCCGCGCGCCGGCCAGCAGCGCCGCGATCCAGAGGCCGCCGCAATAGCTCGACGGCCCGGACATGGGGATGTTGTCGAAGGTCTGGTCCGGTGTCCCGTCATTCTCGATCAACCCGTCGCCGTCACGGTCGAACCGCTGCAGGTGGTCCAGTGCGGCCGCGACGGCCGGGAAATGGTGTCGGCGCCAGTCCGCGCCCATCCGTTCGCCGTCGCGCCACAGGCACAGAACCAGGTCGCAGTTCAGGTCCTTCCAGACCGTCGCGTCGCGATAGGTGTACGCGTTGGGCGTGACGAACGGATCCTCGCCCGGCCCGCCCAGATCGTGCGGACAGCTGCCGGCGGGGTTCAGGGCGAACGTCTCCCGCGTCCACTGATGCAGGCGCGGCGTGGGATCGCGGGCCAGCAGATGCGCGGCGAAGTCGCGGCTGACCATGGCCGACAGCGCGGGCTCGAACAGGGCGACGGCCTCGGCGGCATAGATCCACAGATCCAGCGTATCGTAGAGGGCGTAATCGTGGCACTCGATCAGGCCGAAATGCGCCCGCCCGTCCGGTGAGTCCCGCGCCGAGGTCAGCACGGTCAGGCCATCGACCAGGAAATACAGCTCGTTCAGGGCCATGCCCGCGCGATGCGGCTCCGGCCCCAGGCGCTCGGCCGTGGCGTCATGCCAGGCCGCGATCCGCCTCTGCCAATCGTCGGCACGGGAGAGGGCGTGTTCGCAAAGCGCCGTCGCCCCGTGCCCGTCACGACCCCAATCGTCGGTGTGACTGCGCCACCAGCGCCGACCCTGGCCGAAGGTGATGACCGGCAGATCCCAGGCCAACGCGAAATCCACCTCCCGGCTCTCGCCCGGTGCGAGCGTCATCCGCGCCGAGACCGCGCCCGCGGGCAGCCCGGGCGAGACCTCGCGGAACCCGCCCTCGGTCACGAATTCGGGCAAGTCCCGCGGCAGATCACCGGTGTCCCGCAATGCCCGCCAGAGCGCCGCGCCATCCGACCGCGCGTCGAAGCATACCGTTCGGCCCGTCGTCAGGCCCACGCCCGGCCGCACCGCCAGACCCCATTCGCCGTCCCCCTCCGGCGGCGTGTCACCGGTGCGGCGGCGGTCCAGGATCACGCCGGTGAAATCCGCGGCATCCATCGCGCGGTTCTCCAGACCGGCGGCCACGCGATCGACAGGCCCTTCGCCGAAATCGCCGAAACGGCCGTTCATGTTGGCCATCAGGAAGGCCAGCGTGACATCCGCCGGCCGCGATCCGCCATTCGTCAGCCGCCACCGGAACAGCGCCACCGGCAGAACCGACGCCATCATGTCGCCCGGCGCGACGGGCGAGAACGACAGACATTCCGCCGCGATGCGCGACAGCGCCGCATGGTCGTGCCAGGCAAAGGGGAACAGGCCGGCCCAGGCGGGGGACGACACCTCCCATTCGAAGGCCCCCAACGGGCCGTCCGGCGGGGCCGGCTGCAGGGCGCGTGCCGTGGCGATGGTGCCATCATCGACGCGCAGCACGAAGCCGTTCGCCGGCTCCGCCATATGCCGGACGCCGCCGCCCTTGATCGTCCAGCGTGTGAACCGCCCGTCCGAGGCGCGGGTGATGCCGCCGGTTCCGATACCGCCCAAAGGCACGCCGGTGCCGTCGATCGGCGCGAACAGGCCGGGCGTCTTGGGTTGGGACCGCGTCAACGCGTGCCCGGCCCCGCGACGAAGCGCGGCAGGGTGGGGAACGTGCCGGTCGTTCCGCATGGCCCTAGCCCGTTCGCGCAGCGGTCGGGTGACCGGCGGAACCTGCGGATGCGCGCCTCATGTCCGCGCCGCCAAGATCGCGCCGGGGTTCATGATGCCATGCGGGTCCAGCGCATCCTTGACGGTCCGCATCGCGGCCAGTGCGGCAGGGTCATGCAGGCGCGCCATCTCGCCCGCCTTCAGGCGACCGATGCCGTGTTCGGCGCTGATCGCGCCGCCCATCGCCACCACCAGATCGTGCAGGCGGGACGACAGCTCCGCCCGGATCTCGGCGTAGTCCGCGCGGGTGCGTCCCGCCGCGGGAAAAAGGTTGTAGTGCAGGTTGCCGTCGCCGACATGGCCGAACGTATTGAACCGCAGGTCCGGCGCGATCGTCCGCATGGCGGCCCGGCCCTCGGTGATCAGGTCGGGAACGCATTCCAGCGGGACCGACACGTCATGCGATGCCACGGGTCCGATCGCGCGGTTCGCCTCGGGGATGGCGTCGCGCAAGGCCCAGAAATCCGCGCGCTGCCCTTCGGAGCGCGCGACGACGCCGTCGCCGACCAGCCCCTCCTCCATCGCGGCGGCGGCCACGGCCTCCAGCGTGTCGGTCGGATCGTGGTCGAAGCCCGACACCTCGACCAGCACCGACCAATCCGGGGCATCCGCCAGCGGCGTGCGGACCTGCGGCAGATGTTCGGCCACCCAGCGCAGGCCCTGCCCGTCGATCAGTTCGCACCCCGTGACCTGGTCGCCCACCCGCCGACGCAGGCGCGCCAGCAGATCCAGCGCGGCCCCGGGCCGGGGAATGGCCAGGAAGGCCGAAGCGACATGCGCGGGCTTCGGAAACAGGCGCAGCGTGGCCGCCGTGATGACGCCTAGCGTCCCTTCGGCCCCGATCAGCAGATTGCGCAGGTCGTAGCCCACGTTCGATTTTCGCAGGCGATGCGCCGTCGCCATCAGCGCACCGTCGGGCAACACCGCCTCGACCCCCAGGGTCAGGTCGCGCATCGTGCCATAGCGCAGGACGGCCGTGCCGCCGGCATTCGTCGACAAAAGCCCCCCGATCCGCGCCGAGCCGCGCGACCCCAGCGTCAGCGGAAAGATTAGGTCCGCCTCCTCGGCGGTGGCATGAAGATCCTGCAGGATCGTCCCCGCGCCCACGGTCGCCGTGCCCGCCGCCGGATGCAGGGCGCGGACGCCGTCCAGCCGACGCGTCGAGAGCAGAAGGGGCGGCACGCCATCGCCAAGCTGTCCGCCCACCAGACCCGTCCAGCCGCCGTGCGGGATCAGCCCGACGCGATGTTCGGCGCAGGCGCGCACGATCCGCTGCACCTCCGTCACGGTGCGCGGCGTGGCCACGGCGCGTGCGGTGCCCACGAGCAGCCTGCGTGGCTCGGCGGCGTGCCACGGCTCGACGGGTTGGATCGTGCCGGGCAGCAGCCGCGCGTCGAGATGTTCCAGAAAGGCGCCGTCGGCGGGGGAAAGGGTCATGGCGTGCCCATCTCCTCGATCTGCCCGGCAAGCTGTTCGGCCAGGACCAGCGCACGCCCCGCGGCGGCCGCGAGCGGCGGCAGGATCAACCATTCCAGCGCCCAGGCCGCGCCGGAACGCTCGTTCTCGTGGATCATGGCCTGGTGCATGCCCCCCACCTGCACGGCCGCGAAACGCCCCAGGGTGATCAGCGTCTCGGGCGCGACGGGGTTCTGCTTGTGCGCCATCGCGCTGGACGCTCCGCCGCCCGACAGGCGCAGCGTCCCGATGCCCTGCTGCGTCATCAGGCACATGTCCTGACCCATCTTGCCCAGACTGCCCGCGATCCGGGCCAGAACGCCGGCATAGTCGGCCAGGTCGCCGCGCATCGCGTGCGGCGCCCGCGCCGGCAGGTTCAGGTCAAGCTGTCGGGCCAGGTGCCGCGCGATGGCGTCGCCATGTTCGCCCGTCGCGGCCCGGTTTCCCGCCGCACCGCCGAACGACACCACCTCCACCCGTGGGCGCAGTTCGGCCAACCGGGTCGCGTGGCCGAGGAGGGGCAGCCGCCAGATCGCAATGCGGTCGGCCACGGTGATCGGCACGGCCGCCTGCATCCGCGTCCACCCCATCAGGGGCCGATCGCCCAGGCGGTTTTCGACCCCAGCCAGCGCGTCGCTCACATGCCGCAGCCGTGCGCCCAGCAGGTCGGTCGTCGCGCGCAGCGTCAGCGCCAGCGCGGTGTCGATCACATCCTGCGAGGTCGTGCCGTGATGCAGCGCCGGGCTGTCGCCGATCCGATCCTTCAGCAACCGAACCAGTTCCGGCACGGGGACGCCGTCGCGCCCCGTGCCCTGCGCCAGCGCCCCGGGCCGGATGTCGGCGGCCTCGACGGCCTTGGCCACGCGCTTCGCCTCCTCCGCCTCGGCCAGGCCGACCGCGCCCAAGGCGCGCGACCAGGCCGCCTCGAACCGCAGCATGTGGCGCAGGCTGGCATCGGCCGACCAGATCGCGGCCATGTCCGGGTCACCGAACAGCCCGCCCAGCCAAGGGTGGGCGAAGGCCGAGATCGAGGAGGCGTCGCGATCGCTCATGTCGGCAGGTCCGTCAGTCCGTTCTCTCGCAGGAATGTTTCGGCGCGCCGATGCGTGATGTCCACCAAGTCGCGCGCCTCCTCGCTCAGTTCCTGACCGCGCAGGAAATGCATTCCGAAGGCCACGGGGAAATACGGCGCGACCGGTACCGTCACCACGTCGTCGGCGAAGGCCATCGGCGACAGCGGATCGCAGATCGTCACCCCCGCCCCGAGCGCGACGAGATGACAGACAAGATTGGCCTGGCTCACCTCCACCGCGGGAACCAGGACCTGGTTCGCGCGGTCGTAGATCGCCGACATCTGCTGTCGCATCAGGGCGCCGGGGCCCAGGGCCAGAATGCGCTCCCCGGCCAGGTCCTCGACCGCCAGTTGCGCGGCGCCCGCCAGACGGTGACCGCGCGGCAGGACGACCATCGCGGGCACCTCCATCAACAGGCGCGTGTCGATATCGCGGTGATGCGCGGGCATCGTGCTCAGCCCCAGGTCGAAGCGCTGGCCCGTGATCCACGTCTCCAGGAACCGGCGCGGCTGGATGTCGACGGTCAGGACGACGTCGGGGTGGGTGCGGCTGAACTCGGCCACGACGGGGGCGGTGATCGCCGCGCTCAGCCGGGGCATCGAGACGAGGCGCAGACGCCGCCGCACGCCGTTGCGCAACTCCTCGGCGTAATCCTCGATCCGCGACAGACCGGACAGGACCGGCTGCACCTCCTGCAGGAAGGCGCGGCCGATGGCGGTGGGCTGCAAGCGGCGTCGCGACCGATCGAAGAGGACGAGGTTCAGATCCCGCTCCAGCCCCGCGATCAGACGCGAAAGGGCGGGTTCGGACATGTGCATCAGATCGGCTGCCGCGGCGAGCGAGCCCCGTTCGATCACCAGTTGGAATCCTCTGAGCGCCTCGGGTCTCATTGCCGCCGTCTCTTGCGATATACGCAACTAAACCCGTATTCTTAGAAATTGTAAATGTAGTGGTCCTGTGCAAGCCTTCGACCGTGCGATCGGCGTGGGAGGCGTCGATCCAACGGATCATGGGAGGATCAAGATGACACGAACTCTGCTCGGCACGACCGCCGTTCTGCTGGCCACCGCGGGCGCGGCGATGGCGGACTATCCCGAAAAACCCATCCGCCTGATCGTCGGCTTTTCGGCCGGGGGCGGCACCGACACCTCGGCGCGCGGTTTCGGCAGCTTCACCGCCGAGGCGCCGTCGATGAACGGCATGCCGATGGTGATCGTGAACCAGCCCGGGGGGTCCGGCCTGCAGGCTGCGCAAACGGTGGCCGATGCGGATCCCGACGGCTACACCCTCTATATCATCAACAATGGCACCATGGCGGCGACGACGCTCAGCACCGAAGGGGTGGAGTTCGACCCGCGCGAGGACCTGACCAACCTTGGTTGCGTCACGCAGCTCGTCACCGGCCTGCAGGTGCCGGCCGACCATCCCGCCGAGACGGCCGCGGACTGGGTCCAGGCCGTCAAGGACAGCGGCGAGACGGTGCGCTGGTCGACCTCGGGTGCCGCGACGATGCATGCGCTGGTGGGGCACCTGTTCCTCGACACCAACGAGATCGAACATCAGGTCGTGCCGTTCCGCGGCGGATCGAACGCGCGCAACGCGCTGGCCGCCGGCGACGTCACCGCCAGTTTCAACGGCAACCAGCTGGTCGAGGGGTTCGAGGACCAGATCAAGGTCCTGGGCGTGCCCGCGGCCGAGCGCGACCCGGCGAATGCCGACATCCCCACCTTCGCCGAACAGGGGCTGGAAGGGCTGAACGTGACCGGACCGATGTGCGTCTACGGACCCGCCGGCCTGCCCGATGAGGTGGTCGCCGACGTGTCCGCCGCCGTCGAGGCCGTGACCGAGATCGAGGGCTTCGGTCGCTTCATGGGCCGCTCGGGCCTGGCGGCGATGCATCTGAACCCCGAGGACGGAGCCGAGAATCTGGACCGCCTGTTCGAGGTCTTCACGCCCGTCGTTGAATCCGTGGCCGCCGCACAGAACTGACGCGACGCCCCCCGGGCGTCCGCGCCCGGGGGGGCCGCCACCGGAGGATCCGCGCGTGAGCTATCGCAGCCGCATCGACCTGGGCGTCGCCTGCGTCGTCGTCCTGATCGGTCTTGTCCTGGGCGCCGAGGCCCTGCGGATCGACCCGAAATCCTACGAAGCCGTCGGCCCGCGCGCCGTGCCGCTGTTCCTGGCCTGCGCGATGGTCATGGGCGGCCTGCTGGTGGGCGCATCCGCCTGGCGCGTGCGCCGGACCCGCGCGCCGGCCGAAACGGACGCGGATTACGGGTTTCGCGACAGTGACCTGGCCCGTGTCGCCGCCGTCATCGGCGTCGGCCTCGTCTATCTGATCGCGTTCTGGGCGCTCGGCTATTTCGGGGCGACCATCATCGCGATGGCCCTGATCCTGGTGGTCTTCGGCAACCGCAACCCGCTGACGATCATCGGCGGGGCGATCCTGGCCGGCCTCGTCTATCAGGTCGTGTTCATGGGGGCGATGGGCCTGCTCGATCCACGCGGCGCGCTGGTGGACGTGCGCCCCGTCACCTCGATCTTCACGCCGGAGTAGCTGCCATGTCCGACCTTCTGGGCGGCTTCGCCATGCTGTTTTCGAATACCGAGGCGGTGTTCTTCACCTTCCTCGCGGCCTTCGTCGGCATCGTATTCGGCGCGCTTCCGGGCCTGACGGCCAGCGCCGCCATTGCCATGCTGCTGCCGCTGTCGTTCTACCTCGGCCCCTTGCCGGCGCTCGCGTTCCTCTACGTGATCGGCAAGTCGGGCCGCTACGGCGGATCGATCGCCGCGATCCTGTTCAACACGCCGGGCACCACGGCCAGCGCCGCGACGATGCTGGACGGGCACCCGATGGCCAAGTCGGGTCGTCCCGGCAAGGCGCTGAAGACCGCGACCGTATCCAGCGTGTTCGGCGATTACGTGGGCGAAATCATCCTCATCTTCGGCGCCGTCTTCATCGCCCAATACACGCGGACCTTCGGACCGACCGAGTATTTCGCGATCTACCTGATGGCGTTCCTGGTGATCGGGTCGGTCGTGGGCGACAGCGTGATCAAGGGGCTGCTCTCGACGGTACTGGGCGCGATCGTGGCCCTGATCGGGCTGGACACGATCACCAATACCCCGCGCATGACCTTCGGCATCGGCGACATGCGGGACGGCATGTCGCTGGTGCCCCTGCTGATCGGCGTCTTCGTCGTGTCCGAGATCATCATCCAGGCCGAGCGCATGGCCAAGGCCAAGGTCCTGGATGCCGGGCTTGCCGTCTCGGCCGCCCAGGACCGGCTGACCTGGACCGAGTTCCGGGGCCTCCTGCCGCTGCTCATGCGATCGTCGCTGATGGGCAGTTTCATCGGCATGATGCCCGGCCTCGGCTCCTCGGTGGCATGCTTCGTGGCATATGGCGAGGAGCGGCGCCGCGCGGCCAATGGGGACCGCTGGGGCACCGGCGTGATCGAGGGGATCGCCGCCCCCGAATCCGCGAACAACGCCGTCTCGGGGCCGTCGATGATTCCGCTGCTGACGCTGGGCGTGCCGGGCTCGACCGTGGCGGCGGTGCTGATCGGGGTGTTCCTGATCCACGGCATCCAGGTCGGGCCGCTGATCTTCTCGGAGACGAACATCATCATCGATGACACGACGGGCGACTTCTTCTCCTCTCGCGAACTGGTCTATGCGCTGTTCGCGGCCGGCCTGCTGGGCATCGCGGCCTACGGGCTGATGGGATACTGGGGCGGCCCGCTGATCGGCCGGACGATCGCCCGCGTGCCGCAGCGGATCCTCTACCCGATCATCTTCCTGACGGCGATGGCGGCCAGCTATTCGGCGCGCGCCTCGCTCTTGGACGTGGGCGCGGCGCTGCTGTTCGGGGTCGTCGGCTACGCGATGCGGCGGACGCAGTTCAGCCCGGCCGCCTTCGTCATCGCCTTCGTCCTGGCCGACCGGATGGAGGAGAGCTTCCGCCAGGCCCTTTTGCTGAGCGATGACGGCGCGCTCATCTTCCTGCGCGAGCCGGTGGCCGCGTCCTTCCTCGTGATCGGGATCGGTGTGACGGCGTTTCGCGGCCTCGCCTCGGCGCGGCGGGCCAAGCGCATGGCGGTCGCGCCGTGACGGGGCCGCTGGCCGGGCTGCGCGTCGTCGACTTTACGCATGTCCTGGCCGGCCCGGCCTGCGCCTACATGCTGGGCTGCCTGGGCGCCGAGGTGATCAAGGTAGAGGGTCCGCGCGGCGACGCGATGCGCCATCGCGGCGGCACCGACCCCGTCCGCGCGGCGCACGGGGCCTCGACGGCCTATCTGGCGCAGGCGGCGGGCAAACGGTCGGTGGTGCTCGACCTCGAGACGCCTCGCGGGGCCGAGGCGATGCGCCGCCTGCTCGCCCGCGCCGACGTGCTGGTCGAAAACCACCTGCCCGAAACCGCCCGCAGCCTCGGCATCTCGCCTGAGGAAACGGCGCAGTTGAACCCCCGCCTGATCCATTGCGCGATGACGGGCTATGGCCGTGGCAGCGAGATGGCCGACACCCCCGCCTATGACGTGAACATCCAGGCCGCCACGGGCCTGATGGAGATGACCGGCACCGCCGAAAGCGGCCCCCTGCGGGCCGGGGCGCCGGTCATGGATTACGGCACGGCGCTCGCCGCCGGGTTCGCCATCTGCGCCGCGCTGGTCGAGCGGGAGCGGACCGGGCGCGGCGGCCTGGTCGACGTGTCGATGTTCGAGACCGGTCTGACCCTGATGGCCAGCACCGTGACCGATCTGACGGCGACGGGCAACGTCCCGACCCGGCGCGGCAATGCCGCCAATTCCCGTTCGCCCGCCGCCGGCTCGTTCCCATGCGCCGATGGCATCCTGAGCGTCGGCGTGAACGAGGCGCATCAGTTCGCCGCACTGGCCCATGCGATCGGACGGGGCGACTGGCTGGACGATCCGCGATACCGCGACGCGGACGCCCGGCGCAAGAACGGTGCCGCACTGGCCGCCGAACTGGGCGAGGCCCTCGCCACGCGCCCGGCCGAGGAATGGGAGGCCATCTTGCGGCGGGCCGGGGTTCCCGTCGCACGTCAGCGAAGGCTGGACGAGGCAATCGCCCTGCCCCATCTGGTCGCGCGTGGCTTCCTCGCAGGGCTGGGCGACGGCGATGCACAGGCGACCACCCTGCCCTTTCGCATCGGCACGCACCGCCCGGGCCCGGCCTTCCCGCCCAGCGCGTTCGGCGCCGATACCGATGACATCATGGCCGAGCTGGGCCTGCCCCCGGATTGACGGCCCGGCCCGGTGTCTCCACAGGGGCTTCGGCCTCGGGCACGCGGGACTGGCGCTGTTCATGCGCATGGCGGACGAGGGCGGCCGTCCGATAGATGCCGTGCACGAACTTGCCGTAGGGCATCGTCAGGAAGAACGCGAAGACTGTCCCCAGATGCACCGCCAGCAGCGGTCCCATCACCGGCGTTGCGCGCAGCCAGTAAAGCGCGAGGCCCGTCACGCCCAACAGGAGCAGCGTCCAGGTGAACGCGGCCCCCATCCTCGCATCGGAGGCCATGCGCAGCGCCGGATCCCGCCGCGCGCGCTGGGCGATCAGACCGGCCGCACCCGCCGTCAGCAACAGGCCGCCCGGCACACCCAGGATCTTGGGCGGCGCATACCAGGGATAGGGCGCCGGCCAATCCGCGAAATAGTGCAGCACCGTGCCCGAGGCCGTGGACGCGAAGCACAGCGCGAACCCCCAGAACGTCCAGTGATGGAACCGCCGGCGCCATGGATCGGGCCGCTCGCCCGCCGTCATGCAGCCCATGCCGCCGCCGCTCAGGTTGCGCAGAAGAATGGCGTCGCCCATGGCCGCGCGAAGGTCGCCGAGCGTGATCGGCAGGGGCCCCGCCGCCCGCCAGAACCGACGGACCCCCATCGCGATCGCCAGCAGCGCGAAGGCGAAGACGGGCAGGAATACCGCGACCATCGCGCCATGCGGCATTACCGCATAGAAATCGCCGGCCGCCCCGCCTTCGCCGCGCCCCGCAAGCGCGAACAGGAACGCCGCGACGGCAACCGAGACCAGCACGGCGACGACCGCCCCGTTGCGGCGGAACAGCATCGCCGGGCCCGAAGGCCAGGCGAAGCGGGCATAGCTTTCCTCCCGCAGGTCGGCCATGGCAGCGGGGACGTTGACGGCGAACGGATGCGGCGGCGCGTATTGGCAGTCGTAGTGGCAGGCGCCGCAATTGTGGCAGAGGTTCGCGAGGTAATCCGCCGTTCCGCCCGCATGGTCGCGCCGCAACTCCATCGCCGGAAAGACGGCGCATAGCCCTTCGCAGTATCGGCAGGCATTGCAGATCTGCATCTGGCGGGCCACCTCGGCCCGGCTGGCGGTGGCGAGCGCGGCGAGATCGGGCGTGTCGGTCACGATGCCACCCCGTCGCGGGCGTTGCGCAGCGCGCCCGCCGCCTGCGTGCCCGCGATGCGCCCGAAGACGGTGCCGATCGTCATGCCGATGCCGGCCAGATAGCCTTGGCCCAGCACGTTCCCCGCCATGATCTCGCCCGCCGCGAAGATGTTGGGAGACGGTGCGCCGCCGAACAGCACGCGCGCGTCGCGGTTCACCCGCAGCCCCATATAAGTGAACGTGATACCGGGTCGCAGGGTATAGGCGCGGAACGGCGGGTCGGTGATCGGCCGCGCCCAGTGCGTCTTGGGCGGCGAGAGACCCTCCGTCCGGCAATCGTCATGGATTGTGTGGTCGAACCGCCCCGGCAAGCACGCGGCATTGAAGGCGTCAACGGTCGCGCGCAGGGCAGCGGGGTCAAGGCCGATCTTCCTGGCCAGCCCCTCGATCGTGTCGGCGACCTCGGGCGGGAAGACCGAGGGCATGAACAGATCGGCGGGTTTCGCATCGATGACGACATGGCCCACCTGGTCGGGCTGCGCCGCCACCAGCCGACCCCAGATGGCGTATCGCTTGGGCCAGAACTCCTCGCCCTCGTCATGGAACCGAGTGCCGTCGCGGTTCACCACGATCCCGAAGGGCACACAGTCGAGCCGGGTAACGATACCCCCGTCGAATTGCGGCGCGCGCCCGTCCACCGCGACGGCATGGCACTGATCGACCGTTCCCACCCGGTCGGCGCCCGCATCCAGCATCGTCCGCAGCACGCCGCCCGTGTTGTAGGGCGTACCCCGGATGCGGAAATTCGCGGCCGCATCGCCCCAGCCTTCGCGCAGCCAGTCGATATTGGCCTCGAACCCGCCCGAGGCGGCGACGAAGGCCCGTGCGGGGACACGTTCACGCACCGGGGCGTGGCCTTCCCACCCGGCCTCGGTCGTGGCCGAGAGGAAGAAGCCGTCCTCGATCTCGATCCCGGTCACGCGGGTGCCATAGCGCAGGTCCACGCCCAGATCCTCGGCCATCCGGCAGAGCGCGTTCAGCATTGAACGCCCGCCGCCCAGGAAGAACGCGTTGGTCCGCCCGAGGCTCAGCGTGCCGCCCAGCGACGGCTGGAAGCGCACGCCCTGCGCCTCCAGGAAGTCCCAGATCTCGGCCGACCGCTCAAGCGTCAGGCGGGCCAGTTCGGGGTCCGTGTTCCCATCGGTCACGCGCAGCAGGTCGTCCATGTATTCGTCGACCGGATAGGGTCCGGTCAGGATGCCGTTACCGGCATCATGTGCCACGCGGCAGTTGCGGGTATGGCGTGTGTTGCCCCCGCGCATGGCCTTTGGCGCCGCCTCGACCACGCGCACATGGGCCCCGGCCCGCGCCGCGCAGATCGCCGCGCAAAGCGCCGCGTTGCCCCCGCCCGCGATCAGGACGTCGACGCTCATGCCGGGCCGGCGATGGTCACGAGGCGGATCTCGGACATCTCGCGGATAGCATAGGCGGGCCCCTCCTGGCCGAAACCGCTGGCCTTGACGCCGCCATAAGGCATCAGGTCGAGGCGCGAGGAGGACGCCTCGTTGATGTGGACGCCGCCGACATGCAAACCCCGCGCCGCGGTCAACGCCGCGTCGATGTCGCGGGTGAAAACGCCGGTCGCGAGGCTGTAAGGCGTGGCGTTGACGTGCGCGATGGCCTCCGCCAGGCCGTCGACCGGCAGGATGGCGCAGACCGGGCCGAATGCCTCCTGCGTCAGGAAGGGCTCGGCGGGGGTCTCGATGACCGTCGGCGGCATCAACGCCCCATCGGCCGTTCCGCCCAGCAGCACCCGCGCCCCGGCGACCAGGTCGACCGCCCGCGCCGCCGCCTCGGCGGAGATCATCGGCCCGATATCGGTCTCCGGGTCCGACGGGTCGCCGGTCACGAGGCGCCGGGCGCATTCCACGAACCGGTCGCGAAAATCCGCGTGCACGCCCCGTTGCACATAGAGCGTCTGGATCGAGGTGCAGACCTGTCCCGCCTTGCGGAAGGCGGCGGCCGTGCATTTCGCGACGGCGCGGTCCAACGCGGCATCGTCAAGCACGATGGTCGAGGCGATGGAGCCCAGTTCCATCTGCGTGCGCCGCAACCCGGCCGCCCTATGGATGGCCGCCCCCGCGGCGGTCGAGCCGGTGAAGGCATAGAACGCGGGGCGCGCGTCGGCGAGCAGGGTCTGGACCAGTTCGGGCCCGCCGTTCAGCATCTGCGCCGCGCCCGCCGGCCAACCCGCCGACAGCAGACATTCCATCAGGATGGCCGCGGGCCCCGGCGTCCGTTCCGAAGGCTTCAGCAGAAGCGCGTTCCCGGCCGCAAGCGCCGGCCCGACCTTGTGGCAGACGGTGTTGAGCGGGGCGTTGAACGGCGTGATCGCCACGACGATGCCCACCGGGACGCGAAGCGTGAATCCCAGGCGCCCGGGCTGCGCCACCTCGGTCGGGACCATCGCGCCTGTCAGGCGCGTCGCCTCCTCGGCGCAGAGGGTCAGGGTGGTCAGCGCCCGGTCGACCTCTCCGGCCGCGTCGCGGATGGGAAAACCCGCCTCGGTCACCAGGGCCGCCAGCATATCTTCGCGCCTGCCGTCCAGCGCGTCACGCGTGCGCATCAAGGCCTTGGCCCGGTCGCGCGGACCAATCGGCGCGGCCGCGTAATCCGCCGCCGCCGTCAGCGCATCCGCCACGTCGCCCGCCGACGCGACGTGTTGCCGGTAGACGCTGCGCTGGCTGAACGTGTCGCGGACGTCGATTGATCCTTCGCCCGCCTCGCGCCATTCGCCGGCCACCAGGTTCGCGCCGCGCATCAGAACTGCGCCGCATATTGCGCCGGGTCGATCCGGGCGCCGATCACCAGCGGGACGTCACCGGGATCTGCGGCGAGGGCATCGGCCAGCGCGATTTCGGTCTCGACCGTGATGCCATTGCAGCCCATCGACGCGGCCAGGGGCTCGATCGCGGTCTCCTCGATGACGGTGCCGACGGAGGCGACCTGCCGGGCCATCTGCTTCAGCTCGATCCGGTTGAGCGAGTTGTCGACGAAGACCACGACCTTGATCCCCAGCCGCAGCGTCGCGGCCAGGCGCAGCTCGCCCTGGACCATCGCCAGGCCGCCATCACCGGTGAAGCACAGGACCGGGGCCGCGGGGTACAGCCGCTTGGCCGCGATTGCCGCCGGCAGCGAGAATCCCATGGAGCTGAGCCCGTTCGTCATCAGCAGGCGGCGAGGTGCCGTCGGATGCCAGCCCTGCCCCACCAATAACTTGTGCGAGCCGACATCCGCCGTCGCGATCGTGTCCTCGGGCATCGCGCCGCGGGCCAGACGGATGACGTCGCTCGGGTTCAGGACGCCGGCGACGCGCCCGGCTTCGAAGGCGGCGGAAAGCGCGTCGCGATGGGCGGCGATGTCGGCCTCGGACAGCCCATCGCGTGCGGGCAGCGCGTCCGTCAGTGCGGCCAGGATGCCGCGAATGGGGCCGACGATCTCGGTCTCGGCGGCATAGATCTGGTCGGTGTTGGGCACCGCGTCGACATGGATGACGGGGGCCGCGACGCGCCAGGGCTTGATCAGTTCCACCGCGTCGAAACCGGCGCAGAGGATGCAGTCGGCGGCGCGCAGGAATTCCCACATCAGGGCGTTGCACGCCATGTCCAGCGTTCCGGCGAAGCGCGGATGGGTTTCGGGCACACATCCCTTGGCCATGGGCGAGGCGATGATGGCCGCCCCGATCCGATCGGCAAGCGCCGCGATTTCGGGCCCTGCGCCGGCCTGCATGGCAGCGATGCCGAACAGGATGACCGGCCGCCGCGCCCGCTCCAAACGCGTCCGTGGGGCCTGCCCACCCCGCAGGCCATAGGTCACGTCGGGCGGTGGCTGGACCGCGTCGTCCGCCGCCTCGGCCGTGACGTGATCGGCGTGCATATTCAGATGCACCGGGCCGGGTCGGGGCGCGACAGCAACCGCATGGGCCTTGCGCAGGACGTGCCCCACCGTGTCGGGGGTCAGGTCGGCGACCCACTTCGCGACGGGGGCGAACAGGGCCCGCTGGTCCACGACCTGATGGGTGAAGGTCGGCGCGCGGACGGTGTCGATCTGGCCCGATATCGCCACCATCGGCACGCGGTCCAGATGGGCGTTCGCGACCGCGTTCACCAGGTTCGTCGACCCCGGACCGAGGGTCGACAGGACGACCCCCGGCCGCCCGGTCAGCATGCCCTGCGCCTGGGCCATGAAGCCGGCCGTGCCCTCGCGCCGGGCCAGGACGAATTCGAGCCCGGCCGTGCGGCAAGCCTCCAGGAAGCCCACGGAGGGGTCGCCGGGATAGCCGAAGACGGGGCCGAAATCAGCGGCTTTCAGGTAGCCGGCCGTGACATCCGAGAGGTTCACGCGTGCAGCTCCTTCCCAAGTCGTCCGGGATTGGATACAAATGTATTCAATCTGAGGCAAGCCTGTTTCGTGGTGCCCGGGGACGGGTACGGACAGGCCTGAGCGAGAGAAAGGAACGACTCCGGGATGCCCGAGCAAAGGACCGAAGCGGACCGGCCGGCCCGCACCACCAGCGCCGCCGGCGCCTACGAGGCGTTGCGCGCGCGCATTGTCTCGGGCGGGCTGAAGCCGGGCGACCGCATCCGCGAGGTGGAACTGGCGCAGGAGATGGGCCTGTCGCGCACCCCGGTTCGCGAGGCGATCAAGCGGCTGGAACAGGACGGGCTGATCCGGCACGCGCCCCACAAGGGCGCGGTCGTCCGTGCGCTGGATCCGCAGTCGATGAACGAGCTGTATCTGGTGCGCGAGGTGCTGGAAGGGACGGCCGCCGGACTGGCCGCGCAGCATGCCAGCACCGCCGAGATCACCGCATTGGAGGAGCTGCTGGCCACGCAGCCGCCCGAAGGTCAGGACGATGGCGGGGCCGAGGCCGCGCGACGCAATGCCATCTTCCACGACGCCATCGGTCATGCCGCGCACAACCGGCACCTGCTGCATGCCATGGACGGGCTGTCGGGGGCCATGGCTCTGCTCGGCCCGACGACCCTGTCGATGCCCGGCCGGATCCCGGTCGCGATGGAGGAACACGCCGCGATCCTGCACGCCATCTCTGCCCGCGATGCCGGGGCGGCCGACGCGGCCGCGCGCGCCCATATCCGGGCGGCGCACCGGGCGCGGCTGCACCTGCTTTACGGTATCGGCGGGTGATGCGCGGCGACGTATTCGATGATGCGGCGGGTCATCTCCTCCGGACGCTCGACCGGCGGCAGATGTCCGGCGCCGTCGATCACCGCATGCGACCCCGCGGGCAACCCATCGGCCAGCGCGGCCATCGCCTCCGGCGTGGTCGAGACGTCCTCGGCCCCGCCTATGCACAGGGCCGGACAGGTCACCTGCGCCAGAACCCCCGAAAGGTCCGTCCGGCCCAGGGCACGGCAGGCCGCGAGATAGCCATCGACCGGCTGCCGGGCCAGCGCATGCCGCGCGCCCGCGACGATCTCGGGCGCGCGGCGGGCGAATTCGGGCGCGAACCAGCGTTCGATCTGCTCGGCCGCGACGGGGTCCATGCCTTCGGCGCGCACCCGCTCGGCACGGGCGGCATAATACGCCTCCGACCCGATCCGCGCCGCGGTATCGGCCAAGATCAGGCCCGCCACCCGGTCGGGCCCCAGGCACGCCGCCCGGATCGCGATCTGCCCCCCGATGCTGAGGCCCGCGAACCAGGCCCTGTCGGGGGCCAGCGCCAGCGCATCGCGGGCGAAGTCGTCCATGTCGTCGGCCGCGCCGCCGCTCAGCCCGTGGCCGCGCAGTTCCGGCAGGGTGAACCCCCAGGCGGACGGCAGGCGGGCAGCGACCTCTTCCCAGGCCCAGATGCCGGTGCCCAGCGCGTGCAGGAACATCAGATGCGGCGCTTGGCCCTCGGCCTCGCGGTGCCGGACCCGCAGGATCGTGCCGTCGACGGATCGAAACATGGCCCCATGCTGGCCCGGCGGATCGGGGGATACAAGCCATGGACGTAAGCGCCATCGCCGCGCTTGGCCCGGGCGTGCTGGCCGGCGTGTTGGCCGCGGCCTTCGTCACCTCGGTCGTGCATGGGGCGACCGGGATCGGGGGCGGCTTCCTGATGGCGATCCTTCTGGCCGAGCTGATCGGCGTGAAGCCGGTCGTGCCCGTCCTGGCCGTGGCCCTGACCATGAGCGGGGTCGCACGCCTGTTCTTCAACCGCGACGCGATCAGCGGGCGCGCCCTGGCGCTGGTGGCGGGCACGGCGCTGCCCGCCGTCATCTGCGGGGCGCTGGTCTACGGCCTGCTGAACGCCACGACCGTCGCGATCCTGCTGGGCACGACCATCTTGGCCAGTGTTCCGATGCGGCACTGGGCCCGCCGGCGCCAGGTGGTCGCGGGGCCGCGGTCCCTGATGGGGGCGGGCGGGGTCTATGGCTTCATCTCGGGCGCGTCGGTGGGCGCGGGGATGCTGCTGATCCCGTTCCTGCTGGGATACGGTCTGTCGCGGCGCTATTTCGTCGGCACGCTCGCGGCGATCGCGCTGGCGATGAACGTGACGCGCACGGCGGTCTTCGGCGGGACGGACATGCTGGGGAATGGCTGGCTCGAACTGGGGATCCTGTGCGGACTGGCCACCTTGCCGGGGAACTGGTTGGGCCAGCGATTGCTGCGCGGGATGGGCGACGGGCGGCACGCGGTGGCCATCGACGTGCTGACGGTGTTCGGCGGGCTGAATTTCTTTCGGATCGCCCTGACGGGATGACCGATGTCAGGCGGGCGGGCGGGGAAAGACGCGGCCCTCGGCGATCTTGCGGGCGGTGCGGACCACGGCCATGTCGACCCCCGCCCCCGCAGGATCGGGGTCGAAGCGGTTCACCTCCACCAGGATGCGGCCCGATGCGTGTTCGATGGCACAAGTGACCCCGGCACGCGGCGCGGCCAGGCCGTCCGCGACCGTGTCCGGCAGGGCGATGCACGCGGCGGTGCATTGCGCGCCCGTCACGGCGACGGTCGGATGACACCGCCAAGGCGTGAAATAGCGCACCGTCGCCGTCCCCCCGTGCCGCGGCGGGGACAGGAGCGCAAATTTCGGCACGACCGATGCGGCCGGGTCGGGCATGCCCATCCGCGCGGCGGCCGTGCGGCGGATCCCCTCGATCCTATCCAGAAGCGCGGGCATCGCATCCAGCTCCGCCGGGGTCTCGGCACCGCTCAGACCCAGATCGGCGGCGCGGGCGAAGACGACGGGCATGGCGAGGTCGACGCAACTGACGTCGACACCCTCGATCCGGTCCGTCGCCTGCCCGCTGGGCAGCAGCTTGCCGGTCAGCGCGCCCACCGTGTTGCGGAAGTTCAGAAGGACGGGCGCGGCCCGTCCCGGCACCCCGTCGATGGCGCAATCGCCGGCGTAATCCGACATGCCGTCCGGCGTCCGGATGCGAGCGTCGACGAGCGCGCCGGTATTCACGGCAT
The DNA here is from genome assembly GCF_023015695.1 of Jannaschia sp. S6380. Taxonomy (NCBI): domain Bacteria; kingdom Pseudomonadati; phylum Pseudomonadota; class Alphaproteobacteria; order Rhodobacterales; family Roseobacteraceae; genus Jannaschia; species Jannaschia sp. S6380. Next base: position 1,297,662 of record NZ_JALKAS010000001.1, read on the forward strand.
GGATCACGACCGACGTCTCCGGGCCCGTGGCCTCCACCAGCCCGAACTCGATCGCGGCAGGGCCGACGGCAGCCAGCATGTTGCCGCAGGTCGGGGCATAATCGACGATCCGATCCTCCACCCCGACCTGCGCGAAGAAGTAGTCGATATCCGCGCCGTCCCGGTCCGCGCGCGACAGCATGACCACCTTCGTCGTCACCGACGCCCCGCCGCCCACGCCGTCGATGTTCAGCGGATGCCCCGCGCCCACGATGTCGAGGAGGAGCGCCGTCAGCGCATCACGATCCGCTGGAAGGTCGGCGCGGCGCAGGCAGGGGCCGCGCGACGTGCCGCCGCGCATCAGAAGGAAGGGAATGCCCGTCGTCCCGGGCGGGCCGCCACGAAGGCCGGGCATCACAGCTGGGCCGTCGTGACGTTCCACTCGGACAGTTCCTCGGGGGTCAGGATATAGATCTCGTCGGCGGGCGTGGCGAGGGCGGGACCCATGATCCGCAGGTCGATCCCCATGGCCGACAGATGGTCCAGGACCTCGGCCTGGCCCTGCTGGATATCCTCGACCGCGAGAAGGGCCGGCAGGATCGTCGACGCGCCGTAGCTGTGCTGGTGGACGCCCAGGCGGGCCGCGTCCCCGACCCTGCGCGTCATGCCGCCGGCGAAGACGTAGGGACAGGCCGACAGGCAGACGGCGCCGTCGGGCAGCCGCGTACCGGCGCCGACGTCGCGGATCGCGCGGCCGATCTGGACGGCGTCGGCCACGCTGCCGCCCGGGCTATCCAGCAGGACGGTCGCCGGGCGGGTGCGGCGCAGCGCGTCCGCGATGCGCGCGCCATCCCCCGCGGCGATCGCGCCGCGCAGCGACAGCGTGGGGCCGGCCTCGTCCGCGACCTCCTCGGCGATCAGGCGGCGGGGCATGTCGGGGTCGACACCGGTTCCGGGGTGGGCGGGATCCCAGGGCCGATAGCGGCGGGTCTGGTCGCCGGGCCGGGTCGGACGATCCAGTTCGGGCGCAAGCGACGGGGCGGCAATGCGCGGAAGGATCGGGCCGAGGTCCAGAAGGATCAGAAGTGCGGCGAGGACGAGTTGCCCGCCCAGCAGCCAGCGCAGCGTGCGGCGTTCGGGACTGGCAATCGGGCCCGGCGCATCGGTCATTCGGCGGCCTTGCGCGGCGGGGCCGGTCCGTCGTCGTCGCCCGCGAGGATGCGCATGGCCGGGCCGGTGCGGTCCTCCCCCTCCATCTCGCGCAGGGCCAGCACGGCGGCGCGAAGTTCGGCCACTGTCATGGCGTCCTCGGGTTCGGCGGGGTCGCGCCCGGCGCGGATGGCGGCCTGCGCGACCGCGACGATCAGGACCAGCACCGCCGGCAGCAGGTCGATCGCGATGGCCCCCGCCCAGGACGGCGCGAAGTTGCGGGCATAGCGGATGACCGCGTCGGCGGTCGAGATCGGGGTGTAGATCACCTCGGACGGGGGTTCGAGGGCAAGCACCTCCGACGCGGCGGCCTGCAGCGTCTCGGCCCGCCGGCCCAAGACCTCCAGCAGCGAGGTGATGGTAGCCTGCTGCGCGGCCTGCCCGCCGGCATCGCCAGCGTCGAGTCGCGGCAGCACGACCGACTCGGCCAGGTCGCGCGCGGCCCGGTCGACCAGCGGGGCCACCGACAGCTGCCGCAGCGTGGTGATGACGCCGGCCAGGCGCACGGCCTCCTCGGAGAACTCGACGGCACGGTCGTCGACGCTGCCGGGCGCGACGGTCAGCGCGCGCATCCGGCTGAGTATGGCGTTGCCCTCGGCGAAGGCCGCCGCGACGGGCGCGTCCTGCGCGGCGATCAGCGCCTCGAGCGCGGCCAGCTCGTCGGACTTCTGCGTCAGCACCCGGAACACCGCCCCGCGCCCCGCGAGCCCCGACAGGCCGCCGCCCGCCTCCTGCTGGGACAGGTCCTCGAACCCCTGACGCGTCCGGCCGATGTCGAGACCGAGCGCCTGGCCCTGCAGCGTCACCTCATGCGCGCGTTCCAGCGACGCCTGGTAGTCCTGCACCGTCCGGGCGAGGTGCTGCTCGACCGCGGCCGATCCGGCCAGCGCGGCGGCGTTCAGCCAGGACGACATCGCCACGATGGCCGCCGACCCGATCGCCATCGCGAGCAGCAGCCACAGCCGCGTCGCCGCCGTCCGCATCGCGGGCAGAAGTCGCAGCAGATAGGACCAGAAGACGAAGATGCCGGTCGAGACGGCAGCGCTGTAGGCCACGGCGGCGAAGAGCGACAGCGCCCCGCCATCGTCCAGCAGGCCGCGGACGCCGAGATAGGTATAGACCCCCGACGCGACCGCCAGAACGCCCAGCGCCGCCGAGGTGAAGCTGTCGAGCCAGCCCAGATGATGCTCGACCTCGCGCGCGTGGCGCAGACCTTTGGTGTCACGGGTCATGGACGTCCCCCTGCCCCGAGGATGGCCGCCGCCCGCGGCAATGACAAGCCGCCCCGCCCGCGTCCGGCGCGGCCCCGCCCGGTCAGGTGAACTTGCGGAAGAGCCGGGTCTGGTCGAACATGTCCTCCAGCGTCTGCATCCGGTCCTTGGTGTCCGACCAGTCCAGATCCTGCACCGCGGCGATCATTGTCTCGACCAGCAGGAGGGTCGCCGCCGCGGAATCCCAGGCCGAAGGCGCGACGATCCGGCCGCTGAGCGTGATGTCGGCCAGGCCGTGCACCGGCGAGCGCCACTGGTCGGTGAACAGGATCAGCTTGGCGCCCCTTGCGTGGGCCATTTCGGCCAGTTTGAGAGTGTTGTTCTCGTACCGGCGCATGTCGAACAGCACGAACACGTCGCCGGGTTCCACGTTCAGCAGGTAGTGCGGCCAGGCGTTCGAGGTCGACTGGATGTGCGTGATCCGGGGGCGGATCACCTGCAGGTGCAGGAACAGGTATTCGGCCAGCGTGTGCGTGATGCGGCCCCCGACGATATAGAGGTGACGGTCGGCATCGGCCACCAGCGCGCAGGCGGCATCGAACAGGTCCGGATCGATCTGCGCCAGCGTGTGACGGATGTTGTCTATCACCGCGTCGGTGAAGCGGTTGAGCATGTGGCCCGACGGCGCCGCCCCGGCCCAGGTGTCGTGCCGGGCGATGGGGTTGCGGGCCTTCGCCTTCAATTCCTCGCGCAGATCGGCCTGGAATTCGGGATAGCCGCCGAAGCCCAGCTTCTGCACCATCCGCGCGACCGTGGGCACCGAGACGTTCGCATCCTTGGCCAGCGCCGTCAGCGGGCCGAGCCCGGAGGCCGGATAATTCTCGAGGATCGAATGGGCCAGTTGCCGCTCCGCCCGGGTCAGGTCGTCGAGCCGCGCCTGGATGCGGTCGGAGATGGTCATTGCACCGTCTGTCATCGCACGGCCCCTTATTCTGATCGGAAATATATCAGGATCGCCGCTCGTGGAACAGAATTATCAGAAATCTGTTGACAGGTTCCGTTAACCATCAGCACCTTTCGGGCATGGGGGAACGGTGATGCATCGCGACGCGGAGCTATCGGAGGGGCCGGTTCGGGTGATCCGTCCCGGCGGCACGTCGTCCGTCCTGCTGGTCTGCGAACATGCCAGCGCGTTCATCCCGCCGGAATTCGCGAACCTGGGCCTGTCGACCGAAGCGCGGCGGAGCCACGCGGCCTGGGACCCGGGCGCGCTGGCGGTGGCCGAAGGGCTGTCGGCGCGGCTGGACGCGGCTCTGGTGTCGGGAACGGTGTCGCGGCTGGTCTACGACTGCAACCGCCCGCCCGATGCGCCCGACGCGATGCGCGAGCGGAGCGAAGTGTTCGACGTGCCGGGCAACCGAAACCTGAGCGCGGCGGACCGCGCGGCCCGGGTGCGGGTCTTCTATGATCCGTTCCGCGCGGCGCTCGCGGACCGGATCGCGCGGGCCGAGGCGCCGGTGATCGTGACCCTGCACAGTTTCACGCCCGTCTTCCACGGCCAGAGGCGCGCGGTCGAGATCGGTGTGCTGCACGACAGCGACGCGCGGCTGGCCGATGCGATGCTGGCCGTCGCGGGCGATCATACCGATGCGGTAGTGCGGCGGAACGAGCCCTATGGCCCCGACGACGGCGTGACGCATACGTTGCGGGCGCACGCGGTCGCGGGCGGGCATCCCAACGTGATGCTGGAGATCCGCAGCGACCTGATCGCGACGAAGGCCCAACAGGCGGCGATGGCCGGAATGCTGGCCGGCTGGCTGGCGGCGGCCTTTACGATGACCGGGCTGGCGGGGGCGGTGCGATGCACAGGCTGATGCACGGCTTCATCCGCACGGTGGACGGTGCGAACCGCCGGGTCGGGCGCATCGTGATGTACGGGATCTTCATGCTGATGGGCGTGCTGCTCTGGTCGTCGGTGTCGAAGACGTTCTTCGTCCCCTCGCTCTGGACGCTGGAAATGGCGCAGTTCCTGATGGTCGGCTATTACGTCCTGGGCGGACCCTATTCGATCCAGATGGGGTCGAACGTGCGGATGGACCTGCTCTATGGCGGCTGGTCGGCGCGGCGGAAGGCGTGGTTCGACCTGATCACGGTGTGCTTCCTGATCTTCTACCTGTGCGTCCTGCTCTATGGCGGGATCAGCTCGACGGCCTACGCGCTGGGCTATTTCGGCAGCGAGCCCTTCACCTTCTTCGGCGGCCTTCTGACCGGGGCCGAGGGGGTCGGGCATGCCGAGCGCTCCTCGACCGCGTGGCGCCCGTATCTGTGGCCGATAAAGGCGGTCATGGTGCTGGGTCTCTTCCTGATGCTGCTCCAATGCCTGTCGGAGCTGTTCAAGGACGTGCTGCGGCTGCGGGGCGAAACCCTCGATGGCGAGGCGACCTGATGCCGTATGAGCTGATCGCCACGCTGATGTTCTCGTCGATGATGCTGATGCTGCTGACGGGGCAGCGGGTGTTCGGCGCCATCGGCTTCGTGGCCGTGGTCGCCGCGCTGCTGCTCTGGGGCGACCGGGGCGGGTTCGACATCGGGTTCTCGGCGGCGATGAAGCTGATGAAGTGGTATCCGCTGCTGACGCTGCCGATGTTCATCTTCATGGGCTACGTCTTGTCCGAGAGCCGGATCGCCGACGACCTCTACCGCATGTTCCACGTCTGGATGGGCGGATTGCGCGGCGGGCTGGCCGTGGGAACGATCGGGCTGATGGTCCTGATCTCGGCCATGAACGGGCTGAGCGTCGCGGGGATGGCCATCGGGGCCACGATCGCGCTGCCGGAACTGCTGCGACGGGGCTACGACAAGCGGATGGTGACGGGGGTGATCCAGGCGGGATCGTCGCTGGGCATCCTCGTGCCGCCATCGGTCGTGCTCGTCCTCTATGCAATGATCGCGCGGCAACCGGTGGGACAGCTCTGGCTGGCGGGGGTCGTGCCCGGATTGATGATGGCGGCGCTGTTCGTGGCCTATATCGCGATCCGCTGCCGGTTGAACCCGGCGCTCGGCCCCGTCCTGTCGGCCGAGGATCGCGACATGCCGCGCGCCGAGAAGCTGCGCCTGCTGCGTGCCGGACTCCTGCCGCTGGTGATCTTCGCGGCGATGATGGTGCCCTTCGTCAACGGCTGGACGTCGCTGGTGGAATCCTCGGCCATCGGCGCGCTCGCCGCCTTCCTGGCCGCGATCCTGAAGGGGCGGATGACGCGCGAGGTGTTCGAGAACTCGGTCCGCAACACGCTGGGCATAACCTGCATGTTCATGTGGATCATCCTGGCGGCGCTGGCCTTCGGCGCGGTGTTCGACGGGCTGGGCGCGGTCAAGGCGATCGAGTCGCTGTTCACCGAGCAGTTGAACCTGTCGCCCTGGACGATCCTGATCCTGATGCAGCTGAGCTTTATCCTGATGGGCACGTTCCTCGACGACACCGCGATGCTGGTGATCGTAGCGCCGCTTTACGTGCCGCTGGTGGGGGCGATGGGGTTCGACCTGATCTGGTACGGGATCCTGTATACGATCACGACGCAGATCGCGTACATGACGCCGCCCTTCGGCTACAATCTGTTCCTGATGCGCGCGATGGCCCCGCCCGAGATCGGGCTGCGCGACATCTATGCCTCCATCACGCCCTTCGTGGCGGTGATGGTCCTCGCGCTGGCCCTGGTGATGACCTTTCCGGGCCTCGCGACCTGGCTTCCCGACCACGTCTATCAGCAGCCCTAGAAGAGCCGACGAACCGGCCGGAGAACCCAACGAAGGAGAGAAAGCATGACGACGAGACGCAAGTTCATCGCGGGGGCCGCGACCGCCCCCGCCGCGCTGGCGACGCCCGCCCTGGCGCAAGGCACGATCACCTGGCGGATGCAGACCTATGCCGGGGCTGCGCTGGCCGAGCACGTGGTGCAGGGCATGGTCGACAACTTCAACAAGATCGCCGGCGACCGGATGCAGATCGAGTTGTTCTATGCCGACCAGCTGGTTCCGACGGGCGAACTGTTCCAGGCGATGCAGCGCGGGACCATCGACGCGGTGCAGTCCGACGACGATTCCATGGCGTCCCCCACCGAGGTCACGGTGTTCGGCGGCTATTTCCCCTTCGCCTCGCGCTACTCGCTCGACGTGCCCGTCCTGTTCAACCAGTACGGCCTGAACGAGATCTGGGCCGAGGAATACGAGAAGGTCGGCGTCAAGCATATCAGCGCGGGCGCCTGGGATCCGTGCCATTTCGCCACCAAGGACCCGATCCAGTCGCTGGCCGATCTGGAGGGCAAGCGCATCTTCACCTTCCCGACCGCCGGGCGCTTCCTGTCGCAGTTCGGCGTCGTGCCGGTGAACCTGCCATGGGAGGATATCGAGGTCGCGGTGCAGACCGGCGAGCTGGACGGCATCGCGTGGTCCGGGATCACCGAGGATTACACCGTCGGCTGGGCGGATGTGACGAACTATTTCCTGACCAACAACATCTCGGGCGCCTGGGCCGGGTCGTTCTTCGCCAACATGGAGCGGTGGAACGAGTTGCCCGAGGATCTGCAGACGCTGTTCCGGGCCTGCTGCGACCAGTCGCACTACTATCGCCAGTACTGGTACTGGGGCGGCGAGGCACGGCTGCGCGTCCATGGCGAGAAGCTGGAACTGACTTCCATCCCCGACGGCGAATGGGCCAAGGTCGAGAACGCCGCGCGCGAGTTCTGGGAGGAGATCGCCGCCGAGAGCGACACCAAGCGCCGGGTGGTCGAGATCTTCAAGCAGTACAACGCCGACATGGAGAAGGCCGGGCGGCCCTATCGCTACGGTTGACCCGTTGCCGGAGGCGCCTTCGCGGGCGCCCCCGCCTCTCAACGAATGGATAACGACATGCCCGGTACGCTCAGCTTCGACGACCTGAAATCCCGCGTGGCCGATGGCGGCATCGACACGGTGCTGGCCTGCCTCGTCGACATGCAGGGGCGGCTGATGGGCAAGCGGTTCCACGCCGCGAACTTCGTCGAGACCTCCCATGCGGAGACGCATTGCTGCAACTACCTGTTGGCCACCGACCTGGAGATGGCGACGCCGCCGGGATACGCGGCCGCCGGGTGGAAGGCAGGATATGGCGACTACGTCATGCAACCCGACCTCGACACGATCCGGCCGGTGCCCTGGCTGGAGGGGACGGCGATGGTGCTGTGCGACGTGCTCGACCACGACACGCATGCGCCGGTGCCCCATTCGCCGCGCGCGATCCTGAAGCGGCAGATCGCGCGCCTGGCCGAGTTGGGGTTCGAGGCGCAGATGGCGACCGAGCTGGAGTTCTTTCTGTTCGAGCGGAGCCTGGACGAAATCCACAAGTCCGGCTTCCGCGACCTGACCCCGATCAGCGGCTACAACGAGGATTACCACATCCTTCAGACCACAAAGGAGGAGGGGGTGATGCGCCCCCTGCGCAACCACCTGTTCGCCGCCGGCCTTCCGGTCGAGAACACCAAGGGCGAGGCGGAGGCGGGACAGGAGGAGTTGAACATCCGCTATGCGCCGGCACTCGACTGCGCCGACCACCACACCATCGCCAAGCACGCGGTGAAGGAGATCGCGTGGCAGCAGGGGCACGCGGCGAGCTTCCTGCCGAAATGGCACCCCAGGCGGACCGGGAGTTCGAGCCACGTGCACCAGTCGATCTGGCAGGACGGGGCGAACGCGTTCCACGACCCCGATGGCGAGTTGGGCATGTCCGACACGATGCGGCATTACATGGCCGGCCTGATCGCGCATTCGCCGGATTACACCTATTTCCTGGCGCCCTACGTCAACAGCTACAAGCGGTTCGCCAAGGGCACCTTCGCGCCGACCAAGACGGTCTGGTCGGTCGACAACCGCACCGCCGGGTTCCGCCTGTGCGGGGCCGGAACCAAGGGCGTGCGGGTCGAATGCCGGATCGGCGGATCGGACCTGAACCCCTATCTGGCGCAGGCGGTGATGCTGGCCGCTGGAATCGACGGGATCGAGCGGAAGCTGGCGCTGGCGCCCGCCACGGCCGGCGACGCCTATGAGGACGCGAAGGCGGCGAACATCCCGCGCACCCTGCGCGACGCGACGGAGACGTTGCGAGGCTCCGACTTCATGCGGCGCGCGCTCGGGGACGAGGTGGTCGACCACTATACCCGCGCCGCCGAATGGGAGCAGGAGGAGTTCGACCGCGCCGTCACCGACTGGGAAATCGCACGCGGATTCGAGAGGGCCTGACATGAGCATCACCTGCATCTCCCCCATCGACGGGTCGGTCGTGGCCGAACGCCCCACCCTGTCGCGAGCCGACGCCGACGCCGCCGTATCCCGTGCCCGGGCCGCACAGGCAGACTGGGCCGCGAGGCCGCTTTCCGAGCGGATCGACCTGGTTCTGGCCGGGGTCGCCAAGGTCGGCGCGATGAACGACGAGATCGTACCGGAACTCGCGCGGCAGATGGGGCGGCCGGTACGGTATGGCGGCGAGTTCGGCGGCTTCGAAGAGCGCGCGACGCACATGGCCGGCATCGCCGAAGGCGCGCTGGCCGACGTCGTGGTGGAAGATAGCGAGGCGTTCCGGCGGGTGATCAAACGGGTCCCGCACGGCGTCGTGCTGGTCGTGGCACCGTGGAACTACCCCTACATGACGGCGATCAACACGGTCGCGCCCGCCCTGATCGCGGGCAATGCGGTGATGCTGAAGCATGCGTCGCAGACCCCGCTGGTGGGCGAGCGGATGGTGGCCGCGTTCCATGCCGCGGGCGTGCCGGAGGACGTGTTCCGGAACGTGTTCCTGGACCACGACACGACCTCCGCACTGATCGCCGCGCGGGCCTTCGGGTTCGTGAACTTCACCGGCTCCGTCGAGGGCGGGCGCGCGATCGAGCGAGCGGCGGCGGGGACCTTCACGCCGGTCGGGCTGGAGCTTGGGGGCAAGGATCCGGGCTACGTCATGGAGGACGCGGATCTGGACGCCGCCGTCGACACGCTGATCGACGGGGCGATGTTCAATTCCGGGCAGTGCTGCTGCGGGATCGAGCGGATCTATGTGGCGGCGCCGCTGTTCGACGCCTTCGTCGAGAAGGCGGTGGCGATCGTGAACGGCTACAGGCTCGGTGATCCGCTGGACCCGGAGACGACGCTGGGCCCCATGGCGCATGTCCGCTTCGCCGAGGAGGTGCGCGCCCAGACGCGCGAGGCCCTGGCCGACGGCGCCCGTGCCCATATCGACCCGGCCGACTTTCCGCGCGATGGCGGCGCCTATCTGATGCCGCAGATCCTGACGGACGTGACCCACGACATGCGCGTGATGCGGGACGAGAGCTTCGGGCCGGTCGTCGGCATCATGCCCGTCGTGGATGACGACGAGGCGGTCCGCCTGATGAACGACAGCCGGTTCGGGCTGACCGCGTCGCTCTGGACCCGCGACGCGGCCCGGGCGGAGGCGATCGGCGACCGGATCGAGACCGGGACGGTGTTCCTGAACCGCGCCGATTACCTCGACCCCGCGCTCTGCTGGACGGGGTGCAAGGAGACGGGGCGCGGCGGGGGCCTGTCGGTCATCGGCTACCAGAACCTGACCCGGCCGAAATCGTACCACCTGAAGAAGGCGCGCACCGCATGATCCCGACCGCGAACTGGTCCTACCCCACATCCGTCCGTTTCGGGGCCGGGCGCATCGGCGAGATCGCCGAAGCCTGCACCGCCGCAGGGATCACGAAGCCCCTGCTGGTCACCGATCGCGGGCTGGCGGGGATGGCGATCACGACGCGCACGCTCGACCTGCTGGAAGCGGCGGGGCTGGGCCGCGCGGTCTTCGCCGAGGTCGACCCGAACCCGCATGAGGGCAATGTCGAGGCGGGCGTCCGCGCCTATCGCGAGGGCGGCCATGATGGCGTGGTCGCGTTCGGCGGCGGCTCGGGCCTCGACCTGGGCAAGGTGGTGGCCTTCATGGCCGGACAATCGCGCCCGATCTGGGATTTCGAGGATATCGGCGACTGGTGGACCCGCGCCGATGCCGGGGCCATCGCGCCCATCGTCGCGGTGCCCACCACCGCCGGAACCGGATCGGAGGTCGGTCGCGCCTCGGTCATCACCAATTCCGGGACGGCGGAGAAGAAGATCATCTTCCATCCGAAGATCCTGCCCGCCATCGTCATCTGTGACCCAGAGCTGACGGTGGGAATGCCGCGCACGATCACGGCGGGCACCGGTCTCGATGCCTTCGCGCATTGCGTCGAGGCGTATTGCTCGCCGCATTACCACCCGATGTCGCAGGGCATCGCACTGGAAGGGATGCGGCTGGTGAAGGAGTACCTGCCCCGCGCCCATGCCAACGGCACCGACCTCGAGGCGCGCGCGCATATGATGTCGGCGGCGATGATGGGCGCGACCGCGTTCCAGAAGGGGCTGGGCGCGATCCACGCATTGTCACATCCGATCGGGGCGATCCATCATACGCATCACGGCACGACGAACGCGGTTTGCATGCCCGCCGTGCTGCGGTTCAACCGATCGGCCATCGAAGGCCCGCTGACGCGCGCGGCGGCATATCTGGGGATCGACGGGGGCTTCGACGGGTTCCGCCGCTACGTGGACGAACTGAACGCGGTGCTGGGCATCCCCACCTCGCTGGCGGGGCTGGGCGTGACCGACCCCGATATCGACCGGATCGTGGCCGGGGCCTTGGCCGACCCGAGCACCGGCGGCAACCCGGTCGCGATGACGGCGGAGAACACCCGCGCGCTGCTTCTCGAACTGGTGGGTTGACCGCGGGCCGAAAGCGGGGAGCCATGTCCTGCCTCGTCGGACCCGACCGTTCCGTCAGTCTTCCGGCCGATGCGCGACGATATACGGGCTGAGCCGGCCCTTGCCGAAATAGGACGTGCTTTCGATCACGAACCCGGCTTGGCGCAGGTGGCCGCGCAACGCCTCGGCCTTCAGGAACGTCACCGGCGGTGCCTTGCCGACCAGCCGCATCGCGCCGACCGCCAGGCGCAGCAGGACCGTCCGGTCCGCGAGGCAGGGCGTTTTGGAAAGGAACAGGCCGCCGGGCCGGAGCTGGTCATGGATCCGCGAAAGCGCGCCCGGCAGATCGGGAACCAGATGCAGCAGGCTGAACGCGCAGATGACGTCGAAGGGCTGTCCGGGGATCGTCTCCATGATGTCGGCCTCACGGAACGAGACGTTCACCGGGGCATCGCCGCCCAGCTTGGACCGCGCGATCGCGATCATCGTGCCCGATCCGTCCACCGCGGTGACATGCGCCACGCGGGGCGCCAGGCGCAGCGCCGTGCTGCCCGTCCCGCAGCCCAGTTCGAGGACGCGGTCCGTCGACTCCAGCCGGTCCGCGACGTCGGCCAGCTTCGCCTCATAGGCGGCGGGGTCGTCGACGGGTCTGCGGGCATATTTGTCGGCGATCCGGTCCCAGAAGGTGATGGCGGGGTCGGGTGAGGTCGGGCCTGGCATCGCACGTCTCCGTTCCTTCGGCGGCACGGGCGGATGCAATCACCGCCGTTTCCGGCAAGCATACACGGTTTCGCGAGTCCGGCGCCGTCTGTCGGCACAATCGATGCGCCTCAGGGGTCAGTCGATGCCGGCCACCGACATGCCGCCCGCCTCCCGGAACCAGTCCCGGATCGCGGCGCGCTCCTCCCCGGACATCTCCGTCAGGTTGGCGGGGGGCATCGCATGGCTGACGCCGGCCTGATAGTAGATCTGCTGTGCCTGTGCGGCGATGTCCTGGTCGGTTTCCAGGTGGACCGCCTTCGGCGCCCAGTACATGCCGGGCCAGACCGGTTCACGTGCATGGCACATGGAGCATCGGCCACGAACCGCGATCGCGGCCTCGTCGAAGCCCGGTGCCTGGGCGAAGCGCAGCGCGACGGGCGTCATCTCGGCCGCCTCCAGCCCCTCGTAGTCGCCATCCCAGGACGAGGCCGTCGACAGCCAGGCCATGACCACAAGCAAAACCGCCGTGGCACCCCAGGTCCAGGCCGGTCCCTGCCCCGTGGCATGCAGGGTGTTGAAGTAGTGCCGGATCGTCACCCCGGTCAGGAAGACGAGACACGCGATGATCCAAGCATACTCCGTGCCGAAGGCCAGCGGGTAGTGGTTCGACAGCATCAGGAACAGCACCGGAAGCGTCAGGTAGTTGTTGTGGGTCGAACGCAGCTTGGCGATGGCGCCGTATTTCGGGTCGGGCGTGCGGCCGGCCTTGAGGTCATCGACTACGATGCGCTGGTTCGGCATGATCACGAAGAACACGTTGCCCGTCATGATCGTGGCCGTCATCGCGCCCAGATGCAGCAGCGCCGCGCGGCCGGTGAATATCTGGTTGAGCGCCCAGCTTGCCACGACGATGCCCGCGAACAGGACCAGCATAACCACCGTCGCATTCGATTTCAGCGGCGAGCGGCAAAGCGCGTCGTAGCCGACCCATCCGATGGCGATGAAGGCAGCCGATATCCCGATCGCCTGCCATGTGGCCAGGTCCGCCTTGGCCGGGTCGATCAGGAACAGCTCGGCCCCCGCCCAATAAACGATGGCCAGAAGCGCGGCGCCGGACAGCCAAGTCCAGTAGCTTTGCCATTTGTGCCAGGTCAGATGCTCGGGCAGGCGCTCGGGCGCGACCAGGTACTTGGTCGTGTGATAGAAGCCGCCGCCATGGACCTCCCACTCCTCGCCATAGGCGCCCTTGGGCATGCCCTGCGCCGGTTTCAGCATCAGATCGAGGGCGATGAAATAGAAGCTGGCCCCGATCCACGCGATGGCCGTGATGACATGCAGCCACCGGACCCCGAAGGCGAGCCAGTCCCACATGATCGCAAGATCGTACATCGCGCATCCCCTCTGCATGGCGGTCCGCCGACAAGCCTACGGCAGTCGCCCGCCCTCCTCTATCCGATGGACCGGGAAAGCACTTTCAAATAGTCACGAAGGATGTCCTATTTCGACAACCTGACCACCTTCATCCGCATCTACGAACTGGGCAGCATGTCCGCCGCCGCCCGGGATCAGCGGATCTCGCCCGCGGTGGCATCGGCGCGCCTGGCCCAGCTCGAGTCGCGGCTGGGGGTCCGGCTGTTTCAGCGCACGACCCGGCGCCTGTCGGCGACCGAGCAGGGGCGGCTGTTCTATGCCGGGGCCTGCAAGATCCTGGATGCGGTGACCGAGGCCGAGGGCGATATCGGCGAGGTGACGGCCAATCCGCGCGGCGATCTGCTGGTGGCCGCGCCGCTTTGGTTGGGGCGGCGGATGATCGCGCCGCATGTGCCGGCGTTCCGCGCGGCCTATCCGCTGGTTCATGTTCGCCTTCGGCTGAGCGACCGGCGGCTGGACCTGACGGCCGAGGGGCTGGACCTGGCCTTTCACGTGGGCCACGCCGAAGACAGCGACCTGCGCATCCGCAAGGTCGCCGAATGCCGCCGTGCGCTGTGCGCGGCTCCGTCCTATGTCGCGGCGTACGGCCGGCCCGCCAACGGTGACGAGATCGCACGCGGACGCCACGCCTGCCTGAACCTGCGCTTCCCCGGCGCGACCGAGTTCCGCTGGACCTTGCGGGGCGCCGAAGGCCCCGAGACGTTCGAGGTGAGCGGCCCGTTCGAATGCGACGATGGCGACGTACTGACGGATTGGGCACTGGACGGGCACGGGATCGCGCTCAAGCCCGTTTTCGAGATCGCCGCCCACCTGCGCTCGGGCGCCCTCGTCGAAGTCTGCACCGAGACGCCGCCCCTGCCGGTGCAGGTGTCGGTCCTTTATACCCACCGCCGCCATCAGGACCCGAAAGCGCGCCTGTTCATGGATTTCATGATCCAACGCCTACGGGCGGACCTCAACGCGGATCCGATGGAGGAGCTGGCCGCGGCGGACGGCCGAGCTGCCGCGGATCAGGACCCGCGATAGGTCGAATAGCCGAACGGGCAGAGCAGGAGCGGCACGTGGTAATGCGCGGCCTCGGACATGCCGAAGCGCAGCGGCACGATATCCAGGAATCGCGGCGTCTCGGCCGCGGTGCCGGCGGTCGTCAGGTAGTCGCCGCAATGAAACACCAGTTCGTAGGTGCCGGTCGCGAAGTCCCCCTCCGCCAGGATCGGCGCGTCGGTCCGGCCGTCGGCATTCGTCGCGGCCTCGCCCACACGCGTACGGTCGTCGCCATCCAAACGGAACAGTTCGATGCGTATCCCCTCGGCCGGTCGGCCGAGCGCCGTGTCGAGAACGTGGGTCGTCAGATATCCGGCCATTTCTGCATCCCTTCCTGCGGTCCGGGCCGATCATACGCGCGCTTGTCCGCGCTGGAAGCCGGAACGGAACGAGACACCGTCAAACCGATCTTGAAAGTCCGGGCGGCGAAAACGTCGTATCGTCGCGCGAAGCCGTTGAGGAGACCGTCGTGAACCGCTACCCCCGCGACCTGCATGGATATGGCACCGCCCCGCCCGAGGCCAACTGGCCCGGCGATGCGCGCATCGCGGTCAGCCTGGTCCTGAATTACGAGGAGGGGGGCGAGAACAACATCCTGCACGGGGATGCGGCCTCCGAGGCGTTCCTGTCGGAGATCACGGGCGCCCAGCCCTGGCCGGGGATGCGGCACGCCAACATGGAGTCGATCTACGAATACGGTGCGCGCGCCGGGTTCTGGCGGCTGCACCGGATGCTGTCGGACCTGCCGGTGACCGTGTACGGCGTGGCCAGCGCGTTGGCGCGTTCGCCCGCGCAGGTGGCCGCCATGCGCGATGTCGGATGGGAGATCGCGTCGCATGGCCTGAAGTGGATCGAGCACAAGGACATGCCCGAGGAGGAAGAGCGCGCCGCCATCGCCGAGGCGATCCGCCTGCATGCGGAGGTGGTCGGAACCCCGCCCGTGGGGTGGTATTGTGGCCGCTCCTCGGAAAACACGGTCCGGCTCGCGGGCGAGACCGGGCAATTCGCCTACGTCTCCGACGCCTATGCCGACGACCTGCCCTATTGGGTCGAGGTCGGCGACCGCGACCAGTTGATGCTGCCCTACACGCTGGACGCCAACGACATGCGCTTCGCGATCCAGGCCGGTCATCCCGACGGCGCCAGTTGGGAGCGGTACCTGCGCGACAGCTTCGACTGCCTTTATCGCGAAGGCGGACGGATGATGTCGATCGGCCTGCATTGCCGCCTGGCGGGCCGCCCCGGCCGGGCCGAGGCGCTGCGCCGGTTTCTCGACTACATCCGCGGGCATGACGGCGTCTGGATTGCCACGCGCGAACAGATCGCGGCGCATTGGGCGGCTGCGCATCCCCATCGGCGGCGCGACCGGCCGTCCGCGATGGACCGCGACACCTTCGTCGGGCGCTTCGGCTCCGTCTTCGAGCACAGCCCCTGGATCGCGAAACGCGCCTTTGAACTGGAGCTTGGCCCGGCGCATGACGTCGCGACCGGCCTGCATTCCGCGCTGGCCCGCATGTTTCGCACGGCGTCCGAGGCGGAGCGGCTGGGCGTCCTGACCGCGCACCCGGATCTGGCCGGAAAACTGGCCGCCGCGGGGCGCCTGACGGCCGAGAGCACGTCCGAACAGGCCGGCGCGGGCCTCGACCTACTGACGGATGCGGAACGCGCGGCGTTCCAGGACCGCAACGCGGCCTATGTCGAGAAACACGGCTTTCCCTTCATCATCGCCGTCCGCGACCACGACAAGGCGGGCATCATGGCCGCCTTCGACCGTCGCATCGGCAACGATCGCGCCACCGAGTTCGCCGAGGCCTGCCGCCAGGTCGAACGCATCGCCCTGCTGCGCCTGCGGGACATGCTGCCGTGACCCGCATCATTCAGGCCGCCGCCCTGAATGCGAGGGCCTTCGCCCCCTTCGGCGATGTCCTCGAAGTGGCGGGCGCCCCCGACAAGCTGATCAATGCGGGGCTTTGCGGGCGGCACCACGACCGCGCGACGCTCGACTTCGCGGACGGGCGCGCGGGCATCAGCCTGTTCGACGCCACGCCGCGCGCGCTGCCCTACACGCTCGACCTGCTGGAGCGGCACCCCGAGGGCAGCCAGTGCTTCGTCCCGATGCATGGCAACGAATGGCTGGTCACGGTGGCGCCCGACAGGGGTGGCGTCCCCGGCGATCCGGTCGCCTTCCTCGCCGCCGCCGGACAGGCCGTGAACCTTCATCGCGGCACCTGGCACGGCGTGCTGACGCCGCTCCACGCGCCCGGCCTCTTCGCGGTGATCGACCGCATCGGCCCCGGCCCCAATCTTCAGGAATATCGCCTCGACCCGCCCATTCAGGTCGAACGGGGCGCCTAATCAAACCCGGTCGGGAGGACCGGGACCAGCGAACCAGAGGGAGAACGAAATCATGGCAGACACGTCCATCGGGACGCCGGAGCAACTCCGCGACCCGAATTACACACCCCCGCTTCACAAGGCCGTGCCGCTGGGCATCCAGCACGTACTGGCCATGTTCGTCTCGAACGTGACGCCCGCGATCATCGTGGCCGGCGCGGCGGGCTTCGGCTTCGGGTCGAATTCGCCGGACTTTCCCGAACTGCTCTACCTGATCCAGATGTCGATGCTGTTCGCGGGCATCGCCACACTGTTGCAGACGATCACCGTCGGCCCCGTGGGTGCGGCGCTGCCCATCGTGCAGGGCACATCGTTCGCGTTCCTGCCGATCATGATCCCGCTGGTCGCCGGCAAGGGCGTCGACGCGTTGGCCGCACTGTTCGGCGGTGTCATCATCGGCGGCCTGTTCCACGCCATCATCGGCACGTTCATCGGCAAGATCCGCTTTGCCCTGCCGCCACTGGTCACGGGCCTCGTCGTCACGATGATTGGCCTCGCCCTCGTCCGCGTGGGCATCCAGTACGCTGCCGGCGGGGTGCCCGCCATCGGAACGCCGGAATACGGTTCGCTCCTGAACTGGTCGGCCGCGCTGGTCGTGGTGGCGGTGACGCTGGGGCTCAAGTTCTTCACCCGCGGGATGCTGGCCGTGTCGGCGGTGCTGATCGGCCTTCTCGTCGGCTATGTCTACGCGCTCTTCACCGGAATCCTTACGACCGAGGCGATCGCGACCTCGTGGGAGCGGTCGGCCGCCTTCGCGTTGCCGATGCCGTTCAAATACGGGTTCGAGTTCTCGGTCGCCGCGATCCTGGGTTTCTGCCTGATGGCCTTCGTCTCGGCGATCGAGACGGTGGGCGACGTGTCGGGCATCACCAAGGGCGGCGCCGGACGCGAGGCGACGGACAAGGAGATCACCGGCGCGACCTACGCCGACGGCGTCGGCACCGCGCTGGCCGGCATCTTCGGCGGCTTCCCGAACACGTCGTTCAGCCAGAATGTCGGCCTGATAGCCATGACCGGCGTGATGTCGCGCCATGTCGTGACCTGCGGCGCGATCTTCCTGATCGTCTGCGGCCTGATCCCGAAGGTGGGCGGCGTCATCCGCACCGTCCCGATCGAGGTGCTGGGCGGCGGCGTGATCGTGATGTTCGGCATGGTCGTGGCCGCCGGCATCTCGATGCTGTCCGATGTCGACTGGAACCGCCGCAACATGGTGATCTTCGCGGTCGCCCTGTCGGTCGGACTGGGCCTGCAGCTGGAGCCGGGCGCGGTGCAGTACCTGCCCGACTGGGCGCGCGTCCTGATGGTGTCGGGCCTGTTGCCGGCGGCGTTCATCGCGATCGTGCTGAACCTCATCCTGCCCGAGGATCTGGCCGCCGAATCCACCGAGGAGGTGGCGGGTGGCATGGCCGGGCACGAGAGCTGGGGCAAGCAGCCCGAAGGCGTGCCGCTGGAAACGCCGCGGCACTGATCCGCGGCACCTGATCCGGGTGTGATACGGCCCCCGCCTTTCCCGGCGGGGGCCGCTTTTATTCCGCTCACTGAATAGCCGGTTCCGAAGATCGAGCGGACCTATGCGAAGGTCAGAACGTCAACTCGACCGCCACGCCGGTCTCGACTGCCCGCTCGACCACGGCGGCGGCCACGGCGAGGTCCTGCAGACCGACGCCGGTGCCGTCGAAAAGCGTGATCTGGTCGTCCGACGTGCGCCCCGGATGATCGCCGTTGATAACGGCGCCGAGTTCGGTCACGTCGCCCTTCGCGATCAGACCCTGGCCGACCGCGTGCTGCGCCTCGCCGATGCTGACGGATTGCGCGACCTCGTCGGTGAAGACCGTGGCACGGGCCAGCAGCGCGGCCTCGACCTCCTGCTTGCCCTTGGTATCCGTGCCCATGCAGGCGACGTGGGTGCCCGGGCGGACATGCGCCGACATCAGGCTGGGCGCGTTCGAGGACGTGATCGAGACGATGACATCGGCCTGCGCGCCCAGCTCCTCCAGCGTGGCCTCCTCGAAGGGCAGGCCCAGTTCGGCCGCGCAATCGGCAAGGCGCGACAACATTTCCGGGTGGTAGTTCCAGCCGACGACCTTCTCGAAGTCGCGCTGGCGCACGGCGGCGCGCATCTGGAACACCGACTGGTGTCCGGCGCCGATCATGCCCAGGACCTTTGCGTCCTTGCGCGCCAGATGCGCGATGGACACCGCCGAGGCGGCGGCCGTGCGCAGCGCCGTCAGCAGGTTGCCGCCCACCATCGCCTTGGGCTTTCCCGTCTCCGGGTCGAACAGGAACACCGTCGACTGGTGATTGATGAGATCCCGGCGCGACAGGTTGTGCGGCCAGTAGCCGCCGGCCTTGAGGCCGAGCGCGCCGCCCACGGCGTCCACGCCACCCTTGAAGCCATAGAGCGCTTCCTCCGGCCCCGGCAGCGCCTCGCGTATGACGGGGAAGTTGCGGGCGTCGCCGCGCGACATCGCGGCGAAGACCGCCTCGACCGCGTCGAACGCATCCTCGGCGGTCATGAGGTCGGCGACCCTGGTTTCAGGAACAATCCACATAGGTCCTCATCTTGCTCGGAAATACCTCGGGGGTCCGGGGGCCGCGCCCCCGGCGGGCCGGACCGGCGAAAATCCGATCCAGAGATCAATACGCCTTGCCGCGCGCCGACACCGGCCAGAGCGTCTCGACCTTCCCGCCGCGCACGCCGACATACCAGTCGTGGACGTTGCAGGTCGGATCGCAATGACCCGGCACGAGCTTCAGCTTGTCATTGACCTTCAGCACGCCCTGCGGGTCGGCGACCACGCCATGCTCGTCGGAGCATTTGACGTATTGGACGTCGTCGCGCCCGAAGATCGTCGGCAGGCCGCTGTCCACGGACTGCGCCTTCAGACCCGCGTCCACGATGGCCTTGTCGGCCTTCGCGTGGGACATGACCGAAGTCAGGATGAACAGCGCGTTCTCCCACTCGCCGTCGTCGATGCGGTTGCCGTCCTTGTCGAGGATGCGCCCGTAATCGGCATCCATGAAAGCGTAGCTGCCGCATTGCAGCTCGTTGTAGACGCCCGAGCCGCTCTCGAAATAATAGCTGCCCGTGCCGCCGCCGCCGACGATGTCGCAGTCCAGCCCGCGGGCCTTCAGCGCGTCGACGGCGTCGCGGACCATGTCGATGGCCACCTGCGTCTTGGCGCGCCGCTCCTCGTAGCTGTCGAGGTGCTGCATCGCGCCCTGATAGGCCTGGATGCCACTGAACGTCAGACCCTCCGCCGCGTCGATGGCCTTTGCCAGCGCCACCACCTCCTCGGTCGTCGTCACGCCGCAGCGCCCGGCGCCGCAGTCGATCTCGACCAGGCACTCGATACCGGTTCCCGCGTCGGTCGCGCCTTTCAACAGGTCGGCCACGTTGGCCAGGTCGTCCACGCAGCAGATCGTGCGCGCGCCGAGCTTCGGCAGGTTCGCCAGACGCCTGATCTTGGCCGGGTCCGTCGCCTGATTGGACACCAGGATGTCCGTGATGCCGCCACGGGCGAAAACCTCGGCCTCCGACACCTTCTGACAGCAGACGCCGCAGGCGCCGCCCATCTCCTGCTGCAGCTTCTGCACGTCGACGGACTTGTGCATCTTGCCGTGACTGCGATGCCGCATCCCCCTGGACCTGGCGTAGTCGCCCATCTTGGCCACGTTGCGCTCCAACGCGTCCAGATCCAGCACCAGGCAAGGGGTTTGGATGTCCGCCTCGTCCATGCCCGGCAGGGCGGGCACGTCGTAGCCGACCTCCAGGTCGTCGCGGTTCAGGTCCTTCATCATGTCCTCCTCAGCCCCGCATCCAGGGCAGCTTGTCCAGATCGACGTTTCCGCCGGTGATGATCACGCCGACGCGCTTGCCCGCGAAGGCGTCCTTGTTCTTCAGGATGACAGCCAGCGGCACCGCGCAGCTGGCCTCCATCACGATGCGCAGATGCTTCCAGGTCAGCTTCATCGCGTCGACGATCTCCTCCTCGGAGGCCGTGTAGATTTCCGAGACGTGGTTCGAGACGAAGTGCCATGTCAGTTCCTTGAGAGGCACCAGCAGGCCGTCGGCGATGGTCTTGGGCGCATCGTCGGCGATGAGGCGGCCCGCCTTGAAGCTGCGATAGGCATCGTCGGCCTGTTCCGGCTCGGCCGCGATCACCTGCGTGTCGGGCGACAGGGTCGCCAGCGTGAGACACGTGCCCGAGATCATGCCCCCGCCACCGATGGGCGCGACCACGGCGTCGAGCGCGCCGCCGTCGATCTCGGCCACCTGCTCCATCATCTCCTTCGAACACGTCCCCTGCCCCGCGATGACGCGCGGGTCGTTATAGGGATGCACGAAGTCGCCGCCCGTCTCGGCCTGCACCTCGGCGAAGGTCGCCTCGCGCGAGGTCGTGGACGGCTCGCATTCCGTGATCCGGCCGCCGTAACGCGCGACCGTATCCTTCTTGGCCTGCGGCGCCATGCGCGGCATGACCACGTGGCACGGGATGCCCCGCCGCATGGCGGCGTAGCTGAGGCAGGAGGCGTGGTTGCCGCTGGAATGCGTCGCGACCCCCAGCTTCGCCTGCGCGTCCGACAGCCCGAACACCGCGTTGCTGGCACCGCGCACCTTGAAGGCGCCGGGCTCCTGGAAGTTCTCGCACTTGAAGAACATCTCGCAGCCCGCAAGCCGGTTCAGGTGGGCGCTCGTCAACACCGGCGTTCGCCGGATATGCGGCTTGATGCGTTCATGCGCCGCCAGCATGTCCTCATAGGTCGGGACCTCGATGCCGTTTGCGTCCTTCATCACGCAGCCGCCTTCTGCTGCTTGCCGCCGTGGCGGTAGAACGCCTGCGCCGCCGCCACGCCCGATCCCAGCGTCACGTCGAGGCCCAGATCGGCCATCACCATCTCGGCCGTCGCCAGCCCGGACAGCATCATCGCATCCGTCAGCATGCCCAGATGCCCGATGCGGAACACTTTGCCCGCGACCTCGCCCAGCCCCACGCCGAACGCCATGTCGTAGTCCCGCGCTGCCACCGTCACGATCTCGGTGGCATCGAACCCCTCGGGCGTGCGGATGGCCGAGACGCTGTCGGACTGCACCTCGGGCGACGCGGCGCAAAGGTCCAGCCCCCAGGCATCGACCGCGCGGCGCACCCCTTCGGCCATGCGGTGATGGCGGGCGAAGACGTTCTCCAATCCCTCCGACAGCAGCATGTCCAGCGAGACGCGCAATCCGTTCATCAGGCCGACGGGCGGCGTGTAAGGGTAGGCGCCGCCGGCATAGCCCTTCGCCATGTCGCCGACGTCGAAGAAGGTGCGTGGCAGCTTGGCCGCCCGCGTGGCTGCCATCGCCTTCTCCGAAAAGCCCACGATGGCCAGCCCCGCCGGCAGCATGAACCCCTTCTGCGAGCCCGTCACCGCGACGTCCACGCCCCACTCGTCCATGCGGAAATCCATCGACCCGATGGAACTGACCCCGTCGACCAGTAACAGCGCATCGGACCCGGCCGCGTCCGTCGCACGGCGGATGGCCGCGATGTCGGAGACCACGCCGGTCGCGGTCTCGTTATGCGTGGCCAGCACCGCCTTGACGTCGCCCTCGCGCAGCGCCGCCTCGTAGGCGTCCGCCGGCAGGCCGTGGCCCCAGGGCACCTCGATCACCTGCACGTCCAGCCCGTGCCGCCGACACATGTCGATCCAGCGATGGCTGAACATGCCGTTGCGCCCGACCAGCACCCGGTCGCCGGGCGACAGGGTGTTGGTGATCGCCGCCTCCCACCCGCCGGTACCGGTGGACGGAAAGATGAAGATCTCGGCGGTCTCGGACTTCAGCACCGTCCGCACGCCGTCCAGACAGGGATGCAGGATCTCGGCGAAAGCGGGTGAGCGGTGGTCCATCGTCGGCACGTGACAGGCCAGGCGCACCGCCTCGGGCATGTTCGTGGGGCCGGGAATGAAGACGGGGTTCTGGCTGGTCATCGGGTCCTCCGCTGGTCGGAACACGGGCGAGCCTAGCCAAACCGGAAACCGATTGACAGTTTTCTGAAAATCGCTTTCATTATTTTCAGATACTCGATTATTCTCATAATCTCCATGGCTTGTCGTTTTTCAGACGTGCGCCGGACAGATCCATGAAAGAAATTTCCGACATGTCGAAGAACGATCCGCGCCCCCGCGGCCGCCCGCGCGCCTTCACCGACCGGACCGAGCAGAACACGATCAAGACACTCGACCGGGCGATGCATGTCCTCTCTACCCTGTCCCGGCTGGAGGACGCGACCCTCACCGCGCTGGCCGAAGCCACCGGCGACCCGGCCGCCAGCGTCTATCGCGTGCTGATCACCCTGCAGGCGCATGACATCGTGGAACTGGAGCCGTCGGACCAGACCTGGCATGTCGGATCGGGCGCGTTCCAGATCGGGTCGGCCTTCCTGCGCCGCACGTCGCTGATCGACCGGGCGCGGCGTCCGATGCGCGACCTGATGGAGGCGACGGGCGAGACCGCCAATCTGGGCATTCACCGCGACGGCGAGGTCCTGTTCGTCGGACAGATCGAGACGCGGGCCCCGATCCGCGCGTTCTTTCCGCCCGGCACGCGGGCCGACCTGCACGCATCGGGTATCGGCAAGGTGCTGCTGGCCGCGATGACCGAGGCGCGCCGCAGCGCCCTGCTGCCGGATCCGCTGCCGGCCTATACCGATCACACTTTGTCGGATGCATGCGCGCTGGCGGATGACCTCGGCCGGATCGCGGCGCGCGGCTATGCCGTCGACGACGAGGAGCGCAACGCCGGCATGCGCTGCATCGCGGCCCCGGTGCGCAACCTGCATGGCGAGGTGGTGGCGGGGTTGTCGATCTCGGGCCCCGCAAGCCGTGTCACCCCCGACCGGACGGAGACGCTGGCGCGCGCGGTCGTGGCTGCCGCCGCCGACCTGTCAGAACGCCTGGGCGCGCGACCTAGAGCGTCAGGGGCGCGTGGCGATTGACGTCCTTGTAGAGCAGGTAGCGGAACGGCCCCGGCCCGCCGGCATAGCAGGCCTGCGGGCAGAACGCGCGCAGCCACATGAAATCGCCCGCCTCGACCTCAACCCAGTCGTCGTTCAGGCGATAGACGGCCTTTCCTTCCAGCACGTAGAGACCATGCTCCATCACGTGCGTTTCCAGAAAGGGGATCACGCCGCCCGGCTGGAACGTGACGATGGTGACATGCATGTCATGTCCCAGATCCGCCGGGTCGACGAAGCGCGTCGTGGCCCAGGTGCCGTTCGTGTCGGGCATGACCGACGGCTCAACCTCGGCATCCGAGGTGAAGACCGCCGCTGGAACGTCGATCCCGTCGGCCTTCTGATAACGCTTGCGGATCCAGTGGAATCGCGCGGCGATGTCGCCTTCGTTGCGAAGCGTCCAGCTCGCCCCCGGCGGCAGCCAGGCATAGCCGCCGGGATCCAGCCGGTGCGCATCGCCCCCGAGCCGGATCGTCACCGCCCCCTCCATCACGAAGATCGCGGCCTGCGCGTCGGTCTCCGCCTCGGGGTGGTCGGACCCGCCGCCGGGCTGAACCTCCATGATGTACTGGCTGAACGTCTCGGCGAACCCGGTCATCGGGCGCGCCAGCACCCATAGACGCGTCTCGTCCCAATGCGGCAGGAAGCTGGTGACGATGTCGCGCATCGTGCCGCCCGGAATAACGGCATAGGCGGTCTTGAACACGGCCCGGTCGGTCAGAAGCTGCGTCTGCGGCGGATGCCCGCCATGGGGGGCGTGATACGGCCGGCTGTCGCGGTGCGCGCGGGACATGGGAAAACCTCGGGCATTTGGACCTGCTTTCAGTATCCGGGCGGACGCGGGCGGATCGTAGCCGTCACCGGACCGAAGGACCTATCCGGCGATCTTGAAGATCGGACGCGCGGGTGTGGGCCAAGGCCGCCGCCCGCCGCCCCGAACACCTAACCGGCGCGCCGAACCGGCTTAGGCACGGCCACGCCCTTCCTGAGGCACCGTTTCACATAGGCCGCCCGCCGATGGCCGTACCGGCCCATCTGCGCCTGCTGGGCCAGCACCAGGGCGACGAAGCCCGCCCCCTCCGCCCGTCCTGCCTTGGACGCGGCCTTGCCGACCTTCTTCTGCGCCTTCGTCATCGAGCAGCCGATGCAATGCGTCCCGGCCGGGCCGGATCGCTTGAACTTGCAAACATCGATGCAGGGGGTCGGGGTCTTCGGCATGATCGTCCCTTCGACTTGGCCACGGGGTGCAACGCGGCCCGCCGCCTTTCGGATCATTCGAAGATTGCGTCCGGAGGCCGATGGGCGTCAGGACATTCGCCCGCAGCCGGCGCGCCCATGCGGTCAAGCCGCCCAGACGCGCAGGGCGACCGATCCCGTTCGTGCCCCCGCAGACGCAACTTGCAGTCCGTCCGCTGCGGTGTTGCTATACAAGTCGGAGAAACCGGCGCGGCTCGAACCGCGCGCGGGTTCTTCACGCGCTTGAGGTTTCAGGGAGGAAATCATGAGAAGATATCTAGTATCGACCGTATCGGCCGTACTTCTGACGGGCACGGCCGCGCCGTCCTGGGCGGCGGAGATCGAGTTCTGGCACGCCTTCACCGGCCGCCTGGGGGACCTCGTTGCCGAACAGGTCGAGACGTTCAACGCGTCACAGGACGAACACAGCGTCGTCGCCTCGCACAAGGGCAACTATTCCGAGACGCTCAATGCCGGGATCGCCGCGTTCCGGGCGGGCGAGCAGCCGGACATCCTGATGGTGTTCGAGGTCGGCACGGCCACGATGATGAACGCCGCGGGCGCGATCAAGCCGATCCACGAGGTCATGGCCGAGGCTGGGATGGAGTTCGACCAGTCGAAATACATCGGCTCGGTCAAGGGGTACTACACCTCCGCGGACGGCAACATGCTGTCGCTGCCGTTCAATTCGTCCACGCCGGTCCTTTGGGTCAACCGCAACAAGCTGGAGGAAGCGGGGATCGACCCGGACACCGACCTGTCGACCTGGGAAAACGTCAGCGCGGTCCTGGACCAACTGAAGGAGGCCGGCGTCGACTGTCCGATGACCACCGCCTGGCAAAGCTGGATCCACCTGGAAAACTTCTCGGCCTATCACGACGTGCCCTTCGCGACGCAGGCCAACGGCTTCGGCGGCACCGATACGGAGTTGGCGTTCAATTCCGATGCGCAGGTCGCCCACATCTCGGCGATGGGGGATTGGGCGCAGGACGGCAAGTTCATCTATGCCGGCCGCCGCAACGAAGGCGGGGCCAACTTCCGCGCGGGCGAATGCGCCCTCTTCACGGAATCGTCGGCCGGATATGCGGGCATCAGCTCGGAGGCGGAGTTCGAATTCGACGTCCGCCCCCTGCCCTATTGGGAAGCCGTCGCGGGCGAGCCGCAGAACACGATCATCGGCGGCGCCTCGCTGTGGGTGATGGAAGGTCAGACGCCGGAGGAATACGAGGCGGTCGCGGCCTTCCTCGACTTCCTCTCCTCGCCCGAGATACAGGCAAAGTGGCATCAAGACACGGGCTACCTGCCGATTACGGCCGAGGCGGGCGAGCTGACCCGCAGCCAAGGATTCTACGACGAGAATCCCGGCACGGACGTGGCCGTCATCCAGATGACCGCGAAGGAACCGACCGACAATTCCAAGGGCCTGCGCCTTGGATCGTTCGACCAGATCCGCGGCATCATCGACGAGGAGCTGGAGGCCGTCTGGGCTGGCGACAAGGACGCGCAGACCGCGCTGGACAGCGCCGTCGATCGCGGCAACCAGCTGTTGCGCCGCTTCGAGCAGGCCAGCCAGTAGCCGTCGGGCGAAAGCGTGCATGAGATCGGCAGCGGCCAGGCCCTGGCCGCTGCCGGCGGAAACCGGCATCCCGCAGGGGTTTGAGCATTGGAAAAGCGCGTCACGTTCAAGGGCTGGCTGCTGCCGCTTGCGCTGGTCTTTCCGCAGGTCCTGATTTCCGCCGTTTTCTTCTTCTATCCGGCCGCGCAGGCGATCTGGCAGTCCCTCTTCATCCCCGACCCGTTCGGCCTGTCCAAGCAATTCGTGGGCCTGGGCAACTTCGCCTACCTGCTGGACGATCCGTTCTACCGTGCGTCGTTCTGGACGACGGCGGTTTTCTCGACGCTGGTCACCGTCGTCTCCATGGTGCCGGCGCTGTTCCTGGCGGTGCTGGCCGATCGCCTCATCAAGGGGGCGGGTGTCTATCGCACGCTGCTGATCTGGCCCTATGCGGTCGCGCCGGCGGTCGCGGGCGTGCTGTGGCTTTTCATGTTCAACACGCGGGTCGGCGTGGTGTCGTGGTATGTCGGCCTGCTGGGCTATGACTGGAACCACGTCCTGAACGAGGCCGAGGCGATGGGCCTGGTGGTCGTCGCGTCGGCCTGGGGGCGGATCAGCTACAACTTCCTGTTCTTCTTCGCCGCGCTCCAGGCGGTGCCCAGATCGGTGATTGAGGCGGCGGCCATCGATGGCGCACATTTCTGGCGCCGGTTCTTCGACATCGTGCTGCCGCTCCTGTCGCCCACGACCTTCTTCCTGCTGGTGGTAAACGTCGTCTATTCCTTCTTCGAAACCTTCGGCGTGATCCACACCATCACTTCGGGCGGGCCGCAGCAGGCGACGACGATCCTCGTCTACAAGGTCTTCAAGGACGGATTTGTGGGCCAGGATCTGGGGTCGTCGGCAGCGCAGTCGGTCATCCTGCTCTTCATCGTCGGCGCGCTGACGGTGCTGCAGTTCAAGTTCGTCGAAAAGCGAGTGCATTACTGATGACCGAGGCCGTCAAGATCGCACCCGTCGATGCCGAGCCGCCCCCCGGCATGGTCGAGAAACGGGGCGGCGCCTTGTGGCTGACCCATGCGCTGATGATCCTGGGCGTGCTGATCGTCTTCTTCCCGATCTGGCTGGCCTTCGTCGCATCGACCGTGACCCAGGCCGAGATCGTGTCGCCGCCGATGCCTTTGCTGCCGGGCGACCGGCTGGTGGAAAACTACAGCCGCGCCCTCCTGTCGGGCGTGAACGTTCCGGTCGCCACGATGCTCTTCAACTCCTCGGTCATGGCGCTGGGCATCGCGCTGGGCAAGATCGCGATCTCCCTGCTCTCGGCCTTCGCCATCGTCTATTTCCGGTTTCCGGGGCGCACGACGTTCTTCTGGATGATCTTCATCACCCTGATGCTGCCGGTCGAGGTGCGCATCGTCCCGACCTACGAGGTCGTCGCGGGCTTCGGAATGCTAAACTCCTATTCCGGCCTGATCTTCCCGCTGATCGCGTCGGCGACGGCGACATTCCTGTTTCGGCAGTTCTTCATGACCATCCCCGACGAGCTGGCCGAGGCCGCGCGCGTCGACGGGGCGGGTCCGATGCGCTTCTTCTTCGACATCGTCCTGCCGATGAGTCGGACGAACATCGCCGCACTCTTCGTGATCCTGTTCATCTACGGGTGGAACCAGTACCTCTGGCCCCTGCTGATCACCACCGATCCCGAGATGAACACCATCGTGATGGGCATCAAGCAGATGTTCCCCTCGGGCGACGACACCGCCGACTGGCCCGTTATCATGGCGACGTCGATCCTGGCGATGATCCCGCCGGTCATCATCGTCGTGTCGATGCAGAGGCTCTTCATCAGCGGGCTAGTGGACAGTGAGAAGTAATGGCTGAGATAAGTCTCGAGAACGTTCGCAAGCGGTTCGGCGACACCGCCGTGATCCACGGCGTGGATGTCGACATCGCGGATGGCGAGTTCATCGTCATCGTGGGCCCCTCCGGCTGCGGGAAGTCCACGCTTTTGCGCATGGTCGCCGGGCTGGAGAGCGTCTCCTCCGGCGAGATCCGGATCGGCGGGAACCGCGTCAACGAGATGGAGCCGATGGAGCGGGACATCGCGATGGTGTTCCAGAACTACGCGCTCTATCCGCATATGAGCGTGCGCGAGAACATGGCGTACAGCCTGAAGATCGCCGGCCTGTCCAAGTCGGATCGAAACGCGAAGGTCGCGGAGGCGGCGAAGCTGCTGCAGCTCGAGGACTATCTCGACCGCAAGCCAAAGCAGCTTTCGGGCGGTCAGCGCCAGCGGGTGGCGATGGGCCGCGCCATCGTGCGCGAACCGGCGGTGTTCCTGTTCGACGAGCCGCTGTCGAACCTCGACGCCAAGCTGCGCGTGCAGATGCGGCTGGAGATCAAGGAGTTGCAGTCGAAGCTCGGGATCACCGCGCTCTACGTCACCCACGATCAGGTCGAGGCGATGACGATGGCCGACCGCATGATCGTGATGAACAACGGCGTGGTGGAGCAGATCGGCACGCCGCTCGACGTCTACGAACGCCCGCGCACCCTGTTCGCCGCGCAATTCATCGGCTCGCCCGCCATGAACATCGTCAACGGGACGGCCGCCGGGGGAAGCGTGTCGCTGCCGGGCGGGTCGTCCCTGCCCCTGGCGACTGCGCATGAAGGCGCGGTGAAGGTCGGCATCCGCCCCGAACACGTTCAGCCGGACCCGGACGGCCTCGTCGCACTGAATGTCCAGCTGGCCGAACCGCTGGGCGCGAACACGCTGCTTCACGGTCGCCTCGAAGGGTCCGGGCAGCCCTTCACCCTCAGCCTGTCGGGCGTCCATCAGCCGCGCCCGGGCGACGCCGCGCTGAAGTTCTCGATCGACGCGGCGCGCGTGCATCTCTTCGATCCGTCCACCGGGGAACGGCTGGACGTCTGACCGCGCGGGCCCGGTTTGAGCGGGCACCCCTGCCGAATTGCGGAACCGGGCGGCCGTCGGAAGCCGGACCATTCAATCGGCCAGGCGATCATCCCGCCGCGACGCACGCCAAGCCGGCCTCGCCATGCACGGCCTCGTCGCATCCGTCGCAGCATGGACGTGAGAGGAGAACGAAGCGAAGCTTGAGAGTGACGCGTGCCGTGCGCGATCAGCGAGGAAAGCCGCAGCGAACGGGCAGCAGAGTTTTACAGGGGCATTGCGATCCGGACGAGCTCTGGCGGAACACGCGGATCACTCCTCATCTCGTCATGGGTCAGCACCAAGGTCGCGAACTGGCCGGCGTCGCCAGCCGCGCCTGAGCCATCATGCTGTCCACGCGCGACGACACGACCCGTCGGATCGGTCGATGCGATTGCGCGTTCGTGCTCGGACAGGCTTCGGGGCAGATTCCAGGACAGCCACGGCAATCCGGTGCCGCCGGCCAATGCCGGCGCGGCATGATCCGGGTCAGGCGCCAAGACTACGCCGCCTTGATGCGCTCCACCAGCTTTCGGTCGAGAACACGTTCCGACCTGCGTAGGCGGCGGGCAACGGTGGTGGGATCCGAGCGCAGCTGTTCGGCGGCGCGGGCAACGTAGCCGCCCTCGGTCCAAGCGAGGCCGTCGCTGGCGCGCATGCCGCCTTCCGCGTGTATGCAGGAAGGCTGCCAGGTTCTGCATACTTGCCGGTGCCCGTCGGGCCGATCCTCGTTCCTGTCATCCGCCAGGAGGCGCATTCCGATGAAGACCGGCCGAACTCCTACCACCGCCGCCCCGCCCGAGGAGGGATGGGATGTCCTCGGCCCGAACGACGTACATGTAAGGGGCTGGGCGTTCGGCATCTACGTCGCGGCCGCCCGGCCCGGCGGGTCCAGGACCGCGGATGCGTCCGTCGCCAAGCGCGTCCGCGAAACGTCGTTGGGGCCGGCGATGAAGATGCAGTCCGACAAGCTGCTCACGAACTCGTTGGAAGAGCTTAAGCCCTGCAACGAAGTCGGAAAGCCCCATCCCCGCAAGGTCAAGGGCGACGCATCCAGGAGGGCCGTCCGCGCCCGCGCGGCGGTGGCCTGATCCACACCCCCAGGAGTGAGACCATGGCACGTCTCGCAACCGCCCACGCGAGCGGACTGATCGCGGATGCCTCGCCGACGGCTGCATCGGAACGGCCTGTGCACGTGTCCTCGCCGTCGAGCCCGGGCGCATGTTTGCTTGCGACGTTGACATGGGACGCTCGACCGTCCCGCTGCCAATGAAGGACTTCTTCGTGGTCTGGACCCCGAAGGACAAGGGGCCGCGACGGCACGCTCGTGACCGCGCCCGTTCACTATGACGGGGCGCAGAAAGCGGGTGGCCGGGCCGCTGCGGCCGTGGCGGGCGCGCTGGCCGTGGACTTCCGCTATTTCGCCAACGTCCAAGGTGGCAGCTACTTCGAGATGTGACGCGGCGTCGTCGCAAGAAAGACACCGCCATGCAGGTCCGTCTCTGAACCGCCTTGATCGCAACACGCGCCGCGCCGGGATCGGCCTTCGGCATCGTCATTGCCGACGGCACGCTGGGCTTGGCAGTCCGTCTCGGCGAACGTCGTCTGGTCGGCACGTTCGCGCGATGGGCGGCGGATGTGGAGGCTGGAACCTTGTGTTCGTCGTCATCGCGCGATCGACAACCCGGGGGAGACCCAGTGAGGCAGTCCACCCCTGGCTGTCAAATGTTACGGCGCCTTGCGCGGCCTTTCGCCCGGAGAGGTCGTCAGTCCGGCAGCCCCAAGACGGTGATCCGCGCCGGGCCGCCCTTCCATGGCCAGATCGGGGAGTTCATGCCAGACGCCACGGCGATGAGTTGACGGCCCCCTCCACTTCCGTCGTCGGTATAGGTGATCACGCCGCCGCCGATGGGGCCTCCGACGGCATAAGTGGCCAATTGTGCCCCGTTCACCGCGTCGAAGGCGTGGAGCGTCCCATTCAGGTCGCCGGTCAGGACGATCCCGCCCGCCGTCGGCGTGACGCCCGCGATCAGCGGCGTGGGCGCATGCCAGACCCAGGCGACCTCGCCGGTATCGGCATCAATGGCGTTCAGCCAGCCCTACGACTCTTCGGCCGGGTCGCTTTCGCCGAAGGCATGGTCCTCAGCCATCTCCTCGGATACGCCCGACCAGGCCTGCCCCAGCGACAGCGAGACCGCGTTCTCCGGATCGGCGATGGTCACGGTCGTGCAGCGGTCGACGGAGCCGACATAGGCCAGATTGGTGTCCGCGTGGTAGGCCGGTCCGTTCCACATCACGCCGGCGGTGGTGCCGGGGCAGAAATAGGTGCCGTTCGGCCCGAGCGGCGCGTCGACGTTCAGCATCGTCGTCACCGCGCGGGTGAAACGCTTGTTGGGCGGCACGGCGCTGGCGGGCTGTCCGCCGCCGGGCGCGGCCTCGCCGGTGGCGCCGGTTCCGCCGACGTCGTCCTGTCCGCCGATGTCGCCGATGGACACATCCTCGAAGGCGTGGAGGTTGCCGTCCTTCGCGCCCGCCAGCACCGTCCGCGTCCCGTCGGCCGTGGTCACGACGGCGGGCGCCGCCGAAGCGTCCCAATCGTGGAAATCCTCGGGGACCATCAGGTGATGGCGCACGTAGCTGCCATCCTGTGCGTCGAGCACGGTGATCGAGTTCGTCATCAGGTTCGCCCCCTCGCGCAGGGACGAGATGAAGTCCGGCGCCGGGTTGGCCGTCGGCACGTAGAGCAGGCCGCGCCCGCCATTCGCCGCCGGGTCGAGCGTGTAGGACGTCCAGGAGGCCCCGCCGGTGATCGGCTCGTCCACGTCCACGTTCCAGGTGGTCGGATCACCCGTCGTCGCATAGCCGTCGGTGGCGTCGTTGCTGATCGGCGCGTCGACCAACGTCAGCGTGCCCACGTTCTGCTCCTTGGGAACGAGGAACGTCTCCCAGACGGGGTCTCCCGACGTGGCATCGAACGCATAGACCCGCCCCTTGACCCCATAATTGTCGCCGCCCGCGTTGCCGACAAAGACCTTGCCGTCCCAGGCGACGGGGGCGGCGGGAATTGTCTCGCCCTTGTCGGTGATCCCGATCTGGACCTCCCAGAGCAACGCGCCGGTCGCGGCGTCGAGCGCGATCAGCCGCCCGTCCTGCAGCCCCCGGAACAGCCGACCGTCGAGAAGCGCCGCACCGCGGTTCACCCGCAGGGGTCCCGCGCGCTGATAGTCCAGCGTGGTGCGCCAGCGTTCCTCGCAGGTGGCCGCGTCGATGGCGAAGGTGTCGAACTCGGTCGTGAAGAACATCGTGCCGGAGGCGACGATGGGCCCGGTCTGGAACGAGGTCGTCAATCCGGTGTCATAGGAACAAATCTGGCGCAGCGTGCCGACGTTCTCGCCGGTGATCTGGTCCAGCGGGCTATAGCGGTCCGACAGGAGCGCGCGGTTGTAGGAAGGCCAGTCGCCCGGCGCGACATCCTGAGCCATCGCGGGCGCAGCGGAGGCGATCATCGCGATGACAAGACGGGGGGTGGTCGATGGAAACATGGTCAGGTCCTTTCGTTTTAGGGTACTGCGTGGGCCAAGGGCCCGCGCGCCGCAAAGCCCGCCGCAAGCGCCAGGAGGAGTCCGGCCCCCACGGCGAACGCCGCATTGCTGCCGAACGACGCGATCAGCGTCTGCGTCGCGAGCGGCGAGGCGAACTGGCCCATGAACAGGCAGGTCGTCATGACGCCCACGACCCGGCCTCGCGTGGCCTCGGTGGCGACGTCGCCGGCCAACGCGTTGAGGCCCGGCAGCAGCAGGCCGAAGCCGCAGCCGAACAGCGCCAGCCCCGCGACGACGGTCAATGGGGTCGGCGCGATCGCGACGATGCCGTAGCCCGCCGCCATCAGTCCGAACGTCGCCGCGAACACGATGCGGCGCGGAAGCCGCCGGGCGACCCGACCATAGATCGCGGAGGCGGCCGCGCCGGTCGCCTTGGTCGCGGCGACGGCGACCCCCGACAGCGTCCCGGAGGAGGTCCCCATCTCGGCCAGATGGAACGGGATCTGCACCGGCACGAGGTAGAAGATGACCATCGAGGCGAAGGCCAGGCCCGCCAGGCCGGCGACCCGCCCCCGGGCCAATGGAACGGGGTTCGGATCGTCCGCCTGCGGGGCGCGTCGTTCCGGCTCCGGCAGATGCAGCCATGCGAGGATCAGGATCGGAAGGACCAGCGCGTAGATCGCGAACGGCCCGCGCCAGGAGACGTCCGCGAGCAGCCCACCGGCCAACAGGAACACGATGCCGCCCAGCCCGGAGAACGCGGCCTGCCGGCCCAGGACCTCGTCACGCCGGGCGCCGTCGTAGTAGTCGGTGATCAGCGTTATCGATGCGGTCATGACGATGCCCACGGCCACGCCGAGCAGTGCGCGCGACGCCAGCAGCGCCCAGATCGACGAGACCAACCAGCCGGCCGGACCCGCCACCAGATAGAGCGCGATCGCCACGAGCAGCAGCTTCCGCCGTCCGAACCGGTCGACCGCCGCGCCGGCGAGCGCCGCCGTCGGTGCGGTGAAGAGCGCGGGCGTCGTGAGAACGAGGCGCGCGAGCAGGGGGCCGTTCGGCCCGGCGGCGATCTCCCGCTCGACCGCCGGCAGGGATGGCGAGATCGTCGCCCCCGCCATGATGGTCATCGTCCCCGCCGGCAACAGCGTCCAGAGCCGCATGTCCGGTGTGTCCGGGCCGATGCTCATTTCCCGCACGGGTCCATGGGTTCGCCCTCCCAGATGTTGCGAACCGCCGCGTCGAAGCGTTCGTCACCCAGGTCGCGGCGCAGGCACCATCGTCCGTGGAGCGGCAGGATCGCATCCAGCCGGGGCAGCCGGTCGAAGAGCCGTTCCATCGCGTCGCAGAACACCGCGCGGGCGTCGTCCGACATGATCGGGCGTTGCAAGCGCGGATCGTCCGGCCCGTGGTCCGGACCGGGGCCGACCGCGCTGTCGCCGGCCATCAGGATATGCGCTTCGGGCAGGTGCAGCAGGA
This sequence comes from Jannaschia sp. S6380, assembly GCF_023015695.1. Lineage (NCBI taxonomy): Bacteria > Pseudomonadati > Pseudomonadota > Alphaproteobacteria > Rhodobacterales > Roseobacteraceae > Jannaschia > Jannaschia sp. S6380. The sequence continues at coordinate 1,332,173 of NZ_JALKAS010000001.1, forward strand.
TCGAGCCGGGCGAATGGCCCGGCATCTCGATCACCTCTGCCCCGTCGAGTGCTCGGTGAGCACGCGGGTCCTCCAGTCCGACGTCCAGCTTTGACGGCGCGTCCTGCGCCTGATCGGCGGGGTGCATCAGGAACGGCGCGCCGGTCATGTCGCCCAAGTCGCCGAACGCATCCCCCGATTCCGCCAGGTCGCGATGGGACAGGACATGCGCGACCACGGGGGCCCGGGTCTGGATGGCGCGCACCGCGCCCGTCACCCAGGAGACCGGCGCGTCGAACAGGATCGTCCCCTCGCCGTGCCGGATCGCGTAGGAGTTCAGCGGACGTTTCGATCCGCCCGAGACGGAACCCTTCTGCGGAAGCATCGTGACCGGTCCCAGGACCGGCTGCGGGTCGGGATCGTAGAAGCGCATCGGCGTGTCCTCCCAAGGATGTCAGTCGGTGACGGGATCAAGCCCCTCATCGGTCAAGGCGGTCCGAACCCCCTCGTCCTTCTCCAGTTTCGCGGCGAAGGCCCGAAGCGCCGGCCAGCCGTCGAGATCGGCATCGATCTGCCCGGTCCAGCGGCACATCACGTAGAGATAGGCGTCCGCGACGCTTCGACCGCCTTCCAGCACGTGGTCGCGGCCGCGCATCCGTTCGTCCCAGCGTGAGTAATGATCCCGGACGCGGGTTTCGGCGGCATCGCGCACCGCATCGTGGCATCCTTCGTCCGAGACGAAGCGGCCCGGAACGTGGAGCGGCGCGAAGGCCGGGTGGAACTCGCCCGTCAGTTCGGACAGCGCCTCGGCCAGAAGGCCCCGCGGCAGGCCAGCTGGCGGCAGTAGGTTCGCGTCGGGATATTCCTGTCCGATATGAAGAAGGATCGCCGCCGCCTCGGTCAGGGTGCCCTCGGACGTCGCTAGCGCCGGCACCTTACCCTTGGGATTGACTGCAAGAAAATCGTCGCCGTGGACCTCCCCCATCGTCAGCCGGACGGTTTCGTAATCGGCCCCGGCCCATTCCAGCGCGATATGGCAGGACAGCGCGCAAGAGCCGGGCATGTAATAGATCTGCATCCTACTGCCCCCCGAACATGGCCGGATCCTGATCAAGGATCAGCTCGCGGGAGGAAAAGCGCCAGCCGCCCTCGGTGCGGACAAGCTCATCCTCGAAGCGGACGGTGGCCATCATCGCGGGCCCGCCCTCGTTCATGGTCCGCCCCACGATCACGAGGTAGCAGGTCTGCCGCGCCGTATCCCCGTCGACCGCGATCACCGCGTTGGTGATGAGGTGCCGGGTGCCACCCATACCGGCCATCTGCCCCATGAAGCCCGAGACCCAGTCGCGGTAGCCGTCGCGGTCGTCGTAGTTTCCGAAGGGAGAGGTGAACGAAATCTCGTCGGCCCAGGTGGCCATGTGCGCGTCGAGGTCGCCCTCGTCGAAGGCGTTCTCGAACTGGTTCGACAGCTCGACGATGGCGATATGATCGGCGGCGGTCTGCGCATCGGCGCCGACGGCGTCGATGGACAGGCGCAAGCCGTCCTGCGCGGCGGCCACATGCGGCATGGCAAGGGCTGCGAGGGTCGCCAAGGCTTTGATTATATGTGTCATGGAAGCTCTCCGTCGGGGTCAGGATTGGTGGCCGCCGAACCGCCGAACGGGGGACCAGTCGGGCAGGATCTGGGGCAATGCGGGAAGAAGGTCGGCATAGGGGCCGTCGGCGTGGGTCGCCTGCCCGCCGACGAGGGTGAGCAGGCTGAGCGTGGCGACCATCTCATCTGTCGGGATGGTCAGCACGTCACGATCCAGCACGGCGAGGTCGGCATACTGGCCGGGCGCGAGGCGGCCCTTGCGGGCCTCGTCGCCCGAGAACCAGGCCGAGCCCACGGTATAGAGCGACAGCGCCTCAAGCCGCGTCCGGCGATGACGCGGCGCCAGGAGGACGGTGCCGCCCACCGTTCGGCCGGTCACCGCCCAGTCGAAGGCCGTCCAGGGATGGTACGACGCGGCCCGCGTGCCGTCGGTGCCCAGACCCAGCGGCACGCCCGCCGCGACGATGTCGGCCAGCGGCGGCGCCTCGGCCGCGGCCTCCATGCCGTAGCGGTCGGCGAAGATCTCGCCCGCGAACGCCATCCGATCCTGCACCGCGATACGGGCGATGGTCGCGGGGCGGATCGTCTCGGCATGCTCAACCGCCCAGCGGATGCCGTGAAAACCCGCGCGACCGGCATCTCGCTCTGCTGCATGGGCAGCCTCGAAGACGTCCATCATCCTCCGGATCGTCTCGTCATAGGTCGCATGGATGCGGATCGGCCACCGCTCCCGCAGGAGGTGGCGCACGATGGCCTGCAACTCGGCATCGGCCTCGCCGCGCGGCGGCAAATCGGGGCGCGGGGCCATGAAGTTCTCGAAGTCGTAGAAGGACAGGTCGATCGCCTCGCCTGCCCCCTCGAGGGTGAAGGCGTGTCGCAGCCGGTCGGCGAGGTCGACGTTCAAGGCATAGCGTTCGGGATAGCCCTGCAGGATCTCCAACTCCCGATCCGCCTCCTGGGGCGGCAGGAAATTCGAAATCCGCATTGCCATCTCACCCGCCTCGGCCATGGTCAGGGTGGCCGCATAGCCATCGGGATAGACATGTCCGCCGCCCGCGAGGTCCCCGACCGAGGTCAGGCCGAAGCGGGCCAGCTCGCGGTAGAAGTGGCGGGCCGAAGACAGCTCCGCCGCCGCGTCCAGGCCGGGCAACTCGGCGATGATGCGGTTCATCTCGCCGCTCGACGGCTCGGCATAGAGGATCGCGCCGCCGTCTTCGGTGATCTCGTAGCGGCCCGGCGTTCCTTCGCTCTCGCGGGCCCCCTGGGGCGTCAGGCCCGCCGCGCGCGCACCGGCCGCGTTCAGAAAGGCGCGCGAGTAGAGGTAAAGCACGAAGACCGGCACGTCGGGGGCCGCTTCGGTCAGCTCGGCCGGCATGGGCAGGCGACGTTCCTCGAACTGGTGCCGCGACCAGCCGCCCATGACGCGGACCCACTGCCCCGTCGGCGTGCGCGCGGCCTGCTCGGCCACCATCTCCAGCCCGCGGGCGAGGGTCGGCACCCCGTCCCACCGCAATTCCAGCGCGTAGAAGCGGGCGCCGCGCGTGGCATGCAGGTGGCTGTCATTGAGGCCGGGGATCACGCGCCGGCCGCCCAGGTCGATCTCGCGGGCGCCGGGCAGCGCCTCCCGCATCTCGGCGCGGTCGCCGGTGGCAAGGACCAGCCCGCCACGGATCGCGATCGCCTCGGCCTCCGGGCGGGTCGGATTCAGTGTCGTGATGCGCCCGCCCGACAGGATCGTGGCGCCCGGAGTCTGTGCCTTGGCCGACAGCCAGGGCGACACCGCCAGCGCGGCAGCCCCGCCGAGAAAAGCCCTGCGATGGGGCCTCATTCCGCGGCCTCGGGGGCGTGGCAGGTGGCGCGCCAGATCGTTCCGCCGGTATCGTCCATGACGAAGAGGGCACCGTCGGGGGCCACCGCCTTATCCGCCGGGCGGCCCCGCACCTCGGCCTTGTCGTCGCCCGAGACCCAGAACCCGTTCAGGAAGTTCTCGGAGGTCCCGGTGGGCCTGCCGTCCGCGAAGGGGGCGAAGACGACCTTGTAGCCGGTCGGTTGCGTGCGGTTCCACGACCCCTTCAGCGCGACGAAGGCGCCGCCGTGTTAACGGTGCGGGACCATGTCGCCGTCTTGGAATGCGGCATCCATGGCGGCCGAATGCGGCTGGAACATCAGGTCGGGCACGATGGCCTCGTTCACCGGATCGGGGCCCAGCTCGGCGAAGCCCGCCTGCGGGTTCGGGCCGATATAGCTGTCGGGAAAGCCGTAGGAGCCGCCCTTGGCCACATGGGTGACGTAGTCCGGTACCGGGTCGTTGCCGACACCGTCGCATTCCTGCACGATGGCCCAGAGGTGGTTCGTGTCCCGGTTGACGGCGAGGCCCGAGGGGTTGCGCATTCCGCGGACCGTCGTGGCCTGGTCGGTCCCATCCGCGTCGAAGCTCTGGCTCGAGGCCTTCGGCAGGGGTCCGACGCCGATATTGCCCGAGGTGCCGACGCCAACATGGAGGCGTCCGTTCGCCGTGATCGCGATGCCGCGATTCACGTGACCCTGCACGATGCCGAAGACACCCGCCTCGGTCGGCATGGTCTGGCCATCCATGAACTCGCCCGGGTCGCGCTCGGCCTCGGGGACGTCGCTGGCAGGGCGGGGCTGGGCGAAGGGCGGGCGGACGAGTCCGGTCTCGTAGCCGACGATCCAGATCCCGTCCTGATCGGCAACCAGGATCTGCTGCGCGCCGTCGGGCAATTCACGATCGTTGAGGCCATAGGGCAGGTTGAACTGGGCCGCATGGCGCTGGTTCCCTTCGGCCACGCCATCGCCGTCGCGCAGCAGCGTCGGATGGCCGGGCGCCTGCCGGGCGACCATCACGTCGCCGTTTGGCAGCACATCGGTCTGGCGCGGGTGCTCCAGCCCCGACGCGAACAGCGTGGCCAAGAAACCGTCCGACAGGTGCAGCGATCGCCCCTCGGCGGGCAGCGCCACGGGCGAATTGCGCACGGCTGGACCGCTATGGGGCGCGGGCATGTCGCGCATCTTGAACCGGAACACGGCGTCGACGCGCTGGTCCTCCTCGATGGTGACACCCGAAGGGTCGTTGCCTAGCGGAGGGGTGCCCGTCTCCGCCGCTTCGGCCGCGGTGGATTCCTCGATCGGCGCATGGTTCTCGGCGAAGGCGGCGCTGCCAGCGAGAGCGATGGCGAAAACCGGTAGGACGGTCGTGGATCGGATCATGATGCGGCTCCTTCCGGACCTTTCCGTGAGAGGTTCGTTCGCGGTTTCGGGGGACCGGTCATGTCAGATCGTCCAGCTCGGGCATCAGTCCGGCGAGACCTGCGGCATTTCGGCGAACGGCCTCGTCCGGGCGGGCCTCGTTCATCTCCTGACTGAAGGTCTCGGGTCCGATCGAGCGGATCCCTCCCTTTCCGCGAAGGACATCGACGGTGCGGACAAGATCGAAGTCCCCTTCGCCAGGCACGCGGCGGTGGTAGAGAAGATCGGTCTGCAGGTCCTCGACCACCTGCGTCCCACCATCGGCGATCTGCACTTCCAGGATGCGATCCATCGGGATTGTCCGGAGGAGGTCGTGATCCGGGTCCGAGCGCCAGAAATGCCAGGTATCGAAGGTCAGCCCGACATCGCTTCCGCTCGCCTGGATCAGGTCCCATCCGGTGGCGAGGTCGGTGATCTTCGAGGTCGGCATGAACTCGAAGGTCGGCCGGAGACCATGCGCTTTCGCGCGTTCGGCGAACGCCCCCATCGTATCGGAATAGGCGGAGCGCTCGTATTCGGCTCCTGCGGATTCGACCAGGTTGATCTGATCCGTGCCCAGCGCTTCGGCCATGCGGAAGACGTCGTCTTCGGACACTTCGACGAACTCGCGCGTGAACTCGTCGAGGCCTTCCATCGACCATCCGGGCACCCAGCAGGTGTAGGGATCGATGGTCGCGATGCCGACACCGGAGGCTTCGATGGTCCGGGTGATCTCGGCATCGGAGAGGCCGTCGCGCCGCCACTTCTTCATGTCGGCCGGGAAGACGGTCGTATGGGTGAAGCCGCTTTCGGCGACCGCTTCGAGACGTACGGCGAGAGGGTGCGCCATGAGGGCCGCGCCCCACATGACGAGGCGGGGTCGGTCGGTCATCGCAATCTCTCCGGTCTGGGCGCGCAGGCCACGGTTCGGCACGGTCGCCAGCGCGGCGCCCGTCCCGGCGATCATACGGCGACGATCGATCAACGCGCGCCCACTTCGCTGAGGAAATCGAGGATACGCGAGGACACCGCGTCGGGCGCCTCCTCGGTCAGCCAGTGCCCCGAACCCTCGATGGCGCCGCCGCGCAAGTCGCTGGCGAGGGGCCGCATCATCTCGAGCACGAAGGGTTCCGGAGAGATCGCGCCGGCATTGAGGGCAAGGACCGGCATCGGCAGTGGAGTGGCGAACTTGATCGCGTTGTCCTCGGCATCCTGCGGGAAGGCACGATACCATTCGAAGCCGGCGTGCAGGGTGTCTGGATCCTCGTAGGCGTCGACCGCGGCGGCCACAACGTCTTCCGGGGGCCCGGCGGGGCCGGCCCAGAGTTCGGTCATGAAATGGCGAATGTAGAACTCGGTGGAGTTGCCGACGATGGCCTCGGGCACTTCCTCGACCATATGGAACGAGAAATGCCATGCCGACGGGTTCGCCGCGATGCCGTCAAAGACGTCCGAGCCGGGCAATGGCGCATCCATGAGCGTCAGGGTCGCCACCTCGTCCGGAAAGGCGCTGGCGTAGGCGTAGGCGACCATCAGTCCGATGTCGTGGCCGACCAAGTGAACCGGACCGATGTCTGCCCCCGCGATCGCCGCGTGGATGTCGTCGGCGATCCCGGACTTGGTGTAGTCGCCGTCGGCGTTCGTACTCTCCCGCACGCCGGGCAGGTCGCAGGCGTACACGGTGAACGCGGCGGACAGCGCCGGCAGCACCGGTTTCCATTCGGCGGCCGTCTGCGGCCAACCGTGTAGCAGCAGCATCGTCGAGCCATCGCCGCCGACCATGCAGGTCAGTGTCTCGTCATTGCCCGCAAGGTCGACGCGCGCGAAACCCTCGGGCGGCTCCATGACCGCCTGCGCGAGAGATTGCGACGCAACGAGTATGACGCCGAGTGTGGTCAAACCGAACGTACGGGTCATCGGTTCTGCTCTCCGATCGAAGCGTCGTTCATCGTTCCGCCCGCCGTCGAGGTGGACGGACCGTTCATATGTTTGCCGTAGATCATCGTGACCGCCTCGCCCTCGGGCGTCTGCCAGTCTTCGATCAACTCGGATCCGATCGTGATCCACGAGGTCGTCATCGCGCCCGCGTCGCGCAGGCGCATCAACGCGGCCTGTTCGGCGCTCGCGCTGTCAGACCCCGAGATGTCGGTGATCACGCGGACGTCGTAGCCGTCTCGCAGCAGGTCGAGCGAGGTCAGGAGCGTGCAGTTGTCGGTGGTGATCCCGCCGATCAGGACGGTCTGCCGGCCGGTCGCCTCGACCGCGTCCTGGAACCCGCCCGACGCCCAGTCCGAGGGTGTGGTGCGCGTGAAGGGCTGCCCCCCGCCTGCGAAGCTGCGGATGGCCGGATGCATTTCGCCGTAGAAGCCGCCCTCGTCGCCCAGCACCATGATCGGGATGTCGAACGTCCGCGCCAGCTTGGCGGTTCCGACCGCGTTGTTGAGCATCTCGTCCACTTCGATCGTATCGACGATCGGATAGAAGCCCGAAGTGAAGTCAACGAGGACGAGGATCGCGTCCTCCGGGTCCAGCCGCTCCAGCGCGGCCGGCATGTCTTGGGCGGCTGCGGGTCCGGCGAGGATGGTGGCGGCCAGGATGAGGGGAAGTCGCATGGGAAGGGCTCCGGTCCGGGTCAGAAGGAGGCGTTGAGCTTGATCTGGACGAAGGCGATGTCCTCGGCGGGCCCGTTTGCCCCGAGGAACGCGCCGGTATCGAAATAGGCGGCGGTCGCGTTCAGCGAGAGGACATCGTCGATGGCGTAGTCCGCGATCAGGCCGATCTCGTGCCCGACGAAGCGGTCGTCACCGGCCGTGCCGCGCAGCGGGATCTGGGGCGGCGCGTAGATGCCGTCGGTATCGCTGAGCCGCCAGAACGCCTCGTAGCGGGCGGTTAGCGTCAGCTTGTCGGTGGGCGACATTGCGATGGCCGGCCCGACGCCCCCCAGGTTCCCGGGGCCGAGCGGGTTCGACTCGCCGAAATAGCGTCCGGGCGGGAAAGGAGCGCGGAACGTGCCCAGCCGGTCGTCCGCCGGATCGTCGTCGCCGGAACTGAGTCCGAAGCGCATCGAAACGACCGGAGACCAGGCCGCGTCGGCCCAGCCATAGGAGCCCGACCCGGCGAGATAGCCCGCCCGTATGTCGCCCCCACCACCCGCGAGGCCGCGCGCGTCGCCCCACTGAACGCCGCCCTCGACATCCCAGCCCCAGCCTTGGCCGGGGGGACCACCACTCCAGAGACGCGCCCCGAGCGTGTGGCGCGTCTCGTCCACCGGAACGGGCTGGAAGGCGTAGGGCGAGACCGCCCGGTCGAAGCCGATATAGAACAGGTCGAGATTGCCCTGCGGCAGGGCCGCGAAGGGCATCGTGGCGTAGACGCCCCAGAGCGATTTCCCGTCGTCGGTGCCGTTGTTCCAGGGGCCGGGATCGTCCTCGACCGGCCGGAAGGCGAAGGCGTCGGCGATCACGTCGCCCATGCGCCCGCGCACCAGGATGCCGTCGAAGTCGTTGCGCACGTTCGGGCCGTTGCGGATCGAGATCAGCCGGCCCGATCCGTAGTGCAATTCCTGGCGGCCGATCCGCACGAATGCATCCTGCGGGCGGCCGCCGGCGACGTCTCCGAAGGACAGTTCCGCGAAAGCTTGGTGGACATCGGGACCATCGTCTTCGGCCGCCGGAACGGGCGCGCGATTGCCGCGCACCTCGCCGAACTTCAGGGCACCGTAGAGACGGGCACGCTGACCGAAGGTCAGACCGACTTGGATGTTGGCCCGCAGGTGCCAGTCGCCGTCGTCGCCGGGATCGTCCCCAAAAGAGGCATCGTCGTACCACTCCGCCCCGAACCGACCGTCGAAGCCGAAAGACGCGAAGATCCGGCCATCCGCCGACAGGGGAACATGGCGCAGGCGGTCTACGGCGTCCCGCTCGGTCTCGGGGGTCATGCGAAGGTCCGACCAGTCCTCGTCCTGGCGCAGGATCGCCGTCGACGGGGCATTCGACGTCCCGCCGGTTCCGAATTGCGGCGTGCCCGGTGCGTAGGGCCGCAAGGCCGTCTCCGCCGCAAGGGGGCTTGTGGCGGCCAGCGCGAAGGGCAATGTGGCGAGGATGGTAGCGGATGGCTTCGACATGGTTCTCTTTGCGCGATGGGCAATGGGGTCAGGCATGCCCGCCACGGGGCTCAAGGACTTACGTTTAATTAGCGTCGAATCTGGCAGGTCAAGCGGCAGGTCGGATCCTTGCCGTTCACGTTCCGGGCGAGACCTATGACCGGGCCGGACGAGAGCGTCGAAAAGGCCGCCTGGCGCGAACAGGTGGGCGACGGCGCGTTCAGTGCGAACTTCCACGCCGCATCAGAGCTGATCGGCAAGCGCTGGACCGGCGCGATCATTCGGACCCTTTTCCACGGCAAGACCCGCTTTCGGGAGATTGCGGACGCGATCCCCGGGCTGAGCGACCGCCTTCTGTCTGAACGGCTGAAGGAACTGCGATCCCACGGTGTCATCGAGCCTCGGGGCGACGGCCAAGGATATGCCCTGACGGAAAAGGGCCGCGACCTGCGCCTCATCCTGCGCGAGATCGCAAAATGGGCGCATCGCTGGCGCGAGGGCGACTGAACGGCATCTATGCATCGAGCGGTCGCGGATCGCCGAGGTACTCGTCGCGCATCCGCCCCAGCCCGTGATAGGCCAGCGCCGCGATTGTCGGCGTGGGGTTCACGCCGACGTTCTGCGGAAAGACCGACCGGCCGAGGACGAACAGGTTGTGTGCGTCCCAATGCTGCAGCGCGGTGTTGACCACGCTGGTCGCCGGATCCCGCCCCGTCGCCGTACCGCCCACATTGTGCGTCGTCTGGTAGACGGTGATGTCGTAGGGCACCTTCAGCCCGTTCACCCGGATGTCCCGCGGCCCCATTGCGCGCGCGATCTCCTCGGCGCGACCGACGAGGTCGCGCATCCTCCGGGCCTCGTTGTCGTGGAAGTCGAAGGTCATCCGCAGAAGCGGGCGGCCATGGACATCGGTATAGGTCGGGTCGAGGTCCAGGTGGTTGCCCCGGTAGCTCTGGACCGAGGCGTGGACGTTCAAGCCCATGCGGTTCCGGTAGCCGTCGACGACCGCCTCCTTCCAGCCGAAGCCCCAAGGCGGACTGCCCGGTGCGGTCGGGTGGCAGGTGATCGGGTCGGCGCCCAGGTTGAACGATCCAATGAAGCCGCCGCCGACGAAGGGCCGGCCGTCGACCAGCGCGGAGGCGTGGGCGAAATTGTTGCGAAAGGTCAGGTCGTCCGGTCCAACGGCTGCGCCAGGGCGCCGCGCACCGAATAGGTCAGGCCGTCATGCATTCGACGGGTGGCGAAATCCTCCTGCCCGTAGGCGGGGCCGCGTTCCAGCGCGACGACGGACAGGCCGGCCTCGGTCAATTCCTCGGCGGCGATGGCGCCGGTCCAGCCGAGACCCACGATGACGGCGTCGGTGCGGGGAAGGTTGCGGGCCATGTCAGCGATCCTCCGCGCGCGGGCCATGGCCTGGACCAGGCTGACGGGGGCCAGATCGACGCGTTCGTCCAGTGGAAGATTCCGCCGCAGGTCCGTTCGGGCGCCGGGCAAGCCGATCATCCGCCAGGCGGCCATGTCGCGGTTCCCGCCATGGATGGGGTCGGCGAAATAGCCCGCGCACACGTCGAACCAGAACGTGCCGAAGAACAGCCCCGAGGGGACCGAGGCCAATGCCATCTGGCCAGACTGCATCAGGCGCAGCGCGTCGTCCTGGGTTCCGGGCGACATCGCGGCGAAGGGCGCACCATGTGCGGCACCGCTCCATTCGTCCAGATCGCGCAGCGCGACGCGATAGAACTCGTGCGGCTCAAGCGGCAGCTGGTATCCTTGTTCCGACGTGCCCGTCGCGAAGGGTCCCTGCATGTAGGTGCCCTCGCCCCGGCCATGGGCGGCACGCAAAGCCCGGTCGAGGAAGGTCGGCACGCCGGCCCTCAGCGGGGCGGATCCCATCCCGGTGGCCGGGATCAGGCGGTCGACCATCGCCTCGACCGCCGCGACCTCGATATCGGTAGAGAACAGTTAGCCCGGTGCCGTATGGGGCAGAGGGACGAGGTCTGCGCCTGCGCGGCGAAGGCGGCGGCGGAGGCCGCTCCGGCCAGAACGGCGCGTCGCGTCGGCTGGACGTAGGTCGATTGTCTGGGGGTAACGGGCATGCGCTGGCCTCTTGCAAATGGTGGATGTGTCGGGCGGGGAAAGCGGTGAACGACATCGTGCCGTATCCGACCCACCTCCCGCGCCGTGATTGCGGATGCCCCGAGAGGCGGGACGGCAACGCCCATACAGTGCGGCAGAGACCGTCCGGTCGATCCGTGGAGATTGGGAACGGGGCGGCTCCAAACGGGCATACCGGATCATCGTCACAGAACGACTTGGACACATAGGATGACCCGGTCGTCGTGATGGAACGATCTGCGCGAAATGACGGCGCCTTGAACGAACCGGGCGGATACGTGGAAACATCCCGGCGTTCCACCCGACCGCGTCGACCTGGCGTCACGTTGGGACCAATTATGCGTAAGCCGACGGTGAGCGCGGATATCGAGATGCACGAAAGCTACGCGGACCATTATCGCCATGGCCCAATCGCGACTTCGGGCAGGAATATCGCGCAGGGGGGACGTTCGGCATAGAAATGATAACGGTCGATCAGAAAGCGATCGAAGTCGTCGATCCCGCTATGGCACAATTCTGATTTGTGACAGCGAAGAACCTGCTCAGCCCCTTTGAGACAAAATTTCGGCGATGGATGGAAGCGTCACGTGACGATCGGTCGGATCCTCGACATCCATCCCGCCATGACGGACTGCGCGTTTCGCATTCCCGACGTGTCCCTGATGTTGATATCTATCGACGCGCCCGGCCTGAAACAGCTCCTTGCGCAGCATGATTTGAACTCCGAGAATCTTGCGGGTGTCACTGTACGATATCGAAACCTCCCGCAGGCAATCGCCTGCATGGACGCCATCTGGGACACAGCGGCACGCGACGATCCGGCCGCTTCCCTCGACCTCGACGGCGCGTTCCTGACGATGATGGGCGAGTTCATCGCCGCCTGCGGTCATGGCCTTCCGGCCGCATCAGCACTCGATGACATCCGCCTCGCACGCGCGGTCGACTATGCCGAGACGCACATCGCCGCGCCGCTGACCATGGGCGAGTTGGCCAGAGCGGCGGCCATGTCCGCCTCGGCCTTCTCGCGCGCGTTCAAGGCATCCACCGGCGAGACGCCATGGGCCTACATCCGCCGCCGTCGCCTGCAGTGCGCGGGCGAAAGGCTGGCGCGGACCGACGACACCTTGGCGCAGATCGCCGAGGCGTGCGGCTTCGCCGACGCATCGCATCTGGCGCGTTGCTGGCGGCAGGCGCATGGTCGGACGCCGCGTGAAGCCCGGCAATTTTCAGGAATCCCGTTCGCTGATCCTTCGCAGAGAGATGAACCAGTTCCACAGACGCGGTCTCGCGACGTCGAGAGCCGTTCGCCTACCAACGGCTGATGGGGGCATCGCCTCGGATGGAACCCCGGCCTTCCATCCATGCATCGCAATGGGATGGTGCTGGAACGGCGATTTTCCGATCCGGATCAGGCGCTAAAAGGAAGATTGGCTGGGGTGGTAGGATTCGATGGTCACCCCACGCCGCCGATCAAGTCACTGATAACGCGGCGCCGATGCTCCCGTCCGCTGTTTCGTGTATCGCAGTTCTCGTTCGCAGGATTGTAGTCATATCGCAAGGTCGCGATGTGCCTTTGAGCCTCCCCTCTGGACAAAGCCGCTCTCGCACGTGGTTGCAGAAGTATAGCCGTTTGTGACTATGGTCATCAGCCTTGCACGACAACTCGCGGAATACCCTCGCGAATGGATCGCAGGGACGACGCCGCCATCGACGCCTTCGCGCGCACGCTTCAACGCCTGCGCCGGGAACGAACCCTGTCCCAGTAAGAACTCGCACACCGCACGGGCCTCTCGACCAGCTATGTCTCCCTGCTCGAAACCCGAAAACGACAGCCCACCCTCACCGTCATGCTCGCGCTCACTCGAGAGCTCGACGCGTCGCTAGTCGAGGTTTCCAGGGAGATCGAAGGAAGCTTGGAGTATACGCGAACGGCTCAAAGCGGACGATGGTTTAGTTTCTTATTGCTGCGGAGCAGCATTCCGGCTCAACTACCTCTCACACTTCGCAACCGCTCTTGATGTTACGCCAACCGTTAATGGCGGCATGTTTCAATCAACGTATTCTTCGGCCGGTCCCAAAGCGGCGGCTGGACCTCGAATTCTGAACGGCTATCATCTGTTGTAAGGACCGCTCCCCGGCCTTTGCGTTGCGGCTGGACCTCGAATTCTGAACGGCTATCATCGTGCACCACCTGCCCCAGATGCATATGCAGTTGCGGCTGGACCTCGAATTCTGAACGGCTATCATGATGGGCCCACCCACACGTGCGAGCCTCTTGTTGCGGCTGGACCTCGAATTCTGAACGGCTATCATTCTACCGCAACCGCGCGTGGATTTCGCGCGAGTTGCGGCTGGACCTCGAATTCTGAACGGCTATCATCCCCCATGGATCGCGAAGAAGGGTAGCCAAGTTGCGGCTGGACCTCGAATTCTGAACGGCTATCATTTTCCCGAACATAGGGGGTCAACGTGCCGTGTTGCGGCTGGACCTCGAATTCTGAACGGCTATCATGGAGCGCGAGATGCTACCACGCGAGCGAGAGTTGCGGCTGGACCTCGAATTCTGAACGGCTATCATGAATCGATGACAGTTCGGATACACAGCCTGGTTGCGGCTGGACCTCGAATTCTGAACGGCTATCATTCCCGACTGGAAGTGGAACGCCTCCGTTTCGTTGCGGCTGGACCTCGAATTCTGAACGGCTATCATATTGCCATGGGCGGCCCACAAGGGCCTGCAGTTGCGGCTGGACCTCGAATTCTGAACGGCTATCATCCATCCTGTTCGCCTTCCGCGACGCCCTGTGTTGCGGCTGGACCTCGAATTCTGAACGGCTATCATCGCGCCCCTCGCTCTGCCGCGCCAGCGATGTGTTGCGGCTGGACCTCGAATTCTGAACGGCTATCATGCCGGACCTGTTGACTGTCCGCATAGCCCAGTTGCGGCTGGACCTCGAATTCTGAACGGCTATCATCTCACGATCGACAGTGGCCGGTATCGCGAGGTTGCGGCTGGACCTCGAATTCTGAACGGCTATCATTTCTCCGACGGGACGATCAATTCGATGGTCGTTGCGGCTGGACCTCGAATTCTGAACGGCTATCATTTCTCCGACGGGACGATCAATTCGATGGTCGTTGCGGCTGGACCTCGAATTCTGAACGGCTATCATCAAGCGCGACGACGTCCTGGCTGCTGGCCCGTTGCGGCTGGACCTCGAATTCTGAACGGCTATCATGAGGAGGCGGCCTACCCGGTGGCGTGGACAGTTGCGGCTGGACCTCGAATTCTGAACGGCTATCATGCGTGTTCATTCCTACGCAGCGCCTCTCGTGTTGCGGCTGGACCTCGAATTCTGAACGGCTATCATCGCGGCCGCCTCGCGGGCGCGCTTGTCGGTGTTGCGGCTGGACCTCGAATTCTGAACGGCTATCATGGTGCGCGGGCACTTGACGAACGCCTTGCCGTTGCGGCTGGACCTCGAATTCTGAACGGCTATCATCACGCGGCCCGTGTCCGGGTCCATCGTCTGTTGCGGCTGGACCTCGAATTCTGAACGGCTATCATGGCCGTTTCCTACGCCGCCTACGCGAAATCGTTGCGACTGGACCTCGAATTCTGAACGGCTATCATATTTTGCGGTTGTTTCGCTTCGCCGTTTTGTTGCGGCTGGACCTCGAATTCTGAACGGCTATCATATCGTCCAGCTTGTACCGGCGGTTGCGGAAGTTGCGGCTGGACCTCGAATTCTGAACGGCTATCATGTCGCCGTTGACAGTCACGACGAAGGTCGTGTTGCGGCTGGACCTCGAATTCTGAACGGCTATCATGTGCTTCGAGTTTTCATAATTGCCCTCCATGTTGCGGCTGGACCTCGAATTCTGAACGGCTATCATGCCCTCGGGAATGTAACAGTCAAACAGAATGTTGCGGCTGGACCTCGAATTCTGAACGGCTATCATGCTACGACGATGCGGCCAAGGGATGGACCGGTTGCGGCTGGACCTCGAATTCTGAACGGCTATCATCATCGCCGGATTCGATTATCTCGTCGCGGAGTTGCGGCTGGACCTCGAATTCTGAACGGCTATCATCATCGCCGGATTCGATTATCTCGTCGCGGAGTTGCGGCTGGACCTCGAATTCTGAACGGCTATCATACGGGGACCGCCCGAACGACAAAGAGTATTGTTGCGGCTGGACCTCGAATTCTGAACGGCTATCATGCCAGTCGCGGGAAGCGCGCCGTCATAGGTGTTGCGGCTGGACCTCGAATTCTGAACGGCTATCATGACCAGACAGCCGCTTCCTCGGCTTCTTCGGTTGCGGCTGGACCTCGAATTCTGAACGGCTATCATGCTTGGGGCGAGGTCGAATATTCGGGCTAGTTGCGGCTGGACCTCGAATTCTGAACGGCTATCATAAGGCGGAAAGATCCTCGTTCGCCTTCGCCGTTGCGGCTGGACCTCGAATTCTGAACGGCTATCATCAGCCCGGACGAGGCGTCGACCCAGGCGCCGTTGCGGCTGGACCTCGAATTCTGAACGGCTATCATAAGGGGCATTCCAAGACCTTCGTTCAGCGCGTTGCGGCTGGACCTCGAATTCTGAACGACTATCATCGCGCCGGCGAGCTCTTTCGCCACGTCCTGGTTGCGGCTGGACCTCGAATTCTGAACGGCTATCATCCGACGCCGCCCGAGAACGCCACCGCTGACGTTGCGGCTGGACCTCGAATTCTGAACGGCTATCATTTCATCGGCCAGCTATTGGCGGTCGGGCCGGTTGCGGCTGGACCTCGAATTCTGAACGGCTATCATGAGGGGGTGATCGTCAGTTCGCCCGCTTCAGTTGCGGCTGGACCTCGAATTCTGAACGGCTATCATGAAACAGGTGTGAAGACCGGGCGTCGACCGTTGCGGCTGGACCTCGAATTCTGAACGGCTATCATAATCACGGTGGTGGCGAACTGGCGGGACTCGTTGCGGCTGGACCTCGAATTCTGAACGGCTATCATCTCGCCCCATATATCATCGCAAGCTCTGCTGTTGCGGCTGGACCTCGAATTCTGAACGGCTATCATTCGATAAGGGTTCGGGCCGGGCCGTTGATCGTTGCGGCTGGACCTCGAATTCTGAACGGCTATCATACTGGCCGGCCACGCCGCCGCCGTCGCGCGGTTGCGGCTGGACCTCGAATTCTGAACGGCTATCATCTACCGGGATTTTGTCCGACCCGTTCCCCGTTGCGGCTGGACCTCGAATTCTGAACGGCTATCATATCCCGCCACCGGCCACGTGATGCACCCGAGTTGCGGCTGGACCTCGAATTCTGAACGGCTATCATCGCCTTCGCGGCCCACATGACGGGGCATCAGTTGCGGCTGGACCTCGAATTCTGAACGGCTATCATGTTGTTCGTGGCGCTATGGGTCGAGCCGATGTTGCGGCTGGACCTCGAATTCTGAACGGCTATCATTGCCGGAACTCTCGATGCTGCTCGCCATGCGTTGCGGCTGGACCTCGAATTCTGAACGGCTATCATCATCGACGCGCGGCAGGTGGCCTTCGATCTGTTGCGGCTGGACCTCGAATTCTGAACGGCTATCATCAAGATGGCCTTTTCCACGTTGTCCTTGTCGTTGCGGCTGGACCTCGAATTCTGAACGGCTATCATAAGCCGGCTAGAAGCTACTGCGGAGCGAGAGTTGCGGCTGGACCTCGAATTCTGAACGGCTATCATGAAGCTGCGTCGTCATCGTGATCGCGCCTTGTTGCGGCTGGACCTCGAATTCTGAACGGCTATCATGCGTCGCACTGATTGGGCGCACCTCATCGAGTTGCGGCTGGACCTCGAATTCTGAACGGCTATCATCGTCGATGGCGTCACGGAAACCTTCGTTTCGTTGCGGCTGGACCTCGAATTCTGAACGGCTATCATTCTGCCGGAAGGCCATCCTCTGGCCGTCCTGTTGCGGCTGGACCTCGAATTCTGAACGGCTATCATGATCTGGCTGGGCTTGGGGACGGAGCGCAAGTTGCGGCTGGACCTCGAATTCTGAACGGCTATCATAGAGTCCTGTAGGACTCTCTTAGGAATCGGGTTGCGGCTGGACCTCGAATTCTGAACGGCTATCATTCATGCCGTTGAGCACCTGCGTGCCGTACAGTTGCGGCTGGACCTCGAATTCTGAACGGCTATCATAGTGGCTAATATTGCCATGCAGGTCGCCAGTTGCGGCTGGACCTCGAATTCTGAACGGCTATCATCATAAGGTTATTCATCCAAGACCGGGAGTTGTTGCGGCTGGACCTCGAATTCTGAACGGCTATCATGGGGGCGCGAGACGCTACGACGCGTCCGAGGTTGCGGCTGGACCTCGAATTCTGAACGGCTATCATGCCATGGCCTACGTCGACATCGGACGGGGGGTTGCGGCTGGACCTCGAATTCTGAACGGCTATCATCCAGTCGAATGGGACCGCACGATTACCGAGTTGCGGCTGGACCTCGAATTCTGAACGGCTATCATATCGACCGCCTGTTCATCAGGCCGGAACATGTTGCGGCTGGACCTCGAATTCTGAACGGCTATCATATGACGACATTCGCCAAGAACGCCTCTTCGGTTGCGGCTGGACCTCGAATTCTGAACGGCTATCATACCCCGACGATCAGGGCGATGACGACCATCGTTGCGGCTGGACCTCGAATTCTGAACGGCTATCATACACCATTCGGCCACGTCGCACAGGAAGCGGTTGCGGCTGGACCTCGAATTCTGAACGGCTATCATATTACGACATCGAGCCCGGGGACATGATCCGTTGCGGCTGGACCTCGAATTCTGAACGGCTATCATTTCCGCGCGGATCGTCAGCATGTTCTTCACGGTTGCGGCTGGACCTCGAATTCTGAACGGCTATCATTGCCGGCCGTGGCGGTGCGGCCGACGATGAGTTGCGGCTGGACCTCGAATTCTGAACGGCTATCATGCGCGAGAGCATCCTGATCCGTGAGCATGGTTGCGGCTGGACCTCGAATTCTGAACGGCTATCATGACCTGCAAGACGAAGGGGCAACCCATGACGTTGCGGCTGGACCTCGAATTCTGAACGGCTATCATGGGTGCCGATCCGGTCGGCGAGGCCGGCGGTTGCGGCTGGACCTCGAATTCTGAACGGCTATCATAAGCCGCGTCAGCACTGCTCGTTCTGGCGGGTTGCGGCTGGACCTCGAATTCTGAACGGCTATCATGAGGTGGCCTTCGCGGCGCGCGCTATCCGGGTTGCGGCTGGACCTCGAATTCTGAACGGCTATCATGCTGACGCGGCTGGCGTCGCAGGACCCTCAGTTGCGGCTGGACCTCGAATTCTGAACGGCTATCATTGTGGACGGTGGAACGCGTTGAAAAGAAACGGTGTTCCGCCGACTCCAGCTCGGGAAAGTGCGCACGAATCGGTCAAAACATCACCAACTGTTCTGGATTTTGGCGCGCGCCACGGCGTCCTTGGTCGGAGAAGTGGATGATATCACGGTACTGACGGTCGGTGAAGTTGAGGATCTGGACGTCGCCCTCGGAGGGCAGATGCCGCTCGATACGGGAGACACGGGTCGCGAAGGCCTCCTTTCCGTTCACGAAGCGGGCATAGACGGAGAATTGGGATCTCTCGAACCCTTCGTCGAGCAGAAAGTTACGGAAAGCCGTCGCCTCCTTTCGCTGAACCTTCGTGTCGGTCGGCAGGTCGAACATGACGAGTATCCACATGATACGGTATCCCGATAGGATCGCGGGGGCGGACGTCATCCGCCGAGTCCGGCGAGGGTGAGATCATCCGGTGGCGAAGGCAAAGCGAGTGCAAGCCGACCCGCCTCGAAGCTCTGTCCGAGCGACGTTGCGAGCCGCGTCAGTGCGACCGAGACCGGCGAGACGCCATCGCTGAAGGGGAGATCGACCGCAATCAACCGCGCGAGCGCCCGCTTGGTATCTGTATCGACCTCGACCCCATGGTCCCGTGCTCGCCGGCGAACGGCGCAATCGACGAGCGGGCGGAAGGGCTCCATCAGATCGTCGGCAAGCGCGAACGCATTGCCCCGGTTGGAATGATGCAGGCCGATGGACGGATGCAGCCCGGCAGCCACCACTGCGCGGGCGGTCGCAGAGCGCAGCACCGTGTAGCCATAATTGAGCATCGCATTGACGCCCCCTGCCCCGGCATCGCGGCGAAACTCTGTCCCCATCATGCGCGGCCAGTAGTGACGCGCGGCCTGGGCCTCTACGTTTGTGGTATCTCCGGAGGTGATCCGGCGGACCATCATCCGCAGCGGTGCAGGGGCTTCGCCGACGGATGAGAGGGCGGCGGCCTGCATCTCGACCTTGGCCGCGACGATCAGCTTCCATGCCTGCTTCATCATCGGGCGCTTGGCGTCCCATTGCGCCCGAAGGCGTCCGCCCTGGGCATAGTGTCCCTCAAGCGGCATGAGTACCGAACGCGGTGCGTGGTCTAATGCGCAAATCACCACCGGCGCGCCCCGGTCCGCCAGCTCGGCGAGGAGCGACGACGTCCATGTGGTCCCGTGAGCGTGGACGATGACCGCCGTGACCTGATCGAGCGGAACGCGGCCCACCTCCGTACCGGATTCACTGACTTTCAGGAACCCTCGGTCGCGCGACAAATGCCGTCCGTCGGTCGCAATATCGATGATCTGGTCCATGCCGCCGGTCCCTTTCGGCGGAAGTTATCCACAGCGATTCGGGCGTCAGCATGGCGGCCCGGGATCGCGGACGCGGCCCATCTCATCGACATGCACGCGGCGGATGCCGGCCAGGATTGCTGGTCGAGCGCTGATCTGGATCCACCGAAACGGATCATCCTTGTCGTTCGTTCGGTTATCGGCATTCGCCTCGTTATGCGGGACTATGAAAAGGCCATTCGCGACATCGGACTTCTGAACGGTGCCGGTGACATCCACGCCGTCGCGATGCAGCTTGACCATGTCCCCGCGATGCACTGAAAGCAGGCGCTTGGCCGCCGGGTGGGGCTTCTTCTCGTCCGACAGGTTGTGCACTTCCCAGGCCGTAACGACCTGTGAGACGACTTTCCCGTCGGGCAGACGCCAAATCTCGAAGCGGTGATTGCTGCCGCCCTGATACGCCTTGATCGGAGAAAGACTGGGCACGGACACACGCGCCCTTTCCTGCAACGTCTTCAAAATCCGAACGCTTCGGATACCGCGATACGGACCATTGACCGCCGCGAAATCGATCAATGCCTGCTCGAATGCCTTTCCGGTCTTCCCATCCACTGCCGCGGCCAGAAGCGTTCGCAGATACGGATCGCGCACCATATCGCCCCGTCCTCCCTCCACAAGATGACTGGGTTTGAGGGACAGGAGCGGGATGCGCGTCGTGACGTAGTTCTCGTCCACGATGCCGAGCGCGGTCGCCTCGTGCAGCGCGCCCACGGTCGCGCCGCCTCCGCGCGGACGCGCATCGCGCCCGATCCCGTGATCCACGCGGTGGCTTACCACGATCCGGTCGAGACGCGCGCGCACGTCCTCGCGAAACCCGTCCCAGGGGTCGGGCGTATCGCGGGCCACCCGGTCGGCGCCCTGACCATCGCCCTCATCGCGACCCGCCGCCTTCTGGATCGTCTGCAACAGGCTGCGGTCGGTGGCAGCGATAACGGCGGCATCGATGGCATGGTGGCGATGGTCGGTCCGGTCCTTCGACTTGCCCGTGCCGTCCTCCGAAACGCCGAGATCGAAGTTGAGACCCCAGTGCCGCCGCAGCATCTCTGTCATGCGGCCGGGCACCACCCAGACGTGACGCCGACCATCTTCGCCGTCATACAGCGTCTCCAGATAGGTCCGCGCTAGCCGCGACAGGTACTGAGTGTCCACCAGCGCCCGGTCGAGGAAATCGCGCTCACCCTCGAACCGCTCCATCGCATCGGGCGCGAACCGCCAACGTTTGTTCTCCGGCAGGTTCTTCAGGTTGCCCTCGATGGCGTCCCACCGGGCGCTCCCACCCCAGGTTTCCCAGGGTGTGCGGTTCCGCTTCTCCCGGTTCGCTTCCCGGAGGCAAACGGTCCTGTTCGCGAACCCGTCGTCCAGCGTGCGCGAGTACGGCAAGATGTGATCGATGTCACAGGACCCGTCGAACAGCATCCCTACCGAAATTGTCTCCCCAGTGTAGGGGCAGCACCGCGGCCCTACGGCGGGGCCTAGATCCTCCCACAGGCGCAACAGCAAGCGGTTGGCGCCGGTATCCGCCTGGCCCAGTTCCTGCAACTGCGCGCTGCGTCGCTCTGCATTGGCGCGGTTCGCATTGCTGCGCTTGTTGGCCTCGTCCTTCTGCTTCTCGGACAGCTTGAGGTCGCGGGCCAGTTCCACGACGATCTCATCCGGCTTGCCGTGGACCTCGATGATCCGGTTCACCAGCCGCCGCAACTGACCTAGTCCGATATGCACGGTGGGATTGGTGATCCGGCCATAGCGCTCCACCGGATCGTCCGCCGGATCACCCGAACCAGGAATGACATGCCGGTCCAGTACCTCGCCGTAATATGGCAGACGCTCCAATACTTCCCCCGTGCGCCCATCGGAATGGTGCATCCCGCAGGCCGCGACGGCCTTGTCGTAGGTGATCACGTCCTCTTCCAGCGCAACCAAGATATCCTTCGTCGCCCTCAGCCCGAGCCGCGCATAGCCTTCCGGCAGCGGCGCGTTCGCGGTGGCGACTGCCCGCTCCCGGTCGACGCCGAACCGGTCGATCAGCCAGTCCACCAGCGCCGCGAACTGCGCCTCCGTCTCGACGGCGCGCACCCTTTGCACCACGTCCCACTGCGCCTCCGCATCCAGCCCGGACCAGAGCCCCCCCAACCGCGTCGAATGCCCCATCGCCGCGCGCACCGGGTCGCAGGCGATGGCGTCGCGCGTGGCCGTCGCCAACGTGAACCGTGCGCCCTTGGGCAACTTCAACTCCTTGGCCAATGCCTTCAGCGTCACCTTGGCCGGTCCCTTCACCTCCTTGCGGTTATCGAGCATGTGGATCGCCCGGTCCCGCTCCTCCCGCGTCAGGCCCCGTTCCGCCTCCCCGTCCACGACGACGCGCAATGCATTCACTATCTCGTAGAGGACGCGACGCTGCGTCAGCGGGTGCGCCTTGGCGATCCGCTTCTCGCCCGTCAGGAAGCACAGCCCAACCTTCGGGGCCTTCAAAGACCGCTGGTAGAAGATCGTCTCGCGCAGCGCATCGCGCAGCTCCGGCGTCAGGCGCTCCGGTGCGGAGGCGGCCTGCACCTCCCAGATCGCGTCGAACTCGTCCTCTAGGTGTCGCCGGTCAGGGTAGAAATCGTAGCCTGCGCTCGCCTCCTCCGCCCCGTCCCTCGCTGCGACGCTCAGGCGGGTGCGCACCGTGGGCACCCGGCGCGGATCGTCGGCCCTCTCGCGCCGCTCGTGCAGGAACTCGCCATAGGTCCGCGCGCCCGCCTCCCGGATCGCCCAGTCAAGCCGCGCCGAAGCGTCCTTGATCAATCCGCTCTCGTTGTCCCCCCGATCGGTCTTGCGGTTCGACTTGAATCCCCGCCGCTGGTTCAGATGGAACAGCGCTCGGCCCAGATGGTGCAGCGGCAACGCCTGATCCAATGCCTGGGCCCGCAGCGCATAGGGGTCGAGCGCATCCAACGCCTTCGCTTCCGCTGGGTCGCGCGGCATCAGCCCCGCCTCGGCCAGCTTCCGCATCAGCGATGCGCGCCGCCGCAGATACCTGTCCCGCCGCCGCCGCATGGCCCGCGCCGCCCGCCGGTCCACCGCCTTCGACGCTTTCGACTTCGGATCGCGCCCGTCCGAGAAGATCCGCACACCCCCGTTGAGCACCCGGGCGATTCGCCCGTTCTCCGACCCATAGAGCCACCAGCCGATCGAGTTGGTGCCAATGTCCAGTCCGAGTCGCATAGTAGAACCCTCTGTTAAGTCGTTTTAGGGGTTGTATCATCCGCTCCCAGATATACAAGCCTACTGGGGCTAGCCGAACAGTGGGTGGCGGTCGCCGGTGTCCATAGTCGGACTGACGACCGCCCATCTTCGCTCAGACGATGTCTACGGTCGGGACGAGCGGAGGTCCATACTTCGCGCCCCACGCAAATGGCCCGGCAAGCCGTTTTAGTTGCTACTGGACTCGAAGACTGATGAGAGCTATCAACTCAATGTTCAGAATTCGTGGTCGAGCCGCTAACAAGCATTCGATTGCACCACATTCGAAGCGCGGGCCACGGCCCGCGTTTTGCTTATTCGACCGCTATCGCAGAACGTGCACCAAGGTGATGACGCTGATTTGCTGTAGGAAGACGTGTATGGAACCGTTCTGTTTCTTTGCCTGATAAACTGCCGGCGAAACCTGCCCCGCTGCACCCGCAGAGAATGACCGCTTTCCGCCCCATTCTGTGGAAAAAGAGGCGTTTGCGCGCGCAGCAAGCCGTTGGTGATGCTAGCTGATCGGCACTCCGGCTCAGGGTGCGGTCGGCTCTTGCGGCAGCGGGAAGGTCTTCGCGAACTTCCTTAGGTTCTGGGCGGTGGCTGCGAGGAGGAATTCGTCGCTTGCGCCGCATGGTCCGCGTAGTCGGAGGCGGCTGAGCCCGAGGATCCGCTTGAGGTGGGCGAACAGCATCTCGACTTTCTTCCTGAGCCGCATCGAGGTCACGTAGGCATCGGTCTTGGCGATCGCGCGGGCGACGTCTCGCGCTTCCTCGTGCTCCTCGCGGGTGATCTTGCGGGCATCGGCGTTGGGGCAGCACCGGTGCTTCGATGGACAGGCCTGGCACACCTCCTCGGGCGCCCGGTAACGCGCCGTGCCCTTGCCGGTCGGACCGCCGTTCGGATCTGAGTAGTTGCGGCGGAACTGCTTGAGTTCGTGGCCCTCGGGGCAGACGTAGCGGTCGTTCTCCGGGTCCCATTCGAAGTCGGCGCGCGACCAGGTCCCATCGGTGCGGCCCGACTTGGCGACGACGGGAATATGCGGGTCGATCTTTCGGTCGACGAGCCAGCCCAGGAGTGGGCCCGTTCCGCAGGCGAGGTTCAGATGTACCTCCTCGCAGACGCGCCGCTCCAATCGGATACCGAAGCAGTAGCTGACGATCAGCATGCAGATCAGCAGCTCGGGGTCGACGGAGGGGCGGCCCGTGTGGCTATAGAACTCCGCCAGGTGTGCACGGATGCCGCCGAGGTCCACGAACCGGTCGATCGAACGCAGCAGGTGGTCCCGCGGCACATAATCCTCCAGCGAGAACTCGTAGAACAGCGATGCCTGCGCCTCCTTCCTCGGTCCCATCATCGTCCGCTTCCTCCCCACCCAAGGAAGTCGATCAGCCGGGTACGGCCCGATCGAGCATGAGTTTCTCAACGGAATACGCCCTTCGCTAAAACCACCGAGGCAGTGCGTTCACCGCAACCGCGACCTTCTCCAGGGGCATGCGCTTCGTGTATCGCCCGTCCGTCTCCCCGTCCGGCGTGTGGCCGACCAACGCCGTGACCGCGAGCTTCGGGACCTCCGTTTCCTGCCGCAGATGGGTGATCACGGTGTGGCGGAAAGAGTGGAACATCTTCCGTTCCCCTCGTGTACCGGGCGCCACGTCCTTGGCCTTCTTCCACTTCTTGTAGAGATTCGAGCCGAAGCTCTCCGCGTCGGCCTCCGGTCGCAGTTCAGGGAACAGGTCGACTTCGCCGCGCGTCTTCAGGCCGGCGACGTAATCGGCGAAGCCCAACTCCATGATCCGCGAATGGAGCGGGAGGTCCCGCACGGCGGCCGCATTCTTCAGCCCTCGGTTCACGTTCAGCTGAACGGCCAAGAACGGGATCTGGCCGTCCAGCCGGACCTCCTCGACCCGAAGCCCCATGAGTTCCTCCCGTCGCGCCCCGGTATAGGCCGCAAGCAGCGGCCCCCAGTAGAGACCGTCCCAAATGATCTCCCGGCCGAGCTCGTGCCGACGGCCCTCGCTCTTGCAACCCGACCAGACGGAATGCCGGGCTAGTCGCGCTAAATCCTCTGCGTCGAATGCCTCTCGCACCGATCGTGCGTCGCGGCGATCCTTCTGGCGAAGGTCCGACAGCTCGATCGGCTCCGCGGGGTGTAAGCCGCGCGATCGGGCGTACCGCAGAAGTCTCTTGATGTGGCCGAGGTTCCGATTGACCATGCCGGCAGCGAGCCCGATTTGATCGTCCGGCAAGTCCTCCGCCCGCTCGACAAGTTCCCGGAGCGACCGCTGCCGGTCAGCCTCGCTGCGTCCGTAAATCCTCGGAAGGCAGGCGAGAAGGTCGACATAATGCGCGACGTCCATTTGGCGCAGTTCAGACAAGGGACGGTCGCCGACGGCCACGACGAACTGGAAAAGGACCTTGCGGCACTGGCGGCGATCCTTGCCGATGGACTTTTCAGCGGCAGTGGTCCGGCCCTTGGGATACTTTTTCGCGACCGTCTCCTCGACGAGGCTGCTCAAGAGGTCCTTCGGTGGCGATGTCGGCTGCTCGGCCGGTGTCGGGCTCGCTTGCTTCCGGGGCTCATCTGCGACCCTGCTAGACCCAACTTTAGACGTCGCCGTCCGCACGGAATAGCTTGGTTCTTCAGCATGGGTCCTCGCTTGGGTCGCCAAAGTCGAGTGCCCATGCAGGGGACCGGCAGTCGCGAGATGGACGACCGGCCCCGTCGCGCTGGATGTGGCCGCCGTCGCCAAATCCACGACAAGCGGCTCCGTCGCCTTTATCCGGTCCATCTGCCCGAGGGCTTTCGCCTGTCCGGACAGGTGCAGGCATTGCAGGGTCCGGGTCTCCCGGGCGTCCCGTGAGCGTCGACCCAGCATTCGCTCGCCGAACTGAGCGACCTCGTCGGCGGCGGCCGGATCGTTGATCCAGTCGACCAACTCGGCGATGGCTTTCGGAACCTCCGCGATCTCGGCCGGACCGAGCCCCTGCCCCGCAAGCCGCTCCTCGTCCTCGGACAGCAGCACCGCCGCCGTGCCGCGCGCGGACACGATCTCCGCCGCCGCCTTCCGCACCCGCTCCGACATCGCGCGCCCGAGCCACTCGTCGGGTCCCATGTCGAGCGGCTCGGCATACCGCTCCGCCCGGAGGCGGGCGGTCTCGGTGGCGACGTTGGCCGACAGGAAGCGCTGGGCTTCGATACGGGACAGCTGTCCGTTCATCACCTCCCGAAGATACGCCTCGGATTTCCACGTGATGAGGGACGCAAGCCGAACACATGTGGACAAGTCCCTCGTCCGCAGGCTGACTTGCAGAAATCGTTGACTTTTGTTTTGCCCACGCATCGGCACGCGCCGCCGCCAGACATAGACCGCCCCGCGTCGTTGGACGTGCGTCGGTAGCCTCATGGGTCCGTCTCCCCTCACGGGCAGGCGGAAACATCGAACGCCGGTCCGATCGGGGCGTGTTTCGCACCCGTGTATCACACCCATGTATCGCAGTGGGGTGATCTGGGGTGTCGAAACGCCCGTTTCTCGAACCGTATCCGTGACTTGAGGAAGGATTGGCTGGGGTGGTAGGATTCGAACCTACGACCTGCGGTACCAAAAACCGTCGCGCTACCACTGCGCCACACCCCAACCGTGCGGCGGGAAATAGGACAGGCAATACCGGGTCGCAAGGGAAAAATGGCGCGGGCGCGGGTCAGATCACGGCATGCAGAATGGCCACTATCAGCGCAAGGATCGTGGCATAGAACCCGCCCGCGAAGCCAAAGGCGCGCAGGGACGGCGACCTGAGGTAGCCGACCCAGAACGCCAGGCGAGAGAACCCGAACGCGGTGCCCAGCGCCACGACATGGCCGCCGCCCAGCACCCATCCGACGAAGGGCCAGATCGTGGCCGCGAGGATCAGCTGTTCGGCCGTGTTGGACAGAACCCGCTGCGTGATCCGGTCCAACGGTGCGGTGAAGGGCGCGCCGTCGATAATCCCGTCGTCGAAGAAGCGCCGCGCGGCCAGCCGCATGATCAGCGCCAGCAGGACCACGCCACCCGGCAGAAGGCCGATCGCCATCGCCTCCGGCAGCGGGCGTGCCGAAAGCAGGGATCCGGCCGCCAAAGCGGCGACCGACCAGACGGCGCCGAGGCCCATCCCGATCAGGATGGACCGGCGTCGGGTCATGTCCGGGCATCTCGGATCAGAGCCAGGATCTCCGCCGCCGCCTTCGGGATGTTCGTCCCGGGCCCGAAGATCGCGGACACGCCGGCATCCTTCAGGAAGGCGTAATCCTGCTGCGGGATGACGCCGCCGCAGATCACCAGGATCTCGCCCGCGCCGGCCGCGCGCAAGGCCGCGACCAGCTTCGGCGCAAGGGTCTTGTGGCCCGCCGCCTGGCTGGAGATGCCGACGATGTGGACGTCGTTGTCGAGCGCGTCCTGCGCCGCCTCCTCGGGCGTCTGGAAGAGCGGCCCCACATCGACGTCGAAGCCGATATCGGCGAAGGCGGTGGCGATCACCTTGGCGCCGCGGTCGTGACCGTCCTGGCCCATCTTGACGACCAGCATCCGGGGGCGGCGCCCCTCCTCCTCGGCGAAGGCCTCGACGTCCTCCTGGATCGCGGCGAACCCCTCGTCGCCGTCATAGGCCGCGCCATAGACGCCGGCGAGGGTCTTCACCTCGGCACGGTGGCGGCCGAACACGTCCTCCATCGCCTGGCTGATCTCGCCCACGGTGGCGCGGTGGCGCGCGGCCTCGACGGCCGCCTCCAGAAGGTTGCCGTCCTCGCCCGCACGCCGGCGCAGTTCCGCCAGCGCGGCGTCGCAGGCCGCCTGGTCGCGCGTTTCCCGAATGCGGGCGAGGCGCGTCACCTGCCCCTCGCGGACCTTGTCGTTGTCGATGTCGAGGATGTCGATCTCGTCCTCGGTCTCGCGGCGGTACTTGTTGACCCCGACGATCACGTCCTCGCCACGGTCGATCTTGGCCTGCCGGGTCGCCGCGCTCTCCTCGATGCGCAGCTTCGGCATGCCCGACGCGACGGCCTTGGTCATGCCACCCATCTCCTCGACCTCCTCGATCAGCGTCCAGGCCGCTTCGGCCAGATCGTGGGTCAACTTCTCGACGTAGTAGGACCCGGCCAGCGGGTCGACGACGTTGGTCACGCCCGTCTCCTCCTGCAAGATCAGCTGCGTGTTCCGCGCGATCCGGGCCGAGCGCTCCGTCGGCAGCGCGATCGCCTCGTCGAACGAGTTCGTGTGCAGCGACTGCGTGCCGCCCAGGACCGCGCTCATCGCCTCGTAGGCGGTGCGCACGACGTTGTTGTAGGGATCCTGCTCCTGCAGGCTGACCCCGGAAGTCTGGCAATGCGTCCTAAGCATCGAAGATTTCGGGTTCTTCGGCTCGAACTCCGACATGATGCGGTGCCAGAGCAGGCGCGCGGCGCGCAGCTTGGCGGCCTCCATGAAGAAATTCATGCCGATGGCGAAGAAGAACGACAGCCGCCCGGCGAACCGGTCCACATCCATGCCCCGTGCGATGGCCGTGCGCACGTATTCGCGTCCGTCGGCCAGCGTGAAGGCCAGTTCCTGCACGAGGTCGGCGCCCGCCTCCTGCATGTGGTAGCCGCTGATCGAGATGGAGTTGAAGCGCGGCATCTCCTCGGCGGTGTATTCGATGATATCGGCCACGATCCGCATCGAGGGCTCTGGCGGATATACATAGGTGTTCCGGACCATGAATTCCTTGAGGATGTCGTTCTGGATCGTGCCCGAGAGGGTCGCCCGGTCCACCCCCTGCTCCTCGCCCGCGACGATGAAACTGGCCAGGATCGGGATGACCGCGCCGTTCATCGTCATGCTGACCGACACCTTTTCCAGCGGGATGCCGTCGAACAGGATCTTCATATCCTCGACGCTGTCGATGGCCACGCCCGCCTTGCCCACGTCGCCCACGACGCGGGGATGATCGCTGTCGTAGCCGCGATGCGTCGCCAGGTCGAAGGCGACCGACACGCCCTGCTGCCCGGCGGCGAGGGCGCGGCGGTAGAAGGCGTTCGAGTCCTCGGCGGTCGAAAAGCCGGCATATTGCCGGATCGTCCAGGGCCGGCCGGCATACATCGTGGCCTTCACGCCGCGGGTGAACGGCGCCTCGCCCGGAACGCCGCCTAGATGGTCGAGCCCGTCCAGATCGGCGGCGAAATAGACCGGCGCGACCGGTATTCCCTCCAGTGTCTGCCAAACCAGGTCGTCCGGCGTGCGGGTCTTCAGCTCGGCTTCAGCCCGCCGCGCCCAGCTGGCTTTCTCGTCGGATCGTGTCATGTCCCGATCTCCTGTCGCGGTAGGGCCCCGGATGGGGGGCGTCGTCGGTTGCGACCAGACCGCCGGCACCGCGGCGCAGCCAGGTCAGGTCATCGTCATAGCGGGCGCGCAGCATGGCGCGCTGCTCCGGATCGAAGGGGGCGTAGCGTCCGTGCTCGACCGGCAGATCGCCGGTCCAGCCCTCTGCGCGCAGCCGATCGATCAGCATTCGGGCGTCGGGCGATGCGGCCATGCGCGGCGCGATCGGTGTGGCGGGCGCCTCGCCGGTAAGGGATCGGAACGCGTATTGCGGGCGGGCGGCCGCCTCCTCGTAGGTGGTGATGGACAGACGGGCGGTCGGAAATGCCTCGGCCAGATCCGTGATCACATCGCGCCACGACCGCCGGGACTTGGCCACCGCGTCGATCATGGCCCGGTCGGGTGGGGGAAAGCCGCGACCGATCATCGCGGCGAACACACTGATCCACCAGGTCTCGGGGTTGCGGACGGTCAGCACGATGCGGTCGACGCCCGGCAGGGCGGAGTTCAGACGCTCCGCGCGGCCCGACACCGACGGGTAGAGCCGCCCGAGCAGGACGTTTTCGCGCAAGCTGCCCAGCAGGTTGGCGTCCGACAGGATCAGCCGGCTGATCCCGTCATGTTCCAGCCCGTCGCGCAGCATCGCGATCCGACCGGCGGACCGATAAGCGCGGACGTCGCGCTGCCCCCCGCTGCGTCCCGGATCGCCGGCGATGCCCGCCAGCAGGCCGTCCCGCGTCCGCCCGGGCCCCCAGACCGCGATGCCGCGCGCGGCGAGGTGATCGCATCGGGCGGCCAGCATCCCCTGCAGGGACGTCGTCGCCGTCCGGTGTGCGCCCAGATGCAGGGTGACGGGGGGCGTGCAGGTCATGTGGGGCATGCGGGGTCCTTCGGGCAAGCGGTTCATCTCCGCGTACCCCCTGCCCGAAACGAAGCTGACATCCGGTTAATCATCCCATTTGCCAAGAATCGTCCGCATCCCGCATACTCGCTCTTCGTCGCCGTGCGCTTCATGCCTATATTCGACGAAACAGACCGAAAGATCGAGATGCGCGCCCTTACGTCACTGCTGACCACCCTCACGCTCGCCATGCCGCTATCCGCGGCCGAAACCGGAACCATCGAGGAGCGCTGGCTCGCCGATCCGTCGCAGATATTCGAGGCGGCGGATGTCGACCTGGAGGAGATGATGTGGAT
Organism: Jannaschia sp. S6380; assembly: GCF_023015695.1. Classification (NCBI taxonomy): domain Bacteria; kingdom Pseudomonadati; phylum Pseudomonadota; class Alphaproteobacteria; order Rhodobacterales; family Roseobacteraceae; genus Jannaschia; species Jannaschia sp. S6380. The sequence goes on from NZ_JALKAS010000001.1 coordinate 1,362,711, forward strand.
CGCGCGGCCGATCGTCGTCTTCGCCAACAGTCCGCGCGATCCGGCATTCATCGAACAGGTGGGGGAACTGGTGTCCGAGATGGACCGCTTGGTCGAACGCGACGTGATCGTGGTTGTGGACACCGATCCGGCCGCACGCACCGCGTTGCGCGACCGCCTGCGGCCGCGCGGGTTCATGATGGTGCTGATCGGCAAGGACGGGCAGGTTAAGCTGCGCAAGCCCCTGCCCTGGAGCGTTCGGGAACTGTCACGTTCGATCGACAAGATGCCGATGCGCCAGCGCGAGTTGCGCGAGGGCTGAGAGTTGCATGCCGACCGTTGCGCACCCATATTGATACGGGTGCAAAGGAGATACGGAATGGAACGCGACTTCGACATTCCGCTCAATCCCCATCCGGACGTTCCGGGCCAGAACGGCCCGCGTCCGGGGTACTGAGTGACGAGACCATGGCTTGCGCGGCATCCGCACCGTCGCGCGAATAGACGTCGATCAGCTTGAGGACGCGCTGCCCGTAGCCGAAGGCCCGGCGCCGCATCTCGATATATTCACCATAGACGGCCAGTCGCCGCTCGGGCTCCAGCGTGGGGAAACGTTCGCCGCGCATATCGTCGGCCAGCGCCTCGATCGAGCGGATCAGGGTGTAGAACGCCACGATCCAGTCGATCGTCTGGCGCGGCAAGACGTCGATCTGACCCATCATGGATTGATAGATCAGGCCGTGCACCTCACGGGGGATGAAGGGCACGAATTCGGGCTCCCGCTCCATCCGCGCGATCAGGTCGGCGGCGTGTTCCTCCGCCCGTCCGTCCAGCCAGTAGATCGCGCAGATGTCGCGGATCTCGGCAAAGAGCGCCTTGTGCGCGTCGCGCAGCCGCTCGTTCCGCAGCCGCCGGGCGTCGCGCCGCATGCGCCAGCCGTTGACCAGCCAACCCGCCGCGACCACGCCGCCCGCGATCACGGCCTGCCAGATGCGGGCGTCGATCCCTATGAAGGCGCCCTGCCCCACGCGGTCACTCGAACTCGAGGATCACGTCGTCGACGGCGAGGCTGTCGCCTGCGGCCGCGTTGATCCGGGCGATGACGCCGCTCTTTTCGGCCCTGAGCGTGTTTTCCATCTTCATCGCCTCGACGACGGCCAGGGCCTGACCCTCCTGCACTTCGTCGCCTTCCTCGACATCGATGCGCACGACCAGCCCAGGCATCGGACACAGCAGCAGCTTCGACGTATCGGCGGCCACCTTCTGCGGCATCAGGTCGGCCAGTTCGGCCTGACGCGGGGTGCGCACGTGAACCGTCAGATCCGCGCCGCGCGTCCGGACGCGGAACCCTTGGGTGATCTTGCCGACCTTCAGGACGAGCGACTGCCCGCCGACCGAGACACGGGCAAGCTGATCGCCTGGCGTCCAGTCCGATTCTACCCGCAGGACCTCGTCCCCGATGGTCACGTCCGCGCCATGGCGGTCTGCGGCGATCGTGGTGTCGAACCGCGCGCCGCCCAGGGTCACGACCCAGTCGGAGCCCACCTTGCGCTCGTGATTGTCCATCCGGCCCGACACGCGCGTGCGCCGTATCTCGGCCACGCGGTGCATCGCGGCGCAGGCGGCAGCGATGCGCTTCAGATGATCCCCGGGAAGGTCGACGCCGTTGAAACCCTCGGGGAACTCCTCGGCGATGAAGGCGGTCGTCATCTCGCCCGCGATGAACTTCGGATGGTCCATGACCGCCGACAGGAACGGCAGGTTGTGGCCGATTCCTTCGATCTCGAACGCGTCCAGCGCGTCGCGCATCGTATCGATCGCCGTTGCCCGATCCGGACCCCAGGTGCAGAGCTTGGCGATCATCGGGTCGTAGAACATGCTGATCTCGCCCCCTTCGAATACGCCGGTATCGTTGCGGATGACGGGGGCGCCCCGCGTCTCCGCAGGCTGTTCGGCATCGGGCGCAGTCTCGACCGGCGGGCGATAGCGGGTCAGGCGGCCGATGGAGGGCAGGAACCCGCGATACGGATCCTCGGCATAAAGACGGCTCTCTATGGCCCAGCCGTTCAGCGCGATGTCGTCCTGTTTCAGCGACAGCCGCTCGCCATTCGCGACGCGGATCATCTGCTCCACGAGATCGATGCCCGTGATGAGTTCAGTCACCGGGTGCTCGACCTGCAGGCGCGTATTCATCTCCAGAAAATAGAAGTTCCGGTCGCCATCGACGATGAACTCGACCGTGCCGGCGCTGGCGTAGCCGACGGCATGGGCCAGGGCCAGCGATTGCTCGCCCATGGCGCGGCGCGTCTCCGGGTCGAGGAAGGGAGACGGTGCCTCCTCGACCACCTTCTGGTTGCGGCGCTGGATCGAGCATTCGCGCTCCCCCAGATAGACGCCTTTGCCATGGCTGTCGCAGAGGACCTGGATCTCGATATGCCGGGGCTGGGTGACGAACTTCTCGATGAACATGCGGTCGTCGCCGAAGCTGGCGCGCGCCTCGTTCTTGGACGCCTCGAACCCCTCGCGGACCTCGTCCTCGGACCAGGCGATGCGCATGCCCTTGCCCCCGCCGCCGGCGCTGGCCTTCATCATAACCGGATAGCCGATCTCGCCCGCGATCTTCACCGCCTCGTCGCCATCCGCGATCAGACCCATGTGGCCGGGCACGGTGCTGACGCCGGCCTCGGCCGCGATCTTCTTCGACGTGATCTTGTCGCCCATCGCCTCGATCGCACCCTTGGGCGGGCCGATGAAGGCGATGCCCTCGGCCTCCAGCGCCTCGGCGAATTTCGGGTTCTCGGACAGGAAGCCATAGCCGGGGTGGACGGCCTGCGCGCCCGTCTGACGGATCGCATCCATGATCTTGTCGATCACGATGTAGGACTGGTTCGCCGGGGGCGGGCCGATATGGACCGCCTCGTCGGCCATGGCGACATGCAGGGCGCCCCGATCCGCGTCCGAAAAGACGGCTACCGTCTGAATGCCCATCCGACGGGCCGTCTTGATGACCCGGCAGGCGATCTCGCCCCGGTTCGCGATCAGGATCTTGTCGAACATCGTCCCCCCTCCGGTCTTGCGCCGGGTCCATAGACCCCTTTCGGCCATGCGCCGAAAGGACAAAAGAAAGGGCCGCCCGGTCGCAAGACCGGACAGCCCGATTGATCCGAAGGATGCGCCCTCGGGCGCGCCCGATCAGAAGTCGTTGGCGAGTGCCCCGCCGGCCGCGCCGATGGCACCGCCCGCGACGCAGTTGCCGTCTTCGATGATCTCGCCCACGGCGCAGCCGACCGCGCCGCCCACGGCGGCCCGCTCGAAATCGCTGCCCTGCTGGCAGGCGGACAGGCCGAGAACGAGGGCCAGGGCGGGAATGATGAACTTGCGGTGCATGATGTCTCTCCTTTTTCGGTATGAGGTGAAAACGTCAGCGCGCGGAGGACGGTTCCAACGTCGCGATCCGCATCGGCGTCATCGTGCCCAGCCGGACACGTCGTCGGCCAGCGCGCCGGCCGCGGCGCCGACGAGCGCGCCGCCGGCCACATTGCCGTCGAGGGCCTTTGCGCCCAGCGCACCGACGACCGCGCCGCCCGCGGCACGCTCCACATCGGTGCCCACGCAGGCGGAAAGGGCCAGAACGGCGAGGACGCCGCTGACCCGAAGGTGTTTGATGGACATGGAACTGCTCCTGCTACTTCTTTTGTTTTTCGCCTCAACTTGCCGCGCCGCCCCCGGACCTGGCCGCACGGTGCGATTCCGCGCAAAAAGGGTCCGGACGATGGGGCGGCATCTCGGCCAACCCATCGTCCGGGAGGGGAAGGGGTACGGTTCCACTCGTGACGGAAAGCCCCGAACCCCGAAGGGGACACGGACACCCGGCACGAGATCACGCTGCCCGGTGCCGGGCGTCGCGGATAGATTGTTTCGTTCCCGACAGGGTCGTCGGCGGCCGATGGCTCAAGGGGCATGCAAATCGGCAACTTCATGCCCATGTGTCGTCCCCGTCGTCGTCCGGAACGTCATCGGACGCGAAGATCTCGGGAAAGGATGCCTGCGCCCGGTCGATATCGACCCGCAGCAATGCGTCGTAGTCCCGGGCGTCGAACGGATCGTCCTCCGCGATCACCTCGCGTCCGAACAGCCACGAGAGACGGCCCGCATCGAGGTTTCCGCGTTCGAACGGTGCATCCCCGAAATGTTCGATCAGCGCGGCGAGGAAGGCCCTGTCCGCGGCACGGTCGGTCGCGCGCCGGTCGCGATAACGTTCGCGCCTGGTAATCGGGGTCACGCCCTTGGGGTTGGCGCGGCGGATGGTGAATTGGAAATCAGTTCCGGCGAGCCGGCCCGGAAAACCCCGATGCTTCAGCATGTCGACCATCCACATACGGGACGGACGGCCGACGGCGGGACGGAGGATGCCCCCCGTCCCGCGCGCAGGTCAGTACTTGGTCGTGACCGGCTCAACCACGACGGGCGCGGGGTCGACGATGACGACTTCTTCCGGCTCGGAATTCCCGCAGGCCGACAGCGCTGCGAGCGCGGCGAGGCCGACGACGATTTTGGTAATGCTCGACATCCAGATCTCCTGAAATGGACGGACGGCACACGAGGTAGCCCCCCCGCGCCGCCCATGGGTTCGACCGCGTTCCTGCGGCCCGACGCGACGCTAGCAGACGCATGTCGCACGGGAAACGTCCTCGTGAGAAATGCCGCGTTTGCCTGTGGTATAAGTGCCAAAACCGCGTCAATCGGCGCAGGAGGCGCGATTGTCGACCCATCGCGAACAATCACCCGCGCGGGGCAGCGGGCCACGTCCTGGATCAAAAGTCGATGGGCCGGCATTCGCCCTCCTCGATCGCGTAAAGGCCGAAATACTGCGTCGCCTCGGGGTCGGTCGTGCCACGCGGCACCGGCCGGTCCATCAGCGTGACCACCAGCTTGTCGGAGCGCGCCGCCGGCAGCGCGGCAATCGGCAAGCCGTGCGTCCGGCAGAGCCAGTCCAGATCGGCCAGGGCCGCGTCCGGATCGACGGTGCCGCCGTCGCGCGCGATCTGCGGGGCGATGAACCGCAGCACGGCCTGCGCACCGCCGTCGCCGACGCGTTCCCACACCACCTCCCAAAGCACGATGGGTTGGCCGGAGGGCAGACCGTCGGCGCGGGCCGCACCGCCGATTGGCAGCGCCAGAAGCCCGGCCAGCAGCGCCGCGCCTAGCTGTCGCGCAAGGCCGCGATCAGTTCGTCCTTGGTCATGTCCGATCGGCCGTCGATGTCGATCTCTTTCGCCCGGTCGTAGAGTTCGTCGCGCGTCCATTCCTCGTAGGGTGGCGACGTGCCGCCCTTCTTCGATGGCGACATCTCGTCGTTCGCCCGTGCGTTGGCGATACGCGCCGCCTTCTGCTTCGACGCGCCGTCCTTGCGCAGCGCCTCGTAGGTCTCGTCGTCCTTGACCTGCGGTCCATGATCCTTGGTCATCGGGTCCTCCTGCGATGCCGGTTTCCCTGAAACCGAACCGCCGGCCCGCCGATGCCGTTCCCCGCCCCGTCACAGCGGGATGGTGTCGTGCTTGCGCCACGGCCGGTCCTGTCGCTTGTTGCGCAGCGAAGCGAAGGCGCGGGCAATCCGCTTGCGGGAGTTCCGCGGCATGATCACCTCGTCGATGAAGCCCTTCTCGGCGGCGACGAAGGGGTTGGCGAAGCGGTCCTCGTAATCCTTGGTGCGCGCGGCGATCTTGTCGGCATCGCCCAGCTCCGTCCGGTAGAGAATCTCGACCGCGCCCTTGGCGCCCATCACCGCGATCTCGGCGGTGGGCCAGGCATAGTTGAAATCGCCCTTCAGATGCTTCGACGCCATGACGTCATAGGCGCCGCCATAGGCCTTGCGGGTGATGAGCGTGACCTTCGGCACCGTCGCCTCGCCATAGGCGAACAGCAGCTTGGCGCCATGCTTGATGACGCCGCCATACTCCTGCGCGGTGCCGGGCAGGAAGCCCGGCACGTCCACCAGCGTCAGGAGCGGAATGCCGAACGCATCGCAGAAACGAACGAACTTCGCGGCCTTGCGCGAGGAGTCGATGTCGAGGCACCCGGCCAGCACCATCGGCTGGTTCGCCACGACGCCCACGGTGCGCCCCTCGATCCGAATGAAACCGGTCAGGATGTTCTTGGCGAAATCGGGTTGAAGCTCGAAGAAATCGCTCTCGTCGGCCAGCTTGGCGACCAGTTCGGCCATGTCGTAGGGCGTATTGGGATTGTCCGGAATCAGGGTGTCCAGGCTCTCCTCGATCCGGGCGGGGTCATCGAAGAAGGGACGGACCGGCGGGATCTCGCGGTTGGAAAGCGGCAGGAAGTCGATCAGGCGCCGCGTCTCGGCCAGCGTCTCCACGTCGTTCTCGAAGGCCAGGTCGGCCACGCCCGACTTGCGCGTGTGCGTCGTGGCGCCGCCCAGTTCCTCGGCGGTGACGACCTCGTTCGTGACCGTCTTCACCACGTCCGGGCCGGTCACGAACATGTAGCTGGAATCGCGCACCATGAAGATGAAATCCGTCATCGCGGGCGAATAGACGGCCCCGCCCGCGCAAGGGCCCATGATGACGCTGATCTGCGGGATTACGCCCGACGCATCGATGTTGCGCTGGAACACCTCGGCATAACCGGCCAGCGATGCGACCCCCTCCTGAATGCGCGCGCCGCCCGAGTCGTTCAGCCCGATGACCGGGGCGCCGTTCTGAAGCGCCATGTCCTGGATCTTGCAGATTTTCTGGGCATGCGTTTCCGACAGCGATCCGCCGAAGACGGTGAAATCCTGGCTGAACACATAGACCAGGCGCCCGTTCACCGTGCCCCAGCCGGTCACCACACCGTCGCCCGCCGGACGGTCCTCCTGCATGCCGAAATCCGTGGCGCGATGGGCCACGAACATGTCGAACTCCTCGAAGCTGTCGGGATCGAGCAGCAGTTCGATCCGCTCGCGCGCCGTCAGCTTGCCCTTCGCGTGCTGGGCGGCGACGCGACGTTCGCCCCCGCCGGCGCGGGCCTGCGCCCGGCGCGTTTCCAGTTCGGCGAGTATGTCCCTCATCACGGCTCCCTTCCGATGTCGCCCTTGGCTTAGACGCTGCGGCGGGGTGCGGGAAGAGTGATGTGACGGTTTCGCGACAGGTTTCCACCCGTGCGCGACCTGCGCCCCGCAGCCCGACGCACAGGCGCCTGTGCGCGGCGGGGGTTTTACAGGCCGCCCCAAAAGGCGTAGCGGCGAGCCATGGCCGCCTATTCCGACACCGGCGGCGGGTCGCGCCGCGTGCGCACCCCGCCGCATATCCTGACGCTTGTGGCGCTGGTGGGCGTGTCGACGCTTTCGATGAACGTGTTCTTGCCGTCGCTGCCGGCCATGGCCGAATGGTTCGCCGCCGATTACGGGCTGATCCAGCTGTCGGTCGGCCTGTATCTCGGGGTGAACGCGGTCCTGCAGCTTTTCGTGGGCCCGATCTCCGACCGCTACGGCCGGCGCCCCGTCATCCTGACCGGTATCGTCCTGTTCATGCTGGCGACGCTCGGGTGCCTCTGGGCCCCCACGGTCGAGCTTTTCTTGGCGTTCCGCATGGCCCAGGCGGCCATCGTGGTCGCCATGGTTCTGAGCCGGGCGGTCGTGCGCGACCTCTATCCGCAGGACAAGGCCGCCTCGATGCTGGGCTACGTCACGATGGGGATGTCGGTGGTGCCGATGGTCGGCCCGGCCCTGGGCGGCGTGCTGCAGGCCGAGTTTGGGTGGCAGTCGAATTTCTGGCTGCTCCTGCTTTCGGGCATGGGTCTGTGGTTGCTGACATGGCGGGACCTGGGCGAGACGGCCCCACGCAGCGGTGGCAGCTTTCGCGATCAGGTGCGGCAATATCCCGAACTGCTGACGTCGCGGCGGTTCTGGGGCTATTGCGCGGCTTCGGCCTTCGCGTCGGGCGCGTTCTTCGCCTATCTCGGCGGCGCGCCCTTCGTCGGCGCCGTTGTCTTCGGGATGGATCCGGCGACGCTGGGCCTGTTCTTCGGGGCGCCGGCCGTCGGATACATGATCGGCAACGGCATTTCGGGCCGTTACTCGGCGCAGGTCGGCATCGACCGGATGATCCTGATCGGGGCAATCGGGCAGGCCGTGGGGCTGGGCGCGCTCGCGGTACTGATGGCGGCCGGGTTCCAGTCGCAGTGGGTCTTCTTCGGCTTCATGACGTTCCTGGGCCTGGGCAACGGTCTGGTGATCCCCAACGCGACGGCCGGCATGCTGTCGGTGCGCCCGCATCTGGCGGGCACGGCCAGCGGCCTTGGCGGCGCGATGATGATCGGCGGCGGCGCGGCGCTGTCGGCGCTGGCCGGGTGGTTGCTGGAAGGGGGTCAGGACGCGATGCCGCTGGTCCTGCTGATGCTGGCCTCGGGCACCGTGGCGGTGATCTCGACCGTCATGACGATCCGCCGAAACCGACAGATCGCATCCTGAACGCGCGCCGGCACCTTGTGGCGACAGCCCCCGATCTGCCAAGGTCCACGGACCGATCCACACCGCCGGAGCGTATCGCATGGAACTGACGGGAACCCGCATCATCGCCGCCCCGAGGGACGTCGTCTGGACCCGGCTGAACGATGCCGACACGCTGCGCGCCTGCATCCCCGGATGCGAGGAGCTGACCGGCAATGCCGAGGACGGGTTCGAGGCCGTCGTCAAGCAGAAGGTCGGCCCGGTGAAGGCGACGTTCCGCGGCGCCGTGACGGTGTCGGACGCCAATCCGCCGGAAAGCTATCGCATCGCGGGCGAGGGCAAGGGCGGGGTCGCGGGTTTCGCCAAGGGCGCCGCGGACGTGCGCCTGGCCGAGGTGCCCGAGGGGACGGAACTGACCTATGTCGTCGACGCCAAGGTCGGCGGCAAGATCGCTCAGCTCGGCTCGCGCCTGATCGACAGCTTCTCGGCCAAGATGGCGGACAGCTTCTTCGAGACCTTCAAGGCCGAGGTCGAGGGCCGGGACGGGGCGCAAGACCCGGTGACATGAACATCACCTCGTAACATACCGTTTCGGCTAGCTTCCTGCCCTGCGCCAACCGGCGTTTCGGGCCTCCGTCTCAGTGCAGAACCAGCGCTCGCCGCGGGTGGTATCGATCCGCGTCGGCCCGTAGGCGCGGCTTCCCGGCAGATGGTAGAGGCGGCCGTTGTCGCTGATGTTTCCCTTGATCCGGCAGGTGCCGTCGGCCGGAGCGTTGGCCCGCGCCCGCGCGGCGCGACGTTCGGCCCGCCACGCGGCAGGATCGAGCATGTCATAGGCCCAGAGACCGCGCGCCAGCAGCGCCGCCTCCTTCTGTTCGGCAAAGTAGCGGGGGTCTTCGCGATAGACCCGGGCCAGGCCCAGACGCACGAGTTCGGCGTTCATGTCCCGCCCGTCGACCCGGCAGATCGCGAGCAGGCGGCCATAGCGGTCACGGTCATGCACGGTGCAGCGCGCGATGCGCCCCTGATAGAGCCGCCGTGCCCCGAGGGTCGCCATACGGCCGCAGGGCAGCACCGCCCCCGCCGCATCGGTACAGGTCTGCCCGTCCTCGGCCGCGTCGATGCCCAGCAGGCGGACATTGGCGGCGGCACCGATGTCAATCGTGTCGGCGTCGATGACCCGGATCGGGCCGGACAGGGTGTCCGCCCCGACCGGCAGGGCGAGGAGAATGAGGCAGAGAAGAAGACGGAACATCCGGCATGGATCGCCCGCGAATCAGACACCATCAAGGCAAATGTTAAGAAATAGTTAAGGGATCAGTATTTTGTCGCCGGCACGGGCGGCGTCACGCTGCGTCTGCGGCGCGCCTCGCGCCAGGCGATGAAGCTGACGGCGGCGATGATGATCCCGGCCCCCAGGATGACCCAGGCATCCGGCGGCTCATCGAAGAGCGTCCATCCCAGAAGGACCGCCCAGATCATCTGCAGGAACGTCACCGGCTGCGTGACCGAGACCGGCGCCGCTGCGAAGGCCCGCGTCATCGTGTAGTGCCCGGTGGTCGCGAAGGCCGCGACGACGAACATCCAGCCGATATCCGCCAGGCTCGGCGGGACCCAGACGGCCATGGCGAAGGGGGCGAGACCGATGGTGACCGTTACCGACAGCATCGCGACGACCATCCCCGCGGCGTTCCGATCCGACAGGCGCTTGGCCAGCAGGTAGGACGCCCCGAAGATGACCGCCGTCAGCAGCATGGCCAGGTGCCCGGTCTGGATCTCGCGAAAGCCGGGGCGCAGGATCACGACCGTACCCGCCAGCGCCGCGAGGATCGCCAGAATCCGCGGCAGGGCGATCCGTTCGTTCAGGAAGATCGCCGCGCCCAGCGTGACGTAGACCGGGCTGAGATAGTTCATCGCCGTCACCTCGGCGATGGGGATCTGGGTCATGGCGTAGAACCACAGGATCACGGCCAGCGCATGCAGCACCCCCCGGGTCGCGAACAGCGCCAGATCGACGCGGGGGACGGAGGTGCGCAGCAGTGCGGGCAGCACGGGCAGCAGGAAGACCAGGCCCAGGAGGTATCGCAGGAACGCCGCCTCGGCCGCCGGAAGGTCTTGTGCGGCATGCTTGACCACGGCGGTCACCGCGATGAAGCACAGCCCCGTCGCGATCATCCACAGGATGCCTTGAAGGGGCCGGGACGGTGGCGTCATGGGCCGTGTCTGCGCCCGTTTTCGTGCCATCGCAAGACGTTCACCCCAGGATCAGGCTGGCCGCGATCGCCCACATCAGGGCCGCCACCAGCAGATCTAGGATCCGCCAGGCCATCGGCCGCGCGAAGATCGGCCGGAGCAGCGCCGCGCCGTAGCCCAGCGTGAAGAAGAACGTGAATGAGGCGACGACGGCCCCTGCCCCGAAGAGCGGCGGATCGTCGGACTGCGCGCCGATGGAGCCGAGCAGGACCAGCGTATCCAGATACACATGAGGGTTCAGCCACGTCAGCGCGAGGCAGGTCAGAACGGCGCGCCACAGGCCGCCGGCACGTCCCTCGGGTTGTAACGCACCCTGCCCCTTCCAGGCCGACCAAAGGGCACGCGCGCCATAGGCCAGCAGGAACGCCGCCCCACCCCAGCGGAAGGCCGGCACGATCCACGGCGCCGCCTCGATCAGGACGCCGAAGCCCGCGACGCCCGCCGCCACCAGCAGGGCATCCGAAATGGCGCAGGTCAGGACGACGGACAGGACGTGTTCGCCGCGCAGGCCCTGGCGCAGGACGAAGGCGTTCTGCGCCCCGATGGCGAGGATCAGTGACAGGCCGAGAAGGAAGCCGGAGACGAGGGAGGTCATCGCGCCGGGATGCCCGGACCTGCGTCAGGACGCAACGCCGCCCCGTCAGTCGTCGTTCAGGCGACGTTCCAGCGCAGCGGCCCGGCCACGCAAGGTCAGCGCGATCGCGTAGACGAAGACGAAGGTGATGCCGCCCAGCATCCGCTCATAGAGGCCGTCGATGTCTGTGGGCAGGAAGAAGAAGATCGGCGCCAGCGGAACCCACAGGATCGTCGCGAGCCGGCACATCCAGCCGTAGGTCTTCGATATCGCGTCCGCCCCCGCCGACATGCCCCATGGGATGACGGCGAAGGCCACGCCCAGCGCCCAGACCAACTGCGTGTGGATCACCCACCCCTCGCTGTCGCCGTCGCCGTATTCGTTACGTGCACCGACCAGGAACACGATCAACCCGGTCAGGATCAGCCCGAAGATGCCCGCCGTCCAGCCGCGGCCGCCCAGATGCGCATGCGCCGCCCCCGAGGACAGCGCGATCAGCGAGGCGGCATAGGCATAGATGCCGATATCGACGATGAATTCGTAGCGGCCGGCGCCCAGGTCCGAAATCGTATCGGCGATCCAGTCGTGATCCGGCACGACGAAATCCGCGATGAGTATGGACACGGTGAAGATGACCGGCCCGGCCATCGCGATCCAGGCCAACCCGCGCAGGATGTCGGGATGCTCGGGCAGCGGATCGCCCGGACGTTCGGGTACCTCCTGCGGGTTGGTGGGGCGTCGCATGATGGATCCTCCCGCGACCGGATGCCGCACGTCTCGGGGAAGAAACGGATCGCCCGGACGGAGGGTTCCCGGATGGCGCAGTCAGAGCTGCGCCATCACCTCGTCGCTGGCCTCGAAATTGGCGGTGACGTTCTGGACGTCGTCGTCATCCTCCAGCGCATCGAGCAGCTTCATCAGCGACTGCATGCCCTCGAGATCCAGCTCGGTCGTGGTCGTCGGCCGCCAGACGAGCTTGGTCGACTCGCTCTCGCCCAGTTGCTCCTCCAGCGCGTTCGACACGGCGGCGAGGTCCGTATCGGCGCACCAGACGACATGGCCCTCCTCGTCGCTCTCGACATCTTCGGCACCGGCCTCGATCGCGGCCATCAGGACGGTCTCGGCATCGCCCACGCTGGCCGGATAGACCACCTGCCCCTTGCGGTCGAACATGAAGCCGACCGATCCGGTCTCGCCCAGGTTGCCGCCGTTCTTCGAAAAGGTGGACCGGACGGACGACGCGGTGCGATTGCGGTTGTCCGTCATCGCCTCGACGATGACGGCGACGCCGCCGGGGCCGTAGCCCTCGTACCGGATCTCGTCATAGTTCTCGGCATCGCCGCCCGAGGCCTTGGCGATGGCGCGCTGGATCACATCCTTGGGAACCGACTGGCCCTTCGCTTCCTTCACGGCGAGGCGCAGGCGCGGGTTCTTGTCGGGATCGGGGTCGCCCATCTTGGCGGCGACCGTGATCTCCTTGGCCATCTTCGAGAACAGCTTGGCGCGCAGCTTGTCCTGCCGGCCCTTGCGATGCTGGATGTTCGCCCATTTGGAATGGCCTGCCATCGGTCCCCCCTGATGCTATGCTATCGTCGCGGCATGGCGATATAGGCCCTGTCCCCGCCGACCCGCAAGACCGGAGGAGCCCGCATGCGCAAGGTCAAGCAGATCACGCCTTTCGTCCTGATTCCTGATCTGGACGAGGCCATCGCCTTCTACGAGGGCCTGGGTTTTGCCTGCACGTTCCGGGGCACCGGGCCGGGCTATGCGTTCCTGCGGGCGGATGGCGGGGCGATCCGGCTGCTCGAGACCGACGACCCCGACGCGGCCGCCGCCGCCCGTCAGCATATGGTGTATATCGACATGGGGGATATCGACGCGTTCTGGGACGACGCGCGCCCGTTCCTCGACACCCTGCCCCGTACCCGCGTCCGTGCGCCGTTCGACCAGTCCTACGGCCAGCGCGAGGTGCATGTGATCGACCCCGGCGGCACGCTGCTGCTGTTCGGGCAGGAGATCGGCTGACACGGCGATTGCCGCGCGTGCCATCTCTGCTAGATGCCGGGGACAGCAACCCGGACCAGACCCCATGACCACCGACCAGATCATCCTTTTCGCCCTTTTCGGCGGCGTCTTCGCGATGCTGCTCTGGGGGCGGTTCCGCTATGACCTGGTGGCGTTCTCGGCACTGCTCCTGGGGGTGATCCTGGGGGTCATTCCCAAGGAGGACGCGTTCTCGGGCTTCGGGCATCCGGCGACGATCGTGGTCGCGCTCGTCCTCGTGGTGTCGGCGGGGCTGGTTCGGTCGGGGGCCGTCCTTCTGATCACGCGGACGATGATCGACGCGGGCCGCAGCGTGGGCAGCCATATCGCGATCATGGGCGGCATTGGCGCGGTCCTGTCGGCGTTCATGAACAACGTCGCGGCGCTGGCGCTCCTGATGCCGGTCGACATCGCCACCGCGCGCAAGGCGGGGCGGATGCCGGGAACGACGCTGATGCCGCTCAGTTTCGCGACGATCCTCGGCGGCATGATCACGCTGATCGGGACACCGCCCAACATCATCATCGCCGGCATCCGCCGCGACCAGTTGGGCGAGAGCTTCGCGATGTTCGACTTCTTTCCCGTGGGCGCCGTCACCGCGCTGGCGGGGCTGGCCTTCGTGGCGCTTCTGGGCTGGCGGATGATCCCCGGTCAGGGCGACGTGCAGGGCGGCGCGTCCGAGACCGAGGTGACGCATTACATCGCCGAGCTGACCGTGCCGAAGGACCATCCCCGCATCGGCGCGAAAGTGTCCGATTTCGGCGACGTCGCCGAGGAGACGGCCGTCCACATCATCGGCCTGATCCGCGACGGCCGCCGCATGTTCGGCAGCGCCCGGCATGTCGCATTGGAGGCCGGCGACGCCCTGATCCTCGAGGCCGAGCCGGGCGCGCTGGACGAATTCCGCGCGACCGAGAACCTGGAGTTCACCGACGACCGCCGCATGTCCCTGCTGGACGCGGCGGATCAGGGGCTCAGCCTGATCGAGGTCGTGGTGACCGAGACCAGCCGCATCACCGGCAAGTCCGCGCAATCCATCGGGCTCGCCTGGCGGCAGCGGACGGTGCTGATGGGCATTTCGCGCAAGGGTCGGCGGATCAAGGACCGGCTGCGACGGACGGAGGTGCAGACCGGCGACATCCTCCTCCTCCTCGCGCCGACGGAATCGGTCGAGGATGTCGTGACCTGGCTGGGCGCTCTGCCGCTTGCGGACCGGGGTCTGGCGGTGACCGAGAACAAGAAGATCTGGCCCGCCGCCGGGCTGTTCCTGATGGCCGTCGTCGCGGCGAGCTTCGGCCTCGTCGACCTGACCGTGGCGTTGGGTGTCGTGGTGGTCGGCTACGTGCTGTCGCGCATCGTGCCGCTCCACGAACTGTACACCCATATCGAATGGCCGGTCGTGGTGCTGCTGGGGTCGATGATCCCGCTCGGCGCGGCGCTGGAGACGTCGGGCGGCACCGGCCTGATCGCGAACTGGCTGACCGGCATCACCACCGGGCAGCCCGCCTGGGTCGCGCTCCTGCTCCTCATGGTGGTGACCATGGTGCTGTCGGCGATCCTGAACAACACGGCGACCGCCATCGTCGCGGCCCCCGTCGGCATTCAGATGGCCCGCTCTCTCGACGTGAACCCCGACAGCTTCCTGATCGCGGTGGCGGTCGCCGCCTCCTGCGCGTTTCTCACGCCGATCGGGCACAAGAACAACACGCTGATCCTCGGCCCCGGCGGTTACGGCTTCGGCGACTACTGGCGGATGGGCCTGCCGCTGACGGCTCTGGTGGTCGCGGTCGCGCTGCCGGCGACCCTGTTCTTCTGGCCGCTCTGACGGCGCACGGCCGGGACGGCGCGGATATTCGGCGGGCGGACAGACCCGGTCCCTTGCCCCCGGCGGGCGCCGGGCGCAGAAAGCGGGCATGGCCTTCCTGCGGTTCACCATCCTCGGCTGCGGCTCCTCCGGCGGCGTGCCGCGCCTCGGCGGCCATTGGGGCGATTGCGACCCGGAGGAGCCGAAGAACCGCCGCCGCCGCTGCTCCCTCCTCGTGGAGCGGCTGGGCGACGACGGCATCACGCGCGTCCTGATCGACACCTCGCCGGATATGCGTCAGCAATTGCTGGACGCGGAGGTCGGCGAACTCGACGGCGTGGTCTGGACACACAGCCATGCCGACCACGTTCACGGCATCGACGACCTTCGGATGATCGTCTTCAACCAGCGGCGCCTTCTGGATGTCTGGGCGGACGAGCCGACCTTCGCCGCCCTGACCGCGCGCTTCGGCTATGCCTTCGCCACGCCCGCGGGCTCCAGCTATCCGCCGATCCTGCTGCGGCATGCCCTGTCGGGGCCGGTGACCATCGACGGCGCCGGCGGCCCGATCGAGATCGTGCCGATCCCCGTGGGCCACGGCGACATGGCCGCACTCGGCCTGCGCATCGGCGGGCTGGCCTACATGCCCGATGTCAAGGACATCCCCGACACCGCCCTGCCCGCCCTGCGCGACCTCGACATCTGGGTCTTGGACGCGCTCCGGCGGCGCACGCACCCGTCGCACCTGTCGCTAGACGAGGCGCTGGCCTGGTTCGAACGCCTGTCGCCGGCCCGCGGCGTCCTGACCAACATGCATGTCGACCTCGACTGGGCGACGGTCACGAACGAGACGCCCCAGAACGTCTCCGCCGCATATGACGGCCTCGTGCTGGAGTTGCCGTGCTAGACGTCCTGGCCGTCACGGTCCCGGTCTTCCTGATCATCGCGGCGGGCTATGTCGCGGTCTGGCACAAATTGTTCAGCCAGGCCCAGGTCGATGGGCTGATGATGTTCACCCAGCGCTTCGCGATCCCGTGCCTGCTGTTCCTGGCCATGGCCCGGCTGGACCTCGCGCAGGGCTTCGACCTGCGGTTGCTGACGGCGTATTATTCCGGATCGGTGGTCTGCTTCGCGGCCGGAATCGTCGGAACCCTTCTCTGGCTGCGCAGAGGGGCCGAGGACGCGGTGGCCGTGGGCTTCGCCGGGATGTTCGCGAACACCGTCCTTCTGGGCCTGCCCATCGCCGAGCGGGCCTATGGCGTCGAAAGCCTGGCGCCGAACTACGCGATCATCGCCCTGCATGCGGCGTTTTGCTATTTCACCGGCATCACCGCGATGGAGGTCGTGCGCGCCGGCGGCACCGGCTTGATCGGCGGGCTGACGACCGTGGCGCGCAAGATGGCCACCAATTCGCTGATGATCGGCGTGGCGCTCGGGCTGGCTTTGAACCTGTCGGGCCTGTCCCTGCCCGCCCCGGTCGAGGAGGCGGTCGCCCTGATCGCCCGCGCCGCCCTGCCCGCCGCGCTGTTCGGCCTCGGCGGCATCCTCGTGCAGTATCGCCCCGAAGGCGACGCGCGCGGCATCGCGCTCTGTTGCGGGATCGCGCTGATCCTGCATCCGGCCTGGACCTACGGGATGGGGCGCCTGCTGGGCCTGGGCGACGGGCCGTTCCGCGCCGCCGTCCTGACCGCGGCGATGGCGCCGGGCGTCAACTCCTACCTCTTCGCGGCGATGCACGGACGTGCGGTCCGCATCAGCGCGTCGTCCGTCCTGATCGGCACGGGACTGTCGGTGCTGACGGTGTCCGGCTGGCTGCTGCTGCTCTGACGCGTCAGCCGTCGGACATCGCGGCGGGCCAGACCGGAACGGTCGGCGCGGTGCCAAAGCTCTTGTCCAGCTCCCACGCCACGAAGAGCGGGACCGGATCGGCCTCGCCCGCCGGCTCTCCCAACCAGTCGGGACGCGCAACCGGGCGTGCGGAGCGGTGCAGCCCGTTGCAGAACGGCTGACGATTCAGCCAGGCACGCATGTCGGCGCGCTTGCGCGAGGAATGGAACGGTCCCCAATCGGCGGCCACGCCACGCATGCCGCGGCTGACGACGCCGTCGCGGGGCACCGTCAGGTTCATGATCCGCACCGCGCAGGACATGTTCAGCGCGCCGTCCTTCAGCGCCTCGCCCGAACGCGCCTGGCAGCCGTAGCCCCGCGCGGTGGCCGGCAGGATCTGAACCAGGCCGTACCACAGGCCGCCGCCGCCAACGGCGGTCGGACGCCAGGTGCTTTCGTGCTTGGCAAGCGTCGACAGCAGGCCCGCCCAGAACGCCTTGCGCTCCCATTCGTCCGCCTCGGGATAGGCCGGGCACCACTCCGCGATATCGCGCGGCACCGTCTGCACCAGCCGGTCGCCATGCGTATCGAGCGCGCGCATGGCCGCCGCCGTCCAGCGGGCCGAGCCACGGATATGATCCCAGCGCAGATCGGGCATTTCCTGGAGGCGGGGCCTGGACGCGGGACGGACGGACGCCTCGGGCGCGAGGAGCGAGCCGAGATCGGCCCCGGGGGCGCCTGACAGGGACATGGTACTGGGAACCGTGGTTAGCATACGCTGCGTCGGCCGTGGATCGGCAAACGCGGCACCTGCCGCCAGAACGGGCAACAACGCGCCCGCAACACCGCGGCGCAGGGCCCGCTTCCATCGATTCGCCATGTTTCCCCCCGGGTTGCCCCAACTTTTCGTCGTTCGCGTCCCGCCATATCTGGTGGTTCGCGATGGATCGGCGTCGAAATATCGCGCCGAAGACCAGGCGGCCCGGTTGGCAGACCCGGCCGACGACATCCGGTCGGTAACATTTGACCATCCGGTCGCAAAGCGCAGCGTGCCGGTGCATGTGGAAACGGTATTTTCCCGCCGATATTCCTGCGCTTCCGGCGCCTTGCCCCCGCATCGCCGGCGCCGTAAACCAGGACCCGACCCCGCCCGGAGGCCTGCCATGCTCGACGTGACCGCACCCACACCGAAACCCCGCGTCATCGCGGGCGAAACGCATGACTGGGAACTGGTCATCGGGATGGAGGTGCATGCCCAGGTCGCGTCCAACGCCAAGCTCTTTTCGGGTGCCTCGACACGGTTCGGGGCCGAACCCAATTCCAACGTGGCCTTCGTGGACGCGGGCATGCCCGGCATGCTGCCCGTCATCAACGAGTTCTGTGTGGCGCAGGCGGTGCGCACGGGCCTCGGCCTGAACGCCGAGATCCACCTGAAGTCCGCCTTCGACCGCAAGAACTACTTCTATCCGGATCTGCCGCAGGGCTATCAGATCAGCCAGCTCTACCATCCCATCGTGGGCGAGGGCGAGGTTCTGGTCGAACTCGGCGATGGCACCGCGCGCGTCGTGCGGATCGAGCGGATCCATTTGGAACAGGACGCCGGCAAGTCGATCCACGACATGGATCCATCCATGTCCTTCGTCGATCTGAATCGCACCGGCGTCGCCCTGATGGAGATCGTCAGCCGCCCCGACATCCGCGGCCCCGAGGAAGCCGCCGCCTACATCGTCAAGCTGCGCCAGATCATGCGCTATCTGGGCACCTGCGACGGCAACATGCAGAACGGCAACCTGCGCGCTGACGTCAACGTCTCGGTCTGCCGTCCGGGCCAGTACGAGAAGTATCAGGAAACGCAGGATTTCGGCCACCTGGGGACGCGCTGCGAAATCAAGAATATGAATTCGATGCGCTTCATCCAGGCCGCCATCGATTTCGAGGCGCGCCGCCAGATCGCCCTGCTGGAGCGGGGCGAGGCGGTCGTGCAGGAGACGCGCCTCTACGATCCCGACCGCGGCGAGACACGGTCCATGCGATCCAAGGAGGAGGCGCATGACTACCGCTATTTCCCCGACCCCGACCTTCTGCCGCTGGAGATCGAGCAGGGCTGGGTCGACGAAATCGCGGCCGGCCTGCCGGAGCTGCCCGACGCCAAGAAGGCGCGGTTCGTCGACGAGTTCGGCCTGTCGGATTACGATGCCCGCGTGCTGACGGCGGATACCGATGCGGCCGCCTATTTCGAGGCCGTGGCCGACGCGTCCGGCAACGGCAAGGCGAGTGCCAACTGGGTCATCAACAACCTGTTCGGCCGCCTCAAGGAGGATGAGCGCGAGATCGAGGACAGCCCGATGACACCGGCGCAGCTGGCCAGCATCCTGCGGCTGATCGAGGCGGGGGACATTTCCGGCAAGATCGCCAAGGACCTGTTCGAGATCGTCTATGCCGAAGGCGGCGACCCGGCCGAGATCGTCGACGTACGCGGCCTTCGCCAAGTCACCGATACCGGCGCCATCGAGGCCGCGGTGGACGAGATCATGGCCGCGAACCCCACCCAGGTCGAGAAGGCGAAGGACAATCCCAAGCTTGCCGGGTGGTTCGTGGGGCAGGTGATGAAGGCCACCGGCGGCAAGGCCAATCCGGCCGTCGTGAACCAGATCGTGGCCGGGAAGCTTGCTGGATGACGCCCGGATCGGACGCGTGCTTTCTTACGTAGGGTCATGCGACTTTCCCTATGATATCCGGCAATTTACCATAATCCTGCCATGCCGCTTGGCGATTGCGGGGGCATGAGACACGACCCCACGCAATCCTCCGTCATCTATGAGTACGAGGTCATTCCGGCCCCCACCAAGCCCGAGCGCCAGCCCGGCCTGAAGACGGATGGCGAGCGCATCGCCTTCATGCTGTCGGAGATCTTCAACGAACTGGCCGAGGAAGGCTGGGAATACGTGCGCGCCGACACGATCAACATCGACAACGTGACCGGCATCGCCGGCAACGCGCCCAAGGGCCACACGCTGCTGGTCTTCCGCAGGCCGCTGACATTGCCCGCCCCGCGCCAGTCCAGCGATGCCCTCGTCCCGGACAACCGTGTGGCCTGACCGCGCGGCAACGCCCGTCATGGCGGGTCACTCGCCTTCGGACAGATCCAGGGACAATGCGTGTATGCGCGCCATGACGTCGCCCAGCGCGGCGTGCACCATGCGGTGACGGGCGACGCGGCCCTGCCCGGCGAAGGCGGCGGAGGTCATCGCGACGTGCCAATGGCTTTCGCCCGATCCGTCGTCGCCCGCATGCCCGGCATGTTTGGCGCTTTCGTTCACGACCTCCAACCTCGCGGGGTCGAACGCCGCTTCGAGCCGCTCGCGAATGATATCCTGCATCTGCATCGAAAATCCCCTCCGAGGCCTTCCCTCTGGCCGGACAATGACTAAACTCTGGCGCCTCTAGCCGGAAGGGGTGCAGATGACCAAGAGTGACCCGTTCAATTTCGACATGCGTGTCAGCAGCGCCAAGAAGCGCAATCCCCGTGGCAAGCGGGGCATGTCGGGCGCCGTCGAAACCTCGACCCGCATCTGCGATCACGAGGGCTGCGAGGAAGGCGGCAAGTATCGCGCGCCCAAGAGCCGGGACACTACCGACGACTATTACTGGTTCTGCAAGGACCACGTGCGCGAATACAACGCCAAGTGGAGCTTTTTCGACGGCGCCACCGAGGCCGAACTGGCGCGCCAGGCCCAGGCCGACGAGCGGCCGACGCAGCCCTTCCGCCGGACGGTCGAGGAACGCGCCTGGGCCAGGCTGGGGATCGAGGACGCGCACCAGGTTCTGGGCGGCAACGCCACGCGCAATCCCGGGCGCGGTGTCGTGGGTCGCAAGCTGCCCCCGACCGAACGCAAGGCGCTGGATATCCTCGAGGCGAAGGACGACTGGACCAAGGCGTCCATCCGCAAGGCGTACAAGGGCCTGATCAAGATCCTGCACCCGGACATGAACGGCGGCGATCGCAGCCAGGAGGAACAGCTCTCCGAAGTCGTCTGGGCCTGGGATCAGTTGAAGGACAGCCGCAACTTCAAGTGACGCGCGCCGCCTTCCACGCGTGAAGGTCCGGCTCCAACGGCCGGAGCGGTTCGGGGCGATAGGGCTGGAAACCGGCGTCCTTGGCCTCGAACGCCCACCGCTCGCGTCCCGGATGGCTGACGTCGCCCAGATCGCCGACCGGGTCGCGCGACGCCCCGAACCGGCGCATCATCGCGGCGACGACGCCGCCCTTGGCAACCTTGGAATTGGTCAGCGGGCCCATCGGGTCCATCTCCCCGCGCAGACGCTCGCTGACATTCGGGTCGAACCCGAGCCCCTCGTCCCCGGCCCCTTCCATCAGCCAGCCCAGCGTGATGGCGCTCAGCGCGGTGATCTCTCCGCCGCCCCCGACGGCGCCATGATCGCCGGCGAACCACTCTTGCCGGTAGGGCCGCCCCTCGCGACCGGCGTTCAACTCGGCCAGGTTGGACCAGAGCGTCGGGCGGAACGACTTGCGCCGTTCGTCGATGGCGACGGCATGGCGCGCCGCGCGGACCATGGGCGACAGATCGGTGTCGTGGAACGCATGGCGCCGGTTCAGGATCGGCGCGGTGGTGAAATGCCCCGGAATGCCCAGCGCGCCCACCGTGTCCCAGATGCCCAGGAACGCGATCTCGAAGGGGATCGCCTCATCGGCCCCCATCTCCTCGTAGACGGGGGCGTCGTTCGGGTCGGTCATGATCCAGCGCGAATGGACCGCGCGCCATTCCGCGTTGCGCGACTGGCGCCGCTCCGGGGTCTCGATCCGCCGCTCGGAATAGCGGCGGACGGCCTCGGGCAGGCGACCGAGCTTGGCGCGTTCCAGCAGACCGGTGAACCGGATGAACCCGGCCAGAGACCGGGCCGTGAACGCCCCGCGCGAGAAGCCGAAGATCATGACCTCGTCCCCCGGCTCGTAGAGGAAGATCAGATGGCGATAGGCCTCGACCACGTTGGCCATCAGCCCGAACCCCATCGCGCCGCCCAGCCAACGGTCGGATTGACGGGCCAGCCAGGTCACCCCGCGCCGCCCTGTGCCCACGCCCTCGATATAGATCGGGACCTGTTCCACGTCGTCGTCGCCGCGGGCCGCCAACGCCTGACCAAGCCGGACCACGTTCGTCGGGTGCGGGGCCTCGGCGGCGTTCCAGGTTCCGTCGCAAAGGATGACGATGCGCTTCATGCCGCCAGCCTAGCACATCGCGGCAAAAAACGCCCCCGCGCCGATTAGGGCCGGGGGCGATAGGTCCTGCGGTCCGGTTCCCCCGCCGGGGGGTGGGGGCCGTTCCGTCCTTCGCCACATCGGGATCGCGCGGCGAATGCCTGCGGATCACTGCTTGGGCAGCAGGACCCGGTCGATGACATGGATCACGCCGTTGGACTGCGCGACATCGGCAATGGTGACGTTGGCAACGCGACCGTTCTCGTCGGTCAGCATGATCGCGTCGCCGTCATAGGTCGCGTCGAGGACACAACCGCCCAGGGTCGGGACCGGATGGCTGCCACCATCATCGTCGATCATGCCGCGGATGGCGCCGGCCATCACGTCGGCGGCGACGACATGACAGGTCAGCACCTGTTGCAACTGGGCCTTGTTCTCGGGGGCAAGAAGGGCGTTCAGCGACGCGTCCGAAATGCGCGCGAAGGCGGCGTCGGTCGGGGCGAACACGGTGAACGGCCCCTCGCCCTGCAGGGTCTCGACCAGGTCGGCGGCCTTGACGGCGGCGACCAGGGTTTCGTGATCGGCCGAGTTGACCGCGTTCTCGATGATGTTGCGATCGGCGAACATTTCGGCGCCGCCGACCATGATTTCGGCCGGCGCGGCCGTGGCGAGGGTCAGGGCCGCTGTGGTGGCGATGGTGAGGGTTTTCATTCTGGTTCTCCCGTTGGTTGGACGACCGGGCCTTTCGCCGCGGTTGCCCATAGACACGGGCGGGACTTGCGCAAGTTTCAGCGCGGTCGAAAAAAGTTTGGTGCGACGGCCATGTCGACCGGTCAGAGCGCCGTCACCGCGCCCACCGCCAACACGTCGCCCGTCGGCGCCCCGGTCGGCGAGCCGCCCGGAGGTTCGTCGCTGATGGCGAGGACGGCGCCCTCGGCGAAACTCGGCGGCAGGGCGACCGTCAGGGTTCCGCGATCGGGCAAAAGGCCCAGCGAAAGCGGCGCGGCCTCGCCGGCGATTAGCCAGACCTCCAGCGCGCGCCCGGACCTTGGACCGCCCTCCAGACGGGTGACGCGCAGTTCGTCGTCATCGGCCAATGCCGAAACCCGCAGCGTCGCGTCCTCGGCCAGGATCTCGGCCCGGAAGTCGGGCGCGAAGACCTGCGACGGCTGCAACAGCAGGAACGCGACCGCAAAGGCGGCGACAGGGCCGCCGAGCAATGCGCCCCAGGCTACCCAGCGGCGACGCCGGCCGCCGGCCTCGAACAGCCGTTCCTCGATCCGGGCACGCAGACGGGGCGGCGGCGCCACGTCGCGACCGACGAGCATCGGAGTGGTGATCTCGATCCAGTCGCGGAAATGCTCGGACAACGCGGGTTCGTCCGGCAGACGGCGCTCCACCTCGGCGGCCTCGTCGGGGTCGAGGAGACCGAGGACATATTCGCCGATCAGGGCATCGTCGTCGTCGATATCGGTCGTATCGGTCATCGCGCCATGCACTCCCGCAGAGCGATGAGGCTGCGCCGGAGCCAGGTCCGCATCGTGTTCAGCGGCACCTCGAACCGTGCGGCCAGGTCGGCATAGGTCTCGCCTTCCAGGTAGGCGCGACGCACGGCCTCCGACCGGCGCGGCTCCAACTCCTCCAGACAGGCGGCGATGGCGCGCGCCTCGCCCCGGGCGACGGCGCCCGCCTCCGGCCCGGGGGTCGCGTCGGCCAGGATGTCGTCGGACGGCATCTCGGCGCGCGCGGCCTCGGCCCGGCGCTTGCGCAGCCGGTCGATGCAATCGTTGCGCGCCACCGTCGCCATCCAGGAAATCGGCGAGAGCCCGTTCGCACGGTAGCGGTCGGCGTTGCGCCAGATCTTGACGTAAATGTCCTGCAAGGCGTCCTCGGCTTCCGCGCGGTTGCCCAAGACACGCAAACAGATCCCGAAGAGTTTCGCCGAGGTCGCGTCGTAGAGCCTGCCGAACGCCTGCCGGTCGCCCAGGGCCGCGCCCGCAAGCCAACGCTCGATCAGTTCGCGTGTGGCCAACGTCCCCTCCCTGCCCCCCGTCGCGCGCGGCCGGGCCACCCCCGCCTTTCCCTTGCGGTCCGTCCCCTTATGTTGCATCCGCACAGGCGGCTGCAAGGAGATCGAGGCAATGGCGGACGGCGCGATGGACATGAACGCGAAACCGACGAAGGACATCTCGGTCCGCGAAGTCTTCGGTATCGACAGCGACATGACCGTCAAGGGGTTCGACGACCCCTCCGAGCGCACGCCCGTCATCGACACGACCTACAAGTTCGACCCCGACACCACGCTGGCGATCCTGGCCGGTTTCGGCTGGAACCGCCGCGTGATGATCCAGGGCTATCACGGCACCGGCAAGTCGACCCATATCGAGCAGGTCGCGGCGCGCCTGAACTGGCCCTGCGTGCGCGTCAACCTCGACAGTCACATAAGCCGGATCGATCTGATCGGAAAGGACGCGATCAAGCTGAAGGACGGCGTCCAGGTGACGGAGTTTCACGAGGGGATCCTGCCCTGGGCCCTGCGCAATCCCGTCGCCATCGTGTTCGACGAATACGATGCCGGCCGCGCCGACGTGATGTTCGTGATCCAGCGGGTGCTGGAGCATGACGGCAAGCTGACGTTGATGGATCAGAACGAGATCATCACCCCCCATCCGTCCTTCCGCCTGTTCGCCACCGCCAACACGGTGGGTCTGGGCGACACGACCGGCCTCTATCACGGCACGCAGCAGATCAACCAGGCGCAGATGGACCGCTGGTCGATGGTGGCGACGCTGAACTATCTATCCCACGATGCCGAGACGATGATCGTCCTGGCAAAGAACGCGAACTACAACAACGAGAAGGGCCGCCAGACCATCAGCCGCATGGTCACGGTGGCCGACCTGACGCGGACGGCCTTCATGAACGGCGACCTGTCGACGGTCATGTCGCCCCGTACCGTGCTGGCCTGGGCCCAGAACGCCGAGATTTTCCGCGACGTGGGTTATGCGTTCCGCCTGACGTTCCTGAACAAGTGCGACGAGCTGGAACGCCAGACCGTCGCCGAGTTCTACCAGCGTTGCTTCGACGAGGAATTGCCGGAGAGCGCGGCGAGCATGTCGCTGGGGTGACACCCTTTTTCGTCATAGCAGCCATTTGGGTCTCGTTTGACGCAATCTGGCTGTTTGACAAGACTGGTTTGAAGAGGACTGCTCCGTCATCCATGACCGGCAGTCAATACAGTCACTTGATACGGCTAAGTTGGGAATGCGCCTTATTGTTCCTGACGGTGTCGATCTGGAGTGCGTTCAATGACTAACAAGCCCACCGATAATCCCGCCGATCCGTTCAAGAAGGCGCTGGCCGAGGCCACCAAGACGATGGCCGACGATCCGGAACTGTCGGTCACCTATTCCGTCGATCCGCCGGGCCGGACGAACGACAGCGTGCGCCTGCCGCAGGTCAGCCGACGCATGACGCGGGACGAGGTGATGTTGGCGCGGGGCACCGCCGACGCCTTCGCCTTGCGTCACCGGCACCATGATGCGGGCGTCAACGCGCGGTATCTGCCGCAGGGCAACATGGCGCGCGAGCTCTACGACGCGATGGAGGTCGCGCGATGCGAGGCCGTGGGCGCGCGCGACATGCCCGGGACCGCCGGGAATATCGACGCCAAGATCGGTGTCGAGGCGGCGCGCAAGGGTTACGGCGATGTCAGCGACAAGGCGCAGATCCCTTTGGCGACCGCTGCGGGATACTGGATCCGGCAGATGGCGACGGGGCGCGGCCTGCCCAAGGGGGCGGACAACGCGCTCGACCTGTGGCGCGGCTTCATCGAGGAGCAGACCGGCGACCGGCTGGACAATCTGCAGGATGTGCTGGGCGATCAACAGGCCTTCGCACGTCTGGCCCGCCAGTTGATCGACGATCTGGGTTACGGCGACCAGTTGGGCGACGACCCCGATCAGGAGGATGAGGACGAGGAGGAGGAAGGCCAGCCCGAAGAGGAGGAGGAGCCCGACTCCACCGGCAGCGACGACGACGAGGAGGATGCCGAGGCCTCGCCCGAACAGAGCCAGGACCAGCAGGACGACCCGAGCCAGGCCCAGGTGTCGATGGACGACATGGCCGACCAGGAGGCGGGCGAGGAAACGGAGATGCCCGATGCGGACGAGGCGATGGACCCGCCGCCGCCCGCCCCCGTCTCGGACGCCGATCCGAACTACACCGTCTTCACCGAGGTGCATGACGAGATCGTGGGCGCCGAGGAACTGGCCGAGCCGGCCGAACTGGAACGGTTGCGCGCCTATCTCGACCAGCAGCTGGAGCCGCTGAAGGGTGCCGTCAGTCGCTTGGCCAACAAGCTGCAGCGCCGCCTGCAGGCCCAGCAGAACCGGTCATGGGAGTTCGATCTGGAGGAGGGCATCCTCGATGCCGGCCGCCTGGCGCGCGTCGTGGCCAACCCGACGACGCCGCTCTCGTTCAAGATGGAGCGAGACATGGAGTTTCGCGACACTTGCGTGACGCTGCTGCTGGACAATTCCGGCTCGATGCGCGGCCGCCCGATCTCGATCGCGGCGATCTGCGCCGACGTCCTGGCGCGCACGCTGGAACGCTGCGGCGTGAAGGTCGAGATCCTGGGCTTCACCACGCGCGCGTGGAAAGGCGGTCTCGCGCGCGAGGATTGGCTGAAGGCCGAGCGCCCCGCCGCACCCGGTCGCCTGAACGACCTGCGCCACATCATCTACAAGTCCGCCGATGCGCCCTGGCGGCGGGTGCGCCCGAATCTCGGGCTGATGATGAAGGAAGGGCTGCTGAAGGAGAACATCGACGGCGAGGCGCTGGAGTGGGCGCACAGGCGCGCGACCGCGCGGCCCGAGGCGCGCAAGATCCTGATGGTCATCTCGGACGGCGCGCCGGTCGATGACAGCACCCTGTCGGTGAACCCCGCGAACTACCTCGAGAAGCACCTGCGCGACGTGATCGCCATGGTCGAGAAACGCCGTGCCGTCGAACTCCTCGCCATCGGGATCGGTCATGACGTGACGCGCTACTACGACCGCGCGGTCACGATTACGGATGTCGAGCAGCTGGCCGGCGCGATGACCGAACAGCTGGCCGCCCTGTTCGACGCCGACCCCCGCGCCCGCGCCCGAGTGATGGGTATCCGCCGCGCCTCCTGACCGCCGGCCGTCAAGGCAGGCAAACCGGCAGCCCCGGAGGTTCCCCCCTCGTGCTAGGGTCGGCCAAGGCCATCCGAGGATTTCGCCCATGCGTCTGCGCGTCTGCACGTTCAACATCGAAAACCTGTTCACCCGCTTCGACTTCGCCGGGTTCGGCGACACGCGGGCGGCGCGCTATCTGCCGCCGGTGGTCCAGTTTCTCGGCGATTTCGGAGATGGCGACCTGTCCAAGTTCCCCGAATTCAAGCGAACCCTCCAGACCGCCGCCATCGCGCAGGACGATGACCACCGACAGCACACCGCGCTGGCGATCGCGCAGGCGGACGCGGACGTGTACTGCCTGCAGGAGGTCGACAGCATCGACGCCCTGACGCGGTTCATGCAGGCCTATGTGCGCAAGATCGGCGTCGATCCCTATCCGAACCTGATCCTGCAGGAAGGCAACGACCCGCGCGGCATCGACGTGGCCGCGATCACCCGCGACATTCGCCCCGCCTATGCCCGCAGCCATGCCGCCCTGACGGTGGGCGACCTGCGGCGCAGCGACATCGGCGCCGCCCTGCTGGACCGCTATCCCCTGGCCGCCGCCGAGGGCCGGGGCGGCGGCCGGATCTTTCGACGCGACTGTCAGGAACTGGAGGTTCTGGTCGGCGACACACGTGTCAGCCTGTTCAACTGTCACTTCAAGTCGATGGGCGGCGGGCGCGAGCGGTCGATGGGACGCCGGCAGTTGGAAGCGATCGCCGTGCGCACGATCGTGGAAGAGAAATTCCCCGATCCGCAGACCGCTCTCTGGGCCGTGTGCGGCGATCTGAACGACTATCGCCAGGTCATCCGCATCTCGAAGGCGGCCGGATCGGCCGAGACCGTTCGCCCGCTCGATGACGATGCGCCTTCGGGCGTCGACCCCTTGCTGAACGGGTTCGGGATCAATCTGCTGGACGTTCTGCCCGCCACCGAACGGTGGACGCACTACTACGCCAGCGCGCGGCACAAGACGCAGCTGGACTACATCATCGCGGGGCCGGTCATGGCCGACAAGGTGCGCGGCGACCCGGTCATCCTGCGCGAGGGCATGCCCCACCGCGTTCCGAACCTGGATGACCCGCGCTATCCCCGCGTGGGCTGGGATCGCCCCAAGGCGTCCGATCACTGTCCGGTGGTGGTGGAGTTCGACATCTGACGCTAGACAGCGGGGCATGTTCCAAACCTTCGACGTCACCGCCCGCCCCGACGCCGCGCCGCCGCGCGTGGCAGCCCTTCGCGCCTGGATGAAGAAAGCGGGGCTGGACGCGTTCCTCGTGCCCCGCGCGGATGCCCATCAGGGGGAATACGTCGCCCCCTGCGACGAACGTCTGGCGTGGATTTCGGGCTTCACCGGGTCGGCGGGCTTCGCCGTGATCCTGGCGGACCGGGCGGCCGTGTTCACCGACGGGCGCTATACGGTCCAGGTCGCCGCGCAGACCGACCCCGCGACGTTCGAGGTGGTCGACTGGCCCACGACCAGGCTGGCCGATTGGCTGCCCCAGGCAATGCCGGATGGCGGGCGACTGGGGTTCGACCCGATGCTGCACAGCGTCGCGGAGTTGGAGAAGATCCGCGCCCTGCCCCGGATCGAGGCCGTGGCGGCGACCAATGGTGTCGATACCGTGTGGACCGACCGTCCTGCGCCGCCGTCCGCGCCGATGTCCGCCTACCCGGTCGAACTCGCCGGGCGCACGGCGCAGGACAAGCGCACCGAGATCGGCGCCGCGATCGCCGAGGCGGGCGCGTCGAGCTTCGTGACCAACCAGCCCGACGCGATCGCCTGGCTGCTGAACATCCGCGGTGCCGACATCGCGCGGACACCAATCGCGCAGGCCTTCGCCGCGATCCATGCCGGCGGGACGGTCGACCTGATCTGCGACCCCGCCAAGGCCGCACCGGTCGCCGATCACCTGGGCGACGGGGTCCGGGTCGTGCCTGCCGGGTCGCTGATGGACCTGCTGGCGGACCTGCCGGCGCGCGCCGGGTACGACCCCACCACCTGCCCCGTCGCAATGTTCGAGGCGCTGGAGGACCCCGTGGCGATATCCGATCCGCTGGCGCTGCCGAAGGCCCGCAAGACCGATGCCGAGATTGCCGCCACCGTCGAGGCGCATCTGCGCGACGGGGCCGCGATGGTGCGGTTCCTGCGCTGGCTGGATGAAGGCCGCCCGGGTGATGCGACCGAAATCGACGTCGTCCGCGCGCTCGAAGGGTTCCGCCGCGACACGAACGCGCTGCGCGACATCAGCTTCGAGACCATCGCGGGGTCGGGCCCGAACGGCGCGATCGTGCATTACCGCGTGAACGAAGAGAGCAACAGGACGCTCGATCGCGACAGTGTCCTGCTGGTCGATTCCGGCGGGCAGTATCTCGACGGCACCACCGACGTGACGCGCACCGTGCCGCTCGGCCAGCCGCCCCGCGACATCGCCCACGCCTTCACGCGTGTCCTGCAGGGCATGATCGCCGTCAGCCGCGCGCGCTTCCCGATCGGCGTGGCCGGCGCGCATCTGGATGCGTTGGCCCGCGCGCCGCTCTGGGCCGAACATCGCGATTACGATCACGGGACGGGCCACGGCGTCGGCGTCTATCTGGGCGTACATGAGGGCCCCGCACGGATCAGCCGGGCCAGCCAGGTGCCGCTGGCGCCGGGGATGATCCTGTCGAACGAGCCTGGCTACTACCGCGCCGGCGAATACGGCATCCGGATCGAGAACCTGGTCGTCGTGCGCGCGGCCGAGCGGCCGGATGGCGGTGACGACCGCCGGATGCTGTCCTTCCGGACGCTCACCTGGGTGCCGATCGACCGGCGACTGATCCTGCGGGAACTGCTTTCGCCGGATGAGCTGGCATGGATCGATGCCTATCACGCCGGGGTCGTCGAACGTCTGTCGGACCGGCTGGATGAGGGCGACATGGCTTGGCTGACCCGGATGTGCGCCCCGCTCTGACCCTTTCGCGCGGGGTGTTCCGCCGCTAGGGTTCGCGCGACCATCGGAGGAGTAGCGCATGGCCAAGATCGACGTGACCCCGGCTTCGGGCAACTGGACCGTCCGGACCGAGGACGGGATCCTGGTGGAAAGCCGCAATGCCATGTCGCTGGCCGAAGGCCACATGGCGCCGGTGATCTACTTTCCGCGGGACGACGTTGCCATGGCCCTGCTGGAGCGGACGGACACGACGACGACCTGCCCGCACAAGGGCACGGCGAACTACTACGCCTATGTCGGGCAATCCGCGCGGATCGAGGACGTGGCGTGGAGCTACGAGTCGGTCGCGAACGACGAGGCCAGGGCGGTCGAGGGGCATCTGGCCTTCTACGGCTCCAAGGTCACGATCGAACAGATCTGAGACCGGCCGCCGCCATGCGCATCAGATGATCCGCTGCGATAGCTCGGACGGGTCGTCCGTCGCGACATGCCAGAAGGCGCGGGCGGGCTCCGGCATCGTCGCCAGGACACGGTCGAGGTCGCGCTGATCGACGCTTCGCCGGACCGCGCGCGCCGTCGCCTCTATGCAGTTCGCGGGCGTCAGATTGTGGTTCGGGCGCAGCGCCTGCGCCTCCGCCGTCAGGGACGCGCGGTCGGCGAAGGGGACGGGCGGCGCTTCGATATCCCAGCCGTGAACGAAGATCGCACGCGGAACGCTTGGCAGCACGCCGGCGAGGGCAATGCCCTGCCGCGGTGTCACGCGTCGGCGGAAAACCAGAAACACGGCCTGCACGGCGGTATAGGCCATGTTGTCGGACCCGAGGCGCATCACGTCCCTTGCATCGGACAGGAACGCAGCCCACTCCTTTGAGGCATGACGATATGTCCACGGCATCGGCATGTCAGTTTTGTCTTACCAGCTTGCCCGGGTTCATCAGCCCGTCCGGGTCCAGCGCTCGCTTGACGGCGCCCATGACGTCCCAGGCGCGACCATGCTCCGCCTCCATCAGGTGCAGCTTGCCCAGCCCCACGCCGTGCTCGCCGGTCGCGGTCCCGCCCAGTTCCAGCGCATGGGTCACCATCGCGTCCGACAGGCGCTTGGCCTCGGCGACCTCCGCCGGATCGGCGCGGTCGACCATCAGAATGGCATGATAGTTGCCGTCGCCGACATGGCCCAGGATCGGCCCATCGAGGGGGGAGGCGTCGATCTCAGCGGTGGCGCGGCCGATCGCCTGACCCAACGCGGAAATGGGAACGCAGACGTCGGTGACTATGGCGGTCGCGCCCGGCCGGGTGGCCAGGATGGTGTGATAGGCGCGGTGCCGCATCGACCACAGGCGGGTCCGATCCTCGGCGCGGGTCGCCCAGCGATAGTCGTGGCCGCCCAGGTCGGCGGCGATCTCGCCGAAGCGGGCGGCATCGGCGGCGACCCCCTCCTCGGTGCCATGAAACTCCAGCAGCAGATGCGGCATCTCGGGCAGTCCGGCATCGTCGGCCGCGTTCAGGATGCGGACGGTGGCCAGGTCGACATATTCCATCCGGGCCGGCGCCAGCCCCATCTGCATGGCGAGAATGACCGCGTCGATCGCGCCTTCGGTCGTATCGAAGCCGCAAACGGCGGCCGAGATCGCTTCGGGCACGCCGTGCAGCTTTAGCGTCAGTTCGGTAATCAGGCCCAGGGTGCCCTCGGCACCGACGAAGAGAGCGGTCAGATCATAGCCGGCGGAGGACTTGGCCGCCCGCGTCCCGGTGCGGATGACCCGGCCGTCGGCCAGGACCACCTCCAGCGCGCGGACGTGGTCGTGCATCGTGCCGTAGCGCACGGCGGTTGTCCCGCTCGCCCGGGTCGAGGCCATGCCGCCCAGCGACGCGTTCGCGCCGGGGTCGACCGGGAACATCAGACCGGTGGCGCGCAACTCGGTGTTCAGTGCCTCGCGCGTGCAGCCCGGCTGGACGCGGACGAGCATGTCTTCGGCCGCCACCTCGAGCACCCGGTCCATGCGCCGGAAGTCGACCGTCAGCCCCCCGCGCGGCGCCGAGGCGTGCCCCTCCAGCGCGGTGCCGGTGCCCCAGCCGATGACCGGGATGCCATGACGCGCGCACACAGCCACGATGGCGGCCACCTCGCCGGTGTCGTCGGGATAGGCCACCGCGTCGGGCGGCATTTCGGGGTGCCAGGTCTCGGATCGGCCGTGCAGGGCCAGATCGCTCTTTCCCGTGGTCAGGCGTTCGCCTAGCATCGAGACCAATTCGGACAGCGCGTCAGCCGGGATCATGGTCCACCTCTTCCTCGTCGGCGCCAAGGGTGCGCGAGGGGCGCGGGAAGGACAAGGAGTGACCGACGCGCCGGCCCCCCGCCCGAACCCGATACTGGCCATGATCCGGCGCAGCTGGGCCCTGATCCGCGAGCAGGGGCCGTCGAAGATCCAGTTCTGGTTCATCGCACTGGCCGTGGGGATCGCGTCGGGCTACGCCGCCGTGGCCTTCATGACAGGGATCGAGGTGCTGCAGACGTTCCTCTACGGCACGGACGATCCGCGCAAGCTGCACTCCTTCGCGGCGACGATGCCCTGGTTCTGGGTGCTGATCCTGCCGGCGCTGGGCGGGTTGATCGTCGGCTGGATCCTGACGCGGTTCACGCCCGACGGGCGCGTGCGGGGGCCTGCCGAGGTGATCCAGGCATCGGCCATGAAGGAGGGCCGGGTGGAGCGGCGTGCGGGCCTCGCGTCGATCGCGGCCTCGCTGATCACGCTGTCCTCGGGCGGTTCGTCGGGGCGGGAAGGACCCGTCGTCCACATGGTCGGCATGATCGCGGGCTGGGTCAGCAACCGGATGAACGCCGACGGGGTCACGGGCCGCGACCTGCTGGGCTGCGCCGTCGCCGCGGGCGTCGCGGCCAGCTTCAACGCGCCGCTGGCCGGCGCCCTCTTCGCGATGGAGGTGGTGCTGCGCCACTTCGCCGTCCATGCCTTCGCGCCGATCACCATCGCGGCCGTGTCCGGGTCGGTCATCAGCCGCATCCATTTCGGCGACCGGACCGAGTTCGTCCTGCCGCAAGAGGGGACGCTGGCATTCTACGTGGAACTGCCGGCGTTTCTGCTGCTGGGGCTGGTCTCGGCGCTGGTCGCCGTCGTGCTTATGCGCTCGGTCTTCCTGGCCGAGGACGTCGCCACGCGCGTGCAGGACCGGCTGTCGCTGCCCGCGATCCTGCGTCCGGCGCTGGCCGGGCTGATGCTGGGGGGGATCGCGATATTCTTCCCCCACATCATCGGCGTCGGCTACGAGACCACCTCGGCGGCGCTGTCGGGCGACCTGCTGCTGTATGAGGCGGTGGTCTTCGCCGTGCTGAAGGTCGTGGCCGTCAGCATCACCATGGGCGGGCGGATGGGCGGCGGCATCTTCAGCCCCGCGCTGATGGTCGGCGCCCTGACGGGGCTGGCCTTCGGCGCCATCGCCACCGCGATATTCCCCGACATGTCCGGGTCCGAGACGCTCTATGCACTTGCCGGGATGGGTGCGGTGGCGGGGGCCGTCCTGGGCGCGCCGATCTCGACCACGTTGATCGTGTTCGAACTGACCGGCGACTGGCAGACGGGGCTGGCCGTGATGGTGGCGGTCTCGATCAGTTCGGCCCTGTCGGGTCGGCTGGTGGACCGGTCCTTCTTCCTGACCCAGTTGGAGCGGCGAGGCATCCACCTGGCCGCCGGGCCGCAGCGATACCTGCTGGCGATGTTCAAGGTCTCGGGGGTTATGAAATCGCCCGATCACCCGCGCGCGCCCTCCGAGGATCGGATCCGCCGCGCGCTCAACGAGGCGCTGTTCGTGGCCCCTGGCGATACGCTGGAAACGGCCATGCCCCTATTCGAGAAATCCGGATCGGATTTCCTGGCCGTGGTCCGACTGAACGACGGCGCACAGCCGCCGGACGTGCTGGGCGTGCTGCTGCATGTCGACGCGCTGCGCGTATTCAACCGCGCCCTGGCGGCCACGGCGGCCGAAGAACATTCCTGATCCGTCGACCTGGAACGCGCGCGTTCTAGATGACGGCCAGACGCAGCCCGGACAAGGTGAGGACCGATGCTCGATCTTTGGTACAAGAATGCCGTCATCTATTGCCTGGACGTCGAGACGTTCATGGACGCGAACGGCGACGGAACCGGCGATTTCGCGGGCCTGACCGACCGGCTTGACCATCTGGAAAACCTCGGCGTCACCGCGATCTGGCTGAACCCGTTCTATCCCACGCCCAATCGCGACAACGGATACGACATCTCGGACTTCTATGGCGTGGACGGACGGCTGGGCAATCTCGGCGCCTTCGTCGAGTTCGCGCGCGCCGCCCGTGCCCGCGGCATGAAGCTGATGGTGGATCTGGTCTGCAACCACACTTCCGTCGACCACCCGTGGTTCCAGTCGGCCCGCGCCTCCGAGGACAGCCCCTATCGCGACTGGTACGTCTGGTCGAAGGAGAAACCCGAGGACATCACCGAGGGGATCATCTTCCCCGGCGTGCAGGAGGCGGTCTGGACCTATGACGACGCGGCGGAGGCATGGTACATGCATCGCTTCTACGCGCATCAGGCCGATCTGAACATCGCCAACCCCGCCGTGCGCGAGGAGATCCTGCGGATCATGGGTTTCTGGCTGGAACTGGGCGTGGAGGGGTTCCGCATCGACGCGGTGCCCTTCCTGATCGAGTACAAGGGCCTGAAGGAGGAGCCGGACCGCGATCCCCTGCTGCTGTCGGAGATGCGCGATTTCCTCGCCTGGCGCAGGGCCGGCGCGATCATGCTGGCCGAGGCCAATGTCGAGCGCGACACCGTCGCCGAGTATTTCGGCGGTCGCGAGTTCGAGGCGGACGAGCGGATGCACCTCGTCTTCGATTTTCCGCTGAACCAGAAGCTATGGCTCGGAATGGTCCGCGGGTCGGCCGCGCCGATCCACGACGCCCTGAAGTCGCGCCCCTCGCCCATGCCTGTGCACGGACAGTTCGCCAACTTCCTGCGCAACCATGATGAGTTGAGCCTGGACAAGCTGACCGAGGCGGAGCGCGAGGAGTGTTTCGAAGCCCTCGCGCCCGAAAAGTCGATGCGCGTCTACGGGCGCGGCGTGCGGCGGCGGCTGGCGCCGATGCTGGACGGCGACCCGGCCCGGCTGGCGCTGGCGCATTCCATCCTGTTCGCGCTGCCGGGCACGCCCGTCATGTGGTACGGCGACGAGATCGGCATGGGCGAACGCCTGGACCTGGACGAGCGCAACCCCGTGCGCACACCGATGCAATGGGCCGACGAGCGGAACGCGGGCTTCAGCCGGACGACCGACGATTTGGTGCGCCCCGTGGTCGAGGACGGCCCGCTTGGATATCACCGCACGAATGTCGCCCGTCAGCGAGAGCGCGCGGGATCGCTGATGGATCGCGTTGCGCAGATGGTGCGAGTGCGGCGCGCCTGCCCGGAATTGGGATGGGGCGAGTGGGATCTGCCCGGCGCGCCCGATCGGGTCCTGGTCCTCCGCAGCCGGTGGCGCGGCAACGCGGTCCTCACATTGCATGATCTGGGCGGCGAGGGTGCCGAGGTCAGACTGGATCTCGGCGACGCCGACCGCCTGACCCCGCTTCTGTCCAGCGCCGAAATGGGCGACACGGTGGACGCCGACGCACCGATCGCGCTGGAACCCTACGGCTATCGCTGGTTCCGCATCGGGGGTGAGCGGCGCTAGCGCGACCCCTGCCCGAAATGCGGCAGGACATCCGCGCCGAACGCTTCCAGAAACGCTTCCTGGTTGGATGCAACGTTGTGGACGTAGATCTCGGCCGCGCCCATCTCGACGAAATCGTTCAGGCGTTCGGCATGCTCCTCCAGGCTGTCGGAAATCAGGACGGCGCCGGCCACGTCGTCGGGGCGGACATGCTCGGTCGCGTCCTCGAACTGCTGCGGCGTGCGGATCTCCCACGGAACGTCACCGCACAGGATGTTGGTGCGCCATTCCCGGAACGCCCCGTCGCGTGCGGCATCGTGCGTCTCATCCCAGGCGATCTTGGCCTGGATGCAGACGGGCTTGCCCTCGCCGCCGCCTTCGCGGAACGCCTCGATCACGCGGCGGACGGGCTCCCGGTCGGCGCTGCCCACTGTGATCAGCGCGTCGGCCCAGGATCCGCACCACCGCGCCGTCGCCTCGGACACGGCGGCGCCGATGATCAGGGGCGGCGTCTCGGGGCGGGTGTAGAGCTTCGCCTCCTCCACCACGATCCGGCCGCGATGCGTCACCGTCTCGCCGGACCAGAGCGCGCGGATCACGTCGACGCATTCCTTCAGATGGGCATTGCGCTCGTCCTTGGCGGGCCAGTTCACACCCGCGATCCCCTCGTTCAGCAGCTGCCCCGATCCCAGCGTCATCCAGAGCCGTTCGGGATACATCGTCGAGAGCGTGGCACCGGCCTGCGCCAGGATCGCCGGATGATATCGCCAGCCGGGGCAGGACACGCTGCGGAAGTCGAGTTGCGTCGCCTCCATCGCGGCACCGAGCCACGACCAGACGAAGCCGGACTGGCCCTGCTCCACC
This sequence comes from Jannaschia sp. S6380, assembly GCF_023015695.1. Taxonomy (NCBI): domain Bacteria; kingdom Pseudomonadati; phylum Pseudomonadota; class Alphaproteobacteria; order Rhodobacterales; family Roseobacteraceae; genus Jannaschia; species Jannaschia sp. S6380. The sequence continues at coordinate 1,399,556 of NZ_JALKAS010000001.1, forward strand.
GTCGACCAGGGATGGAAATGGTCCGATGCGGAGGCACAGGTGAACCCGGCCTCCTGCGCGATCCTGGCACAGGATAGAAGCCGCGCGGGCGCGAACTGTTCATGACTGTTGTGATAGCCGATCCGGACCATTGGCGTTTTCCTGTGCGTGGCGGTTGGGAATACAAGGGCTGCGCAAGGCGGGGGGTTCCCTTGCCGCCGCCGCGAACCACCATTGACCCCAGGACCGGACACGACGACGGAGGCGACGATGGCGGACGATACACGCGAGGCCGATTGGTGGCGGGATACGGTAATCTATCAGATCTATCCCCGCTCCTATCAGGACGATGACGGCGACGGCGTGGGCGATCTGCAGGGGATCGCGCGAAGGCTCGATCATCTCGTCGAACTCGGCATCGACGCGGTCTGGGTCAGTCCGATCTACCCCTCGCCCATGGCCGATTTCGGATACGACGTCGCCGACTACACGGGGATCGACCCGCTGTTCGGCACGATGGACGACTTCGACACGCTGCTGGCCGCAGCGCATGAACGGGGTCTGAAGCTGATCCTGGATTTCGTCCCCAACCATTCGTCGGACGCCCATCCGTGGTTCCGCGAGGCGCGGGCATCGCGCGACAATCCCAAGCGCGACTGGTACATCTGGCGCGACCCCGGCCCCGAGGGCGAGGTGCCCAACAACTGGCAAAGCTCCTCCGGCGGGTCCGCCTGGACCTGGGACGCGACGACGGAGCAGTATTACCTGCACACCTTCCTGCCCGAGCAACCGGACCTGAACTGGCGCAACCCGGATGTCCGCGCGGCGATGCTGGCGGCAATGCGCTTCTGGTTCGAGAAGGGCGTCGATGGGTTCCGCCTGGACGTCGTCTATCACTGCATCAAGGACGAACAGTTCCGCGACGATCCGGTCAACCCCGATCACGACGATGAACGGGACCCGCCCTTCGGCGCGGTCATCCCGACCCACAGCACCGACCAGCCCGAAGTGATGCCCCTGGTGATCGAACCGATGCGCGCCCTGGCCGACGAGATGGGCCACCGCCTGCTGATCGGAGAGATCTATCTGCCGCACGCGCGGCTGATGCGATATTATGGCGAGGATGGATCGGGCGTGCAGCTGCCGTTCAATTTCGCCCTGATCTCGGCCGAATGGAGCGCGCCCGCCTTGTGCGAACTCGTGACGGAATACGAGCGCCTGCTACCGAAGGATGGCTGGCCGAACTGGGTTCTCGGCAATCACGACCAAAGCCGGATCGCCACCCGCATCGGACCGGCCCGCGCCGCGATGGCGGCGGTGCTGCTGCTGGCGGGCCTGCGCGGGACGCCGACCATCTACTACGGCGAGGAGATCGGGATGGAGGACGTGGAGATACCGCCCGACCGCATCCGTGACCCTTGGGAGCGGAACATGCCCGGCAAGGGCGAAGGACGCGATCCGTGCCGGACGCCGATGCGGTGGAGCGACAGGCCGAATTCCGGGTTCTGCCCCCAGGACGTCGAACCCTGGTTGCCAATGGGCGATGTGGCGAAGGGGAACACGGTGGATGGCCAGCGGGGCGAGGACGGATCGATGCTGTCGCTCTATCGGGCGTTGCTCGCCTTGCGACGATCCCAGGCGGCGCTGCACGTCGGCGACTACGACACGATCGCGGCGCAGGGCGACCTGCTGCTGATCGTGCGATCCGCGGCAGGGTCACGGCTGGCCATCGTGCTGAACCCGTCGGACGCGTCGGGCGCGGTGGAATTGCCCCCCGGGGCCGGGGACCCGCGCATTCTGCTCAGAACCCAGGCGAACGTCGCGTTGGAGGGTGGGACGCGTTGCACCCTGCCTGCGGGCGCGGCGGCGATCGTCGCCCTCTGACCCGCGTCAGAGGCGGACGGGCGTCCCGCTTTCCAGCGACAGGGCGGCGGCATCGGCCAGAAGCTGGGCGCGAAGCCCGTCGTGGATCGTGGGCTGCGGCGGGCAGCCCTCGCGCAGGGCATCGACGAAATGCGCCATCTCCGCGAGATACGCATCGCGGTAACGTTCCAGAAAGAAATGCTGCGCGGGCGCGCGGGTGAAGCCGGAACCGGTCGCCGCTTCGACCGAATGGTCCCGGATGTTCCCGACCCGCAGCATGCCATCCGCGCCGTGAACCTCGACCCGCTGGTCATAGCCATAGGCGGCGCGACGCGAGTTGGAGATCTGGCAGATCCGGCCGCTGGCCGTGGTGAGGATAGCCGCCGCCGTGTCGACATCGCCCGCTTGCCCGATCGCCGGATCGACAAGGGCGGCGCCGGTGGCGAAGACTTGCACAGGCTCCTCCTCCAGCAGGAAGCGCGCCATGTCGAAATCGTGGATCATCATGTCACGGAAGATGCCGCCCGACGCGGCGATGTAGTCGAGCGGAGGCGGCGCCGGATCGCGCGAACTGATCGTGACGATTTCGACCGCTCCGATCGCGCCCGCGCGCAACTGGCCGCGCAGATGGGCGAAGCTCGTGTCGAAGCGCCGGTTGAACCCGGTCATGAAGGCGATGCCGGATTTCTCCACCGCGTCGATGCAGGTGCGAATGCGGTTGGCGGACATGTCCACCGGCTTTTCGCAGAACACCGCCTTGCCGGCCTCGGCGGCGGCATGGATCAGGTCGAAATGCGTGTCCGTGGGCGTCGCCACGATCACCGCGGCGATCTCCGGGTCGGACATCACCTGGTCGGCGGTCCGAACGGGCGCGCCCGTTCGCGCGGACAGCGCCTCGGCAGCCGCCGGCACGGCGTCGGACACGGCGCCGATCCGCGTGCCGGGCAGGCCCAGAAGGGATCCGGCGTGAACCTGGCCGATGCGGCCGCAGCCGAGGATTGCAAGGGTCGTCATGGCATCACTCCGCGTCCGGTCTGCCGAGGGTTCGAAGGACATCGCGGGCGGCCGCGACCATCGGATCATGGGTGCGCCGCAGCAGCGCGACGCGGTCGAACTCCTCGGGATCGGCGGCGAGAGCGCGGCGCAGGGCGGTCCCGAACGCCATCCGAAGCTCGGTCCCGATGTTGAACTTGCAGATGCGCGAGGTCCGAGCCAGCCGTGCCCGCTGCGCCGCCGGCACGCCGGATCCGCCGTGGATGACCAGCGGAATGTCCGTGACCGCCTCGATCGCACGCAGTCGGTCCTCGTCCAGGCCGCCCTCCTGCCGCTGCTGCAGATGGACGTTTCCGACGGAGATCGCCATTGCGTCCACCCCCGTCCCTTCGGCGAAGCGGGCAGCGGCATCGGGGTCGGTCCCCGACGAACCCTCGCCCGCCGCATAGCCGACGAAACCGATCTCCCCCTCGCAGGACGCGCCGGCATCATGCGCCATCCGGGCGACCGCCGCCGTCGCCGCGATGTTCTCGTCAAGCGGCAGGCGCGAGCCGTCGAACATCACCGAGGTGAACCCCGCGTCCAGCGCGGCGCGGCAGTCCGCGGCGTCGTAGCCGTGATCCAGATGCGCCACGACCGGGATCGACGCCGCGTCGGCCAGGTGCCGGAACATCCGACCCAGCACCGGCAGCGGCGTATGGGCGCGGCAACTGGGCCCGGCCTGCAGGATCACCGGCAGGCCCTCGGCCTCGGCGGCGGCGACATAGGCGCGCATGTCCTCCCACCCAAGCGTGACCAGGCCACCCACGGCGTATCCGCCCGCCATCGCGGGGCGCAGAACCTCGGCCAGCGTGGCCAGCGTCATTTGAACTTGGCCACCATGTCCTTGATGCCGGGGATCGTCTCGATCTGGGCGGCATGGGTCGGCTGGAAATATTGCACCAGGCTGCGCTGCGACAACCCGCCGAGAATGGTGAAATAGTACATCTCGTATCCCGGCATCACGGCGCAGGGATGGTATCCCTTGTCGATGCAGATCGTCGATCCGTCCATCAGCTGATAGGCATCGCCCGGGCGCCCCTCCTCGCGTTGCAGGATCTGGACGCCGGACCCGTGATCGGGCCGGAAGCGGAAATTATAGGTCTCGTCATGCCGCGTCTCGATGATCGTCCCATCCGCGTCCGCCCGGTCGGTGTCGTGCTTGTGCGCGGGAAAGCCGGACCATCCGCCCTGCCCCACGGTGAACAGTTCCGACACGAGCAGGCGGCCCACCTTGCCGTGCTGCTTCTGACCCAGGATGTGCTTGATCTTGCGGTGCGTCTTGGTGTCGTCGCTGCCGTATTGCACCAGGTCCAGCTCCGCGGTGCGGACGTCGAAGGGGTCGAGCACCTCGTCATGGCGCGCGCCGGCGATGAAGGTTTCGGTATCGCGGATGCAGGTGATCGTGGCCGTCGCACCCACGGGGACGTATACTCCCTCGGGCTCTCCATCCCAGACGTCGGTGCCGCGCTGGCCCAACCCGCCGAAATCGGCGCCTTCGATCGACACGTCGACCGTGCCCGTGGCCGGAACGATGCACGTCTCATAGCCGGGGACGCGGTATTCGAACGTCTCGCCCGCCTTCAGCTTGACGATATTGAAGTAGTTCAGCGGCACCGTCGGATCGTCGGCATCGACGATGGGCCGGTTGCGGTTGTCATGGGGCGCGATGTGCATCGGGTTCTCCTGCGGGATCTGTGGGGCCTGGATGGTCTGCCAGGAAGCGGTCCAGTTCGGCGGGCGTGGGCATCGCGGGCGCGCAGCCCGGACGACCGACCACGATCGCCGCGCAGGCCGACGCGCGCAGCACCGCCGTGCGAAGGTCGGATCCGCCGGCGATCGACGACAGCAATCCGGCCATGAAGCTGTCGCCCGCCCCCGTCGGCTTGAGCGCGTCGACGGCATAGATCCCGGTTCGAAACTCGGCGCCGTCGGACAGGGTTACGGCGCCCCGTTCGCCCATCTTGTAGATGACGATCCGGTCGGCGGCGGCCAGTTCGCGCGCCTTGGCGTAGCCCTGGTCCAAACCGCCGGCCATGAAGCCGAACTCCTCGTCATTGCCGACGATCATGTCCGATTGCGCGCCGGCGTGCGACAGGACTTGCTGCGCGACCTCCGGGCCTGGCCAGCTGTAGGGGCGGTAGTCGATGTCGAAGATAATCGGCAGCCCGGCCGCGCGCGCTAGGTCGAAGGCGCGGAAGGCGGCGCTGCGCGACGGCTCGGCCGCGAAGACCGTGCCCGCCGTCACCAGTGCGCCGAACCGGGTGTAGTCCACCGCCTCGACATCTTCCGCGGTCATCTCGAAATCGGCGGCACCATTGCGATAGATGACCGACTGGTGCCCCTCGACCCGGCTTTCGTAGAGAGCCAGCGAATTGCGCGCCTCGCCGCCCACGGGCGTGACATGATCGGTGGCCACGCCGTACTGGCGCAGGCGGTTCAGGCAAAACCGCCCGACGGAGTCGTCCGACACCCGCGTCACGAGGCTTGCCCGCCCGCCCAACTTGACGATCCCCGCGGCCGTATTGGCCGAGGAGCCACCCATGTCGGCCGTGAAACCCTCGGCATCTTCGGTCGCGACGCCCGGGGCGGGATACAGGTCCATCCCCACGCGGCCGACGATGACGAAGCGGTTGCGGCGGATGCCATCGAGAAGCGCACTCATCCCCGCCCCACGGTGTTGCCGCCCGCCGCCTGGTCCAGAACCTCGGGGTAGGGAAAGTTCAGACCGATCAGCTGGCGGATGTCGTCGTCTGCCGCGTCGACGAACGAGGCCGGCAGCCCGGCGGGCAGATCCTCCATCGGCTTGACCCATTTCGGCAGGTACTGAATCAGGATCGCGCTGCGGTCACGTGCCGACCGGTTCGGCATCGCGCAATGCCAAGTCGCGCCGTAGAAAAGCACCACATCACCCGGCGCACCGGTCATTCGCGCGCATTTCTCGTGGAATTCGTCCTCGGGGCCCGGATATCGCAGATGCCGCTGGCTGCCGGGAACATAGGCCGTCGCGCCGCTCTCCTCGGTGAACGGGTCCAGGATGACCGAGACCTGCGCGTTCATGGGAAACGAGCCGTTCAGCCGCATCGGATGCGTGCCGGGTTCGTGGAAATCCCAGTAGGGATAGTCGATATGCGGCTCCTGCCCCGGCCCGCCGGGCAGGATGCGATTGGCCGCGATCGACCCCATGATGAACTCGCTTCCCAGAAAGCGGCGCAGGACGCGCATCAGGACGGGATGGGCCGCCATCCGCGAAAAGACCTCGCCCTTCGCCAGCAGGTTCCAAACGCGCCGCTGCAGTTCGATCCGGCCCGTCTCCTCGGCCTCGCCCTGGAAATGCGTGACCTTTCCGGGGTCGCGGTCGGACTCAGCCATCACGATCGACCGGGCCTCGGCGATCTGGTCGTCGTCGATCAGCCCGGTGATCCGCACCGCTCCCGCCCCACTCAACAACTCCTCGGCGATCGTATCGGGGTCGGCGGTCCGGTCGGTAAAACTCCGCATCAGATGCCCTTCCTCTGGCGCGCACGCCCGGTCTCGACTTCGCCATGAGCGGCGGCGACCTTGGGATGCTCGGTGGCATGCGGCGTCCCGACCTCCCACCAGGCATGGCCCTGGGTCGTCCAGCCCTCGTAGGCATCGACCTTCATCACGATGACGCAGGTCCGGTCGGCGGTCTGCGCCCGTTTGAATGTCTCGGCGAACTCGGCCATCGTCCCGACCGTTTCGGCACGTGCGCCCATGGCGGCGGCATGGGCGGCGAAATCGACGGTGAAGGGGTCGGGCACGGTGGGACAATCGGCAATCAGGTTGTTGAAACTCTCCAGCCCGGTGTTGTTCTGCAGCTTGTTGATGACCGCGAAGCCGCCATTGTCGAGAACGCAGACGATCAGCTTCTTGCCGGTCAGGACCGAAGAATAGATGTCGGAGTTCATCAGCAGGTAGGACCCGTCGCCCGTCAGGACGATGGTCTCTCGCTCGGGCTCGCGTTCGGCCTGCGCGATGCGCGCGCCCCAGCCGCCCGCGATCTCGTATCCCATGCAGGAGAAACCGAATTCCACGTCCACGGTGCCGATGGCCTTCGTCTGCCAATGGGCCGTGATCTCGGCCGGCAGCCCGCCGGCCGCGGCCACGATGCGGTCGCGCGGATGGCACAGGTCGTTCACCACGCGGATCGCCTGGGCATAGGAGTTCGGCCCATTGCCCGGTCGCGTGACGGCATCGGTATAGACGATCCATTCGGCGCGGGCATCGCGGGCGAAATCCACCCAGTCTGACGGCGCGCGATAGCCGTCCAGATCGCCCAGCGCCGCCAGCGCCAGCCTGGCATCCCCCACCACCGGAAGCGACAGGTGCTTGGCCGCGTCGTGGCGCGCGACGTTCACGCCTATGATGCGCGCATCGGGCGCGAAGGCTGTCCAGGACCCGGTCGTGAAGTCCTGCAACCGGGTGCCCACGGCCAGGATGACATCGGCGCGTTCGGCGATGGCGTTGGCGCTGTCGGAACCCGTGACCCCGACCGGCCCGATATTGAGGGGATGGTGCTGCAACAGGTTTGCGCGTCCGGCGATGGTCTCGACCACGGGGATGTCATGCGCCTCGGCGAAGCGGGTCAGCTCCTCCGTGGCGCCCGAATACTGCACGCCGCCGCCCGCGATGATCATCGGGCGCGCCGCCCCGCGCAGCAGGTCGCGCGCCTGGGCCAGTTCGCCTGCATCCGCGGCCTGACGGCGGATCCGGTGCACACGCTTGTCGAAGAATCGGGCCGGATAGTCATAGGTCCAGCCCTGCACGTCCTGCGGCAGGCCGATGAAGGCGGGGCCGCAATCCGCCGGATCCAGCATGGTGGCCAGTGCGGCCGGAAGCGACTGGAGGACCTGTGCCGGATGGGTGATCCGGTCCCAGAACCGCGTCACGGCGCGGAATGCGTCGTTCACCCCCAACGTCGGGTCGCCGAAATGTTCCAGCTGCTGGAGAACGGGGTCGGGCAGCCGCGTGACATAGGTATCACCGCAGAGCATAAGAAGCGGCAGCCGGTTGGCATGGGCCAGCGCCGCGCTGGTCAGCAGGTTCGCCGTCCCAGGCCCCGCGCTCGCCGTGCAGAACATGAACCGCCGACGCAACCACTGCTTGGCATAGCCCGCGGCGGCGAACCCCATCCCCTGCTCGTTCTGCCCGCGGTAGAGCGGCAAGACGTCCCGCGCATCCCAGAGCGCCTCGCCCAGACAGGTGACGTTGCCATGGCCGAAGATCCCGAAACCGCCGCCGCAGATGCGGACCTCCTCGCCGTCGATCTCGATATACTGGGCGGCGAGAAACCGGACGATCGCCTGCGTCGTGGTCAGTTTCACTATCTCGTTCGCCATCTTCTGAACCCATCCCCGTCGCGGTCGACCTTGCCGATTTGCATCTTGCGTGGTCTCGAATCCGAGGATACGAATTTTGCAACCGGTTGCAAACCTAATTCCAGGCACGGGATACGACATGACGGATATCGGCATCGGGATCGTCGGCGGCGGGTACATGGGCAAGGCCCACGCCGTGGCGATGTCGGCCGTTGCCGCCGCCTTCGATACGGCCCTGCGACCGCGGCTGGAAATGATCTGCGCGCGTTCCGCCGCATCGGCCGAAACCTATCGTGCGGCCTACGGCTTCGCGCGGGCATCGGACGACTGGCGGAAGCTAGTGGCCGATGATGCGGTCGAGGCCGTCATCATCGCCTCGCCGCAGGAGACGCACCGCGCCATCGCCGAAGCCGCCCTCGCGCGCGGCAAACCCGTGTTCTGCGAAAAGCCCCTGGGCGCGACGGTCGAGGACAGCCGCGCGATGGCACACGCCGCACGGGGCAAGGTCGCGATGATCGGCTTCAACTACATCCGCACGCCGGCCAGCCAGTTCGCCCGCAAGCTGATCGCGGACGGCACGATCGGCGAGGTCACCTGGTTCCGGGGCGAACATGTCGAGGACTTCCTGGCCGATCCGGACACGCCCGCCAATTGGCGCACGCGCGGCCCTGCCAACGGCACCATGGGCGATCTGGCCCCGCACATGATCAACGGCGCGCTCGGCCTGATCGGGCCGATCGCCACCCTGATCGCCGAGGTCGAGACGGTTCATCCCCGGCGTCCCGGCGGCGCGGTCGACAATGACGACCACGCCCAGGTGATGTGCCGCTTCGCGAACGGGGCAATGGGACAGATGTATTTCAGCCGCGTGGGGCACGGCCGCAAGATGGGCTATGCCTATGAGGTGACGGGCACCAAGGGCGCGATCCGGTTCGACCAGGAGGATCAGAACGCCCTCCACCTCTACCTGGCGTCGGACCCCGAACCGATCCGCGGCTTCCGCAAGATCCTGACAGGTCCGGCACATCCCGACTACGCCGCGTTCTGTCAAGGGCCGGGTCACGGCACCGGCTACCAGGACCAGATCATCATCGAGGCGCGCGACTTCCTGCAGGCCATCGCGACCGGCAAGCCGGTCTGGCCGACGTTCGAGGACGGTCTGGCCGTGCACGAGGTCGTCGCCGCCGCCCAGAATTCGGCTGCGCGCCGGGCATGGGTCGACGTGCCCCAGCCCAACCACATTCCAGAGGCCGCCCAATGACCATCAGAATCGGCAACGCCCCCTGTTCCTGGGGGATCGAATTCCCCAGCGATCCCGCCTACCCGAGCTGGCAATCGGTCTTGGATCAATGTGTGGCCGCCGGTTTCGACGGGATCGAGCTTGGCCCCATCGGGTACATGCCCGAGGATCCCGCCATTCTCGCCCCGGCGCTGGCCGAACGCGGGCTGGAGTTGATCGGCGGCGTGGTGTTCCGCCCCTTTCACGACCCCGATCAATGGCAGGACGTCCTCGATGCAAGTCGGCGGACCTGCGCGGCCCTGGCAGCGCATGGCGCGCCGCATCTGGTTCTGATCGACAGCATGTCGCCGCGCCGCGCGGCCACCGCCGGACGCGCGGCCGAGGCCGAGCAGATGGAGGCCGCTGAGTGGCGAGCGTTTCGCGACCGCATCGCAACCATTGCCCGCATGGGGCACGAGGAATACGGATTGACGGTCGCCATCCATGCCCATGCGGCGGGCTTCCTAGATTTCGAACCCGAGCTGGAGCGCCTGTTGGACGAGGTCGACGACACCATCCTGAAGATATGTCTGGACACCGGGCACCATTCCTATGCCGGCTATGATCCCGTCGCCTTCATGGACCGCCATATCGAGCGGATCTCCTACATGCATTTCAAGGATATAGACCCCGAAGTTAAAGCGGATGTCGTCGCCAACCGGACGGGGTTCTATAAGGCCTGCGGCCAAGGCATCTTCTGCAACCTGGGTCAGGGCGATGTAGATTTCCCGGCTGTTCGGCAGCATTTGCTGGATGCGGGGTTCAGCGGCTGGTGCACGGTCGAGCAGGACTGCGATCCGTCCCTTCCGGGCACGCCGTTGGAAGACGCGCGCGCGAACCGCGCCTATCTGGCGTCGATCGGTTTCGACGGGGCCACGGCGTGAACCGGCTGCGCTGGGGCATGATCGGGGGCGGCGAAGGCAGCCAGATCGGGCCGGCCCACCGCCTGGGTGCCGGGCTCGACGGGCTGTTCACCTTCGCGGCCGGTGCGCTGGATCACCGGGCCGACGCTGGCATCGCATATGGCCGTTCGCTGGGCCTCGGCGACCGGGCCTATGGCAGTTGGCAGGAGATGCTCGCGGCCGAGGCGGCGCGCGACGACCGGGTGGACCTTGTCACGGTCGCCACGCCGAACGCCACGCATTTCGAGATCACCCGCGCCTTCCTCGAGGCCGGCTTCCACGTCCTGTGCGAAAAGCCGATGACGATGTCCGTCGAGGAGGGCGAGATCATCGTCGAGACGGCACGCCGGACGGGACGCATCTGCGCGGTGAACTACGGCTACAGCGGCTATTCTCTGGTGCGTCACATGCGGGCGATGGTGGCGCGCGGCGACCTTGGGCGGGTGCGTCTGGTCAAAGCCGATTTCGCCCACGGACATCACGCGGATGCCGGCGATGCCGACAATCCGCGGGTGCGCTGGCGCTACGATCCGGCGCAGGCCGGCGTGTCGGCGCAGTTCGCCGATTGCGGCATCCACGCGCTGCACATGGCCAGCTTCGTCACCGGTCAAGAGGTCACCAAGCTCAGCGCCGACATCGTGTCCTGCATTCCGTCGCGCACCCTCGAGGATGACGCCATGGTCGACTTCCGCATGGATGGCGGTACGGTGGGCCGCCTCTGGACGTCCTCGATCGCGCTCGGGCGGCAGCACGGGCTGGCGATCGAGGTGTTCGGCGAAACGGGCGGCCTGCGCTGGAGCCAGGAGCAGCCAAACCAACTCTATCACATGCCGCTCGGCGGTCGCCTGCAGGTGATCGAGCGGGGCGAGGCGGATCTGTCGCCCGAGGCGGACCGGACGTCGCGCGTAACTGTCGGACATGCCGAGGGGATGCCGCTGGCCTTCGCCAACATCTACAAGGATCTGGCCGAAGCGATCACCGCGACGAAGGAAGGGCGCGCGATCGACCCCGCGGCCGACCTGTATCCGCGCGCCGAAGATGGGCTGCGGTCGATGGCCGCCGTTGCCGCCGTGGCCGAGTCGGGGCGCAACGACGGCGCGTGGCGCGATGCCCGCCCGCCGATGTTCCGTTAGGGCCGCGGGCGCAGCGTCGCGCGCTCGACCACCTGGCACGGGAAAAGCCGGGCCTCGGGGTACCGGTCCGGGTCCTCCAGCATCGCACACATCAGCTCGACCGAGGAAGTCACGATCTGCCGGATCGGCTGGCGGATCGTGGTCAGTGCGATGTTCTCCCAGCCCGACATTTCCATGTCGTTGAACCCGATGAGGCCGACATCGTCCGGCACACGCCGACCGGTGTCCCGGATCGCACTGAGCGCACCGATGGACAGGACGTCGTCGCCGCAAAAATAGGCCTCGGCCAGTTCGCCGGAGGCAAGGCGTTGCATCTCGCGCCGCCCGGCCTGAAACGAATAGGCATCGGCGAAGGAGTGGTCGACGGCGACCTCCGGCGCCGCCGACAACGCCTGCAGGAAGCCGTGCAGGCGGTCCTGCGTCGACGTCGCCGCCTGCGGCCCGCCCAGGAACGCGACCTTGCGATAGCCCCGTTCGATCAAAGCGCGCGCAGCCATCCGACCGGCGGCGACGTTGTCGATGCTGACGACGTGGACGTCGGGGCTGCTTGAATAACGACCGAAGGTGCTGACCACCGGGATGCCCTTGTCGCGGAACGCCTTGGCGAAGGCGGGCGGCAGGGTCGAGGAGGCGACCACCACCCCGTCGACGGAATACCGATGAAGCATCTGGACGGAATGGTCGGGATCCGTCTCGTCGCTGAGGTTGACCAGCAGGGGTCGCAGCCCGCGATCCTGCAGGCCACGGGTGAATAGGTCGAACACCTCCAGGAAGATCGGATTGTGGAAGTTGTTCGAGATCAACCCGATCAGCTTGGTGCGCCGCGTCGTCAGGCTCCGGGCGAGGAAGTTCGGCTGGTATCCGAGTTCGGCCGCCGCCTTTTCGACCTTCCGGCGCATCTTGCCGGAGACAGACGCACCGTCGGTGAACGTCCGCGAGACCGCGGATGGCGAGACCCCCGCCCTGATCGCCACGTCCTTGAGAGTTGCCGGCATGTCGCCCCTCGGTTCCGTCGCCCCCCTCTCCCATGTGGGCGGGGTCCGGTCCATCCCGCCGATCAAACCCGCATCCACAGCAAATTGCAACCGGTTGCAAAAATGATGATTCCGTGGTTGGATGCCCGTGGGAGGCGGCGAAAGTGCGCACTCATGCCGAAGAACCGGTATCCTTGGGAGGACTCACATGAAATCGATCATCAAGACGATGGCGCTGACGGCCGCGGTCGCCGCCGCGCCCGTGATAGCGGCCGCGGATGGCCATGGCGACGACCTGAACTACATCCTGGTCAGCCATGCGCCCGATAGCGACAGCTGGTGGAACACCATCAAGAACGGCATCGCGCTTGCAGGCGAGCAGCTCGACGTGACCGTCGAGTACCGCAATCCGCCCACCGGCGATCTGGCCGACATGGCGCGGATCATCGAACAGGCCGCCGCCTCGGACCCCGACGGCATCATTACCACGCTGGCCGACTATGACGTGCTTTCCGGTCCGATCCGCGCGGCCGTCGACCAGGGCATCGATGTCATCATCATGAACTCCGGCACGCCCGAGCAGGTGCGCGAACTGGGCGCCCTCATGTTCGTGGGCCAGCCCGAATACGATGCCGGCCTCGCCGCAGGTCAGCGCGCCGCCGCCGACGGTGTCGAAAGCTTCGTCTGCGTCAACCACGTCATCTCCAACACGGTCGTCGCCGAACGGTGCCGCGGCTTCGCCGACGGGCTGGGCGTCGAACTCGGCGACAGCATGATCGATTCGGGTCAGGACCCGGCCGAGATCAAGAACCGGGTGACCGCCTACCTGACCGCCAACCCCGAGACCGACGCCATCCTGACGCTCGGTCCGACCTCGGCCGACCCGACCATCCAGGCCGTCAAGGAGATGGGGCTGGATGGCGAGATCTATTTCGGCACGTTCGACCTGGGCACCGAGATCGTGAACGCCATCAAGGACGGCACGATCAACTGGGGCATCGACCAGCAGCCCTTCCTGCAGGCCTATCTGCCGGTCGTCGTCCTGGCCAATTACGACCGCTACGGCGTCCTGCCCGGCAACAACATCAACTCCGGCCCCGGCTTCGTGACCGCCGACGGTCTGGAGAAGGTCGAGGAGTTCGCGGGCGAGTTCCGCTGAGCCGACTTCGGGCGGCCCCCCACGGGGCCGCCCCCTTCCCGGAGGACATGCGATGGCCGACACGCCGCAAGTCGCGCTCGACGAGCGCGTAAAGGAAATCTCGCCCCTGCGGCGTGCCCTGATCCGACCCGAGCTGGGCGGCATCATCGGGGCCGTCGCCGTCTTCACCTTCTTCGCCCTGCTGGCGCATGACAGCGGCATGTTCAACGCGCAGGGTGTGATGAACTGGTCCACCGTCTCGGCGCAGTTCATGATCATCGCCGTGGGCGCATGCCTTCTGATGATCGCGGGCGAATTCGACCTGTCGGTCGGATCCATGATCGGTTTCGCCGGCATGATGGTGGCGATCTTCGGCGTCACGCTCGGATGGCCGATGTGGCTGGCCATCCTCGTGACCTTCGCCATCTGCATCGCGTTCGGCGCGCTCAACGGCTACATCGTCGTGCGGACCGGCCTGCCCAGTTTCATCGTGACGCTGGCGACGCTGTTCATCCTGCGCGGCTTCACCATCTTCATTCCGCAGACCATCGAGCGGAAGACGATCATCGGCGGCATCCGCGAGGCGGCCGAGGGCGACTGGCTGGCCCCGATTTTCGGCGGCAAGATCGGCGGAAGCCTGTTCCAGTGGCTGGGCGACGCCGGCGTCATCGGCACGTTCAGCCGCGGCAACCGCGCCGGACAGCCCGTCGTGGACGGCATCCCGATGCTGATCGTCTGGGCGATCGTGCTGGTGATCTTCGGACATATCCTGCTGACGCGGACGCGGTTCGGCAACTGGATCTTCGCGGCCGGCGGCGACGCGCAGGCGGCGCGCTATGCCGGCGTTCCGGTCAACGCCGTCAAGATCCGCATGTTCATGTTCACCGCCTTCTGCGCCACGGTCTTCGCCGTCTGCCAGGTGATGGAGTTCGGGTCGGCGGGCGCCGACCGCGGTCTGCTGAAGGAGTTCGAGGCGATCATCGCCGTCGTCATCGGCGGCGCGCTGCTGACGGGGGGCTACGGCTCGGTCATCGGGGCAGCGCTGGGCGCGCTGATTTTCGGCGTGGTGCAGCAGGGGCTGTTCTTCGCCAACGTCGAATCCTCGCTCTTCCGGGTGTTCCTTGGGGTGATCCTGCTGCTGGCCGTGATCCTGAACACATATATCCGCCGCCTCATCACCGGAGAACGCTGATGGATCCGATCATCCGCATGAAGGACATCCAGAAGCATTTCGGCTCGGTCATTGCGCTGGCCGGCGTCACGATCGACTTCTACCCGGGCGAATGCCATTGCCTTCTGGGGGACAACGGCGCGGGCAAGTCGACCTTCATCAAGACGATGTCGGGCGTGCATCAGCCCACCTCGGGCGAGATCCTGTTCGAGGGGCGGCCGATGCAATTCGACGACCCCCGCGACAGCATCGCCGCCGGGATCGCGACCGTTTATCAGGACCTGGCGATGATCCCGCTGATGTCCGTCAGCCGGAACTTCTTCATGGGCAACGAGCCCATACGCCGGATCGCGGGCCTGCCCCTGTTCGACCACGACCATGCCAACGACGTGACCATGACCGAGATGCGCAAGATGGGCATCAACCTGCGCGGCCCCGACCAGGCCGTGGGTACGCTGTCGGGCGGCGAGCGGCAGACGGTCGCCATCTCGCGCGCGGTCTATTTCGGGGCGAAGGTCCTGATCCTGGACGAGCCGACCTCGGCCTTGGGCGTGCGCCAGACGGCCAACGTGCTGGCCACGGTCGACAAGGTCCGCAAGCAGGGCATCGCGGTCGTGTTCATCACCCACAACGTCCGGCATGCGATGGCAATCGGCGACCGCTTCACCGTTCTGAACCGCGGCAAGACCTACGGCACGGCGAACAAGGGCGAGATTTCGCCCGAGGAATTGCAGGACATGATGGCCGGGGGCCAGGAACTGGCCGCGCTGGAGGGATCGCTGGGCGGCACCGTCTAGGCCAGGCCGGATGTGCGGGTCCCGCCCTGCGCCAGCAGGTCCGCCACATGGCGCCCGATGGCCAGCGACGAGGTCAGGCCGGGGGACTCCATCCCGAAAAGGTGGACCAGTCCGCGCCGCCCGTGATCGGCCGGGCCACGGATCATGAAGTCCGCCAGCTTTTCTCCGGGCGGCGTGATCCGGGGCCGGATGCCGCAGGTGTCGGGGTACAGCGCCCCGTCGGGCAGGTCCGGCCAGAACCGGCGCAGGGCGGCGGCGACCGGGGCGGCGTCCATGTCGTGGCGATAATCGATGTCCGGTGGCGGTACGATCCGCGAGCCGGGTCCGATCCTCGCCTGCCCCGTGAAGTCCCGCAGGGCGTGGACCGCGGGGGCGGGCGTGCCGGGTGCCGGATAGATCAATCGTGCAAATGGTGACGGCGCGCCGCCGAGCGAGAAATAGCAGGCTTTCACGAAGGACTGGTGTGGAATCGCGAACGCCGGATCGGCCAACGCGCGAGCGACATCCCAGGCGCCCAGCCCCGCGGCATTCACGAGGTTCCGGGCCGCAATGCGCGTGCCGGCGGCATCGCCGACCTCAAGGACGTAGCCCTCTGCGTCCCGATGGACCCCGACCAACCGGGCATTGCGCGCAAGAACCGCCCCGTCCGCCTGTGCCTCGCCCAGGATGGCATGCATGAGGCCGACGGCATCGACGACCCCCGACGATGGAACCAAGACCGCGCCATGGCAGCGCAGCCGCGGTTCCAGGCGCGCGGCCTCCTCGCCGCTCAGAGGGCGCATGCCCTCCACCCCGTTCGCCGCACCCCGATCGACAAGCGCGGCCAACGCCGGCATCTGGTTGGCTTCGGTCGCCACGACGAGCTTGCCGCAAGCCGCATGATCGACCCCGCGCGTCCGGCAGAAATCGTAAAGACGCGCACGCCCGTCTCGGCAAAGTCGCGCCTTCAGCGACCCGACGGGATAGGCGAACCCCGCGTGGATAACCTGCGAATTGCGGGCGCTGGTGTGGTGGAACCCCGACTCCTCGGCCTCCAGGATCAGGACCTCGTGACCGTCACGCGCCAGCGCCCGCGCGATCGCCAGGCCGGTGACACCGCTGCCGACGACGACGGTCTGCACCCGGTCGAGGCTCATGCGGCGGGGCGGCGCGCCGCCTTTGCGCCGGCACGCGCGATGGCGAAGACCGTGATCGCCGTCAGTGTCCAGAACACCCAGGTGATCGGACCACGGAACAGGATGGTCGGGGAGGAGCCGCTCATCAGCATCGCCTGACGGAAATTGTCCTCCAGCAGCGGGCCCAGGATGAACGCGATCAGGAACGGTGCGGCCGGAATACGGAAGCGCAGCATGAAGAACCCGACCCATCCCATGGCGAACATGACGCCCACGTCGAACAGGTTGTTGTTCACCGCGAACACGCCGTAGATGCACAGCACCATCACCGCCGGAAACAGAACGCCCCGCGGGATGTCGGCGACGAAGCGGAAGCCCCGGATCGCGACGGACCCGACCAGGAACAGAAACGCCGAACTGACGATCAGGCCGATGAACAGGCCATAGATGACGTCGGTGTTGAGGATGAACATCATCGGGCCCGGTTGCAGCCCGTGGATCATGAAGGCCCCCATGATGATCGCCGTGATGACGTCGCCTGGCACGCCCAGCGCCAGAAGCGGGATCAGGGTGGCCCCCGCGACGCCGTTGTTGCCTGCCTCGGCCGCGGCGACGCCCTCCAGCTCGCCCTTGCCGAAATTGGCCTTGTTGGGCGATTTCCGGCGCGCCTCGGAATAGGACAGGAAGGCCGACGGCGCGGCGCCGATGCCGGGGATCGAACCCAGGAACACGCCGATGAAACTGCCTCGCAGGATGGATTTGAAACTGTTCCGATATTCGCGGAACGTCACCCAGTCGCGGCCGAGGGCGCGTGTCTGCCCCTCGTGCCCCCGGGGGTTCCAGACCATCGAGATGATCTCGGGGATGGCGAAGAGACCGATCAGCACGGCGATGAAGTTCAGCCCGCCCATCAGGTTCGGATCGCCGAAGGTGAAACGGTTGGTGCCGTAGACCAGATCCAGCCCCACGGTGGCCAGCAACAGTCCCAGAAGCGCCGAGAGCGCGCCGCGCAGCAGGCTGTCGCCCGACACGCCTGCGATGATCGTCAGCGAGAAGAGGATGAGGGTGAAGAACTCGGGCGGACCGAAGGACAGCGCGAAGGAGGCCAGCCACCCCGCGAATAGGATCAGCGCCAGGTTCGACACCAGGTCTGCCGTGCACGACGCCCAGAGCGCCATCCCGAGCGCCTTTCCCGCGCGCCCCTGTTCGGCCAGCGGATACCCGTCGAGGACTGTGGCCGACGAGGCCGGCGTGCCCGGCGTCTTGATGAGGATCGCGGGGATCGAGCCGCCGAAGATGCCGCCCTTGTAGACGCCCAGCAGCAGCAGGATGCCCGTGATCGGCTGCATCGCGAAGGTGAAGGGCAGCGTCAGCGCGACCGCCATCGTCGCCGACATGCCGGGGATCGCGCCGCCGATGACACCGACGACGACGCCGATGGCCAAGGCGAGGAAACTCTCGACGTTGGCGACGAGCGTGAGGCCGGCCAGCAGACTGTCCAGAAGGCTCATGCCGGGCGGGGCGGGCTGTCGGGACGTGTCACGGCAGCCGCACCAGCTCGCCCTGCGGAATCGCCACGCCCGCGACCTTGGAGAAGAACAAGTAGAGGACGAGCGGCACCACCACCGCCGAGCCGAGCGCCCAGGCCGGGTGCCTCGTTCGGACCAAGAGTGCCATCGCCGAGAAGGTCCCCATCGCCGTCCAGACCATGCCGAGCCGCGGCAGCGCCCAGAAGGTGGCGAGCATGACCAGCGCCGCGCCCGCAAGCCGCAGGAAGGCGGCCCGGCGATCGTCGACATCCCAAGGATCGGGGGCCGCGCGGGGCAGCGCGAACGCCGTGCCCACAAGGCCCAAGCCCACGATGGCCGTCAGCCCCGCCAGCGTTGTCGGCCAGAACAGCGGCGACAGGACGATGTTGCGCACGTTGCTGGGCGTCGACACCCAGGACGGGATGGCCACGAGGCCAAGGAACGCCGCCGCGATCACGGCGCCGATCCCCAGTTGCAAATGCAGGCGACGGTCGTTCACGCGGGCGTCTCCGTCATCGGGGGGGAGGACCCGCCGAGGCATCCAGAGCCTTCAGCATGCTCCGCCCCACGGCCAGCGGACCTATCCTTCGATCCGCATGCCCAGATCGTCGACCAAGGCGCGGAACACCTCGTACTGCTCGCGGATGAAGGTGTTGGCTTCCTCCGGGCTCATCACGTCGATGATCGAACCCGCGGCCTCCATCGTCTCGCGGAACTTGGGGTCGGCGGCGGCCGTGGCCATCCAATCCTCCCACTTCGCGGCGACCTCGTCGGGCAGGCCTGCGGGCCCGGCGATGCCGGTCCAGCCGACGAGCTGTTCCAGTTCGGGGTGGCCCAGTTCGGCGGCGGTGGGGGCGTCGAAGCCCACGACCGGCTCGGCCGTGGTCACCATCAGCGGCGTCATCTGGCCGTTGGCCACGAACCCCGCCAGGGCCGAGGTGTTGGTGCACAGGAAATCCGCCGTCCCGTTCAGGACGGCCGTCGCGGCGGCCCCCCCGCCCTGCTGCGGAATATGGGTCGCCGTGTTCGCGGCATCCTCCAGCCCGAACGCGTCGAGAACCATCGCGCCGCCCAGATGCAGCCCCGACCCGACCCCCGAGGACGAGAAGCTGATCCC
This sequence comes from Jannaschia sp. S6380, assembly GCF_023015695.1. Taxonomy (NCBI): domain Bacteria; kingdom Pseudomonadati; phylum Pseudomonadota; class Alphaproteobacteria; order Rhodobacterales; family Roseobacteraceae; genus Jannaschia; species Jannaschia sp. S6380. The sequence continues at coordinate 1,418,927 of NZ_JALKAS010000001.1, forward strand.
ATCCGACTTGGCCTTGGCCACCAACTCCTCCATCGAGGTGATGTCCGACCCCGCGGCGACCGCGCAGGCGAAGGGATTGATCTCATAGACGGTGACGAAGCGGAAATCGTCCAGCGTGTAGGGCAACGTCGCCTTCATGGCCGGACTGACCGTGTGCGAGCCGACGCGCGCGAACAGCATGGTGTACCCGTCCGGCTTGGCGTTCTGGACCGCGACCGATCCGGTCGCGCCGCCCGCGCCGGTGATGTTCGCCATCACCAGCGGCTGGCCCACGGCGTCGCCCAGCGGGGCCGAGATCGCCCGTGCCGAGATGTCCGTCGCACCCCCCGCGCCATAGGGAATGACCATGTTGATCGAGCGTTCGGGATACTCCGCCAAGGCCGCGACGGTCGTCATCCCCAGTGCCGCAACCCCAAGAACCGCGCGCCCCAGCCCCGTGTCGAATAGTGTCATGAATCCCTCCCGATTTTTTGGACCGCCCCCGTGGCTGCCGAAACGACATCACCCCGATCCTTGACAAAACATATCGTTAAGACAAATTTATCAAAAAGCACCAAAAATTTACAGCTTTCGATAGGGCAGCTTTCGCGCATGGCCCCGCATCGGGGTCTCGGGGGAGGCGATCGTCATGTCCATTCGGATGCTCAAGACGTTGATCGCGATCGACGATCACGGGACGTTCAGCGCGGCCGCCGATGCCGTGTTCGTCACCCACGCCGCCGTCAGCCAGCAGATGAAGACGCTGGAGGCCGAATGGGGCGTCCGCATCTTCGACCGGTCGCGTCGGACCCCCGTGCTGACGCCGATCGGGCGCGCGATGGTCGCGCGGGCACGCCAGATCGTGGCCGATTACGACGATCTGGTGCCATCCGTGCTGGGTGACGGCGGGCTCTCGGGCGAGTTGATGCTGGGTGTCGTCCCCACGACGCTGACCGGGTTGATACCGCTGACGCTGGCACCGCTGCGGACCGCCTATCCCAATCTGCACGTGCGTCTGCATGCCGGGCTGACGAACGCGCTGATCCTGCGGGTTGCGCGTGGGCTGGTCGACGCCGCGCTGGTGTCGCGGCCGTCGCATATCCCGCAGGGGCAGGTCTGGCATCCGGTGGCCGAGGAGGAACTCGTGCTGCTGGCCGCCCGCGACACCGAGAGCGACGACCCGATCCAGCTGTTGCGGACAAGCCCGTTCATCCGCTTCAGCCGCGATGCGGTCGTAGGCTCCATGATCGAGGCGTGGCTGCAGGAACGCCGTATCACCGTCGCCGACGCGATGGAACTGGAAGGGCTGGATGCGATCTCTTCGATGGTGCTGTCGAACATGGGCGTGGCCATCGCCCCGCGCCGCTGCGTCCAGACGATGCATCCGCTTCCGCTCAAGCGGCTGTCACTCGGAGCCGGGGCGCCGGTCCGGCAGTTGGGGTTGATCCACAGGCATGACAGCACCAAGACCCGCGCGCTGGACGAGCTGATCCTGCGCCTGCACCGCGCGGTCGAAATCGGGGTACTCTCACCCGAGACCTGCGGCCAGACTAATGCCGCCTGACCTTCTGTGGATGCTGCTGTTGGGCGCCGCCTCGGGCGGCTTGATCAACGGCCTGGCAGGGTTCGGCACCGCGCTTTTCGCACTGGGGTTCTGGCTGCAGGTCATGCCGCCCGTTCAGGCGGTGTCGATCGTGGTGGTGATGTCCGTCGCCAGCGGCCTGCAAGGGGTCTGGCTGGTCCGGCACGCGATATCGACCCAGCGGCGGCGTCTTGCGCGGTTCCTGCTGCCGGCGCTGCCGGGGATTCCGGTCGGTCTTGCCGCGCTGTCGGTCGTGTCGGCGCCGACGCTCAAGATCACGATCGCGGTTTTCATGCTGCTCTATGGCGGGTTCTTCTCGGCGCGGTCGGCGCTGCCGCGGCTGGAACGGCCGACGCCGGTCGTCGACGGGACGGTGGGCTTTCTGGGTGGCGTGTTGGGCGGGGCCGCGTCCCTCTCGGGCGCGCTTCCGACGATGTGGTGCGCGATGCGGCCATGGCCCAAATCCGAGGTACGCGCGGTGCTGCAACCGTTCAATGTCGCGGTCCTCGGGGTGACGATGATGCTGCTGGCCCTGGGTGGGGCCTATGACAGGTCGACGTTGGGCCTGATCGCACTGGCCCTGCCCGTCACGATGATCTCCGCGCAGGTCGGTATCGCGATCTTCAAGCGGCTGGGCGACGACCAGTTTCGCCGCCTGATCATCGCGATGATGTTCGTCTCGGGCGCCGTCCTGCTGCTGCGTGAACTGACATGAGCGTCACCATCGACCGGATCGAGGTCGCCTGCTTCCGCGTCCCCATCGACACGCCGGTGGTCACGTCCTTCGGCGTGATGACCAGCCGCCCGGCCGTGCTGGTGCGCCTGCAGGATGCGGAGGGCGCCTTCGGTTGGGGCGAGATCTTCGCCAACTGGCCCGCCGCCGGGGCCGAACATCGCGCCCGACTGCTGGTCGAGGACATGGCCGACCTGGTGCTGGGCCGTTCGGTCGTCGGCCCAGCAGAACTGGGCCGATACCTGACCGCCGCCACGCGCATACGGGCCATTCAATGCGGCGAGCCCGGCCCCTTCGCCCAGGTCGTCGCGGGGCTGGACACCGCGCTGCACGATCTGTTCGCGCGCCGCGCCGGCCTCCCCCTCGCCCACTATCTGAACGCGGACGCCCCAGGTGATGTGCCGGTTTATGCCAGCGGCATTGCCGCCTGCGCGGCGCCGGAGGCCGTCGCTCGCGCCCAGACGGAAGGATTTCGGGCCTTCAAGATCAAGGTGGGCTTCGACATCGAGGACGACGTCAGGGCCTTGCGTTCCGTCCTGGCCGAAATCGGCGACGGCATGCCGCTAATGGCCGATGCCAATCAGGCCTGGACGGTCGCGCAGGCGTGCAGCTTCTGCGACGCCACGGCCGACCTCGGGCTTGGCTGGCTAGAGGAACCCCTGCCAGCCGATGCCGCGACCGAGGATTGGACCGCGCTTCGCAAATCGACGAAGATCCCTCTGGCGGCCGGCGAGAACATCAGCGGCAGCAACGGGTTCGCCACGGCCATCGCGTCGGGCGACCTGGCGGTGCTGCAACCGGACGTCGCGAAATGGGGCGGCGTCGCCGGGTGCGCACGGGTCGGCCGGCGGGCCATGGACGCAGGACTGCGCTATTGTCCGCATTTCCTGGGCGCGGGCATCGGCCTTCTGGCATCGGCGCACCTGCTGGCGGCTATGGGTGGCGACGGCCTGCTGGAGGTGGATGTGAACCCCAACCCCCTGCGGGACGCGTTCGACGGAACGCGGGTGGACGGCCGCGGCCGTCTGGTCCTGTCGGATGCGCCGGGGCTGGGGGTGCGCGACTTGCCGGAGGAGATCGCGCGATTTCGGACGCTCCGCCTGGACGTCAGCCGATGACCTCGTCGCTGCGATCGTCGGTCTCGCCGAACCGCTTGAGCGTGGCGGGGCGCGTGCCTTCATAGACCTGCGCGAGGTTGGCGCTGATGCGCTCGTTCTCGCGCTCGAAGAGGCAGTTCCCGCTCAGGTCGGAGGCCACGATGAAAGGACCCATCCGGTTGCACCGGATCACCCACATCGCCTGGGCAAGACCCAGTTCCTCGTTCCAGTGCACCGCTTCGACATTCTCGACCCCGCGGCCCAGCAGCGCGCCGGTGCCATAGCCGACGGTCGACAGGTAGACAGCACCGTTGGGCACGAAATACTCGCGATAGTCCTTGCTGCTCATCCCGCCCTTGCCGATCACCAGCTTCGCGCCCGATTTCTCCAGCCATTCCGGCAACCACTTGGCAAACCGGAAGGACGCGGTGGCGGTGACCGCGCCCATCTCGAAACTGCCATCGGGGTTGATGCGCGCGGCGGGGGAGCAGTGAAAGTTCGCCGCGCTCTGGCTCGGCAACTCCATCGGGATGTTCGCCTTCTCCTCCAGCGCGCGCATGTAGACGCCCTCACGCGCCGTGTACATCAGCCCGTCGAGGTAGACGATATCGCCCAGGCGCAGGTCGGCCACGGCCTCGGGCGTGGGCGTTGTCGACAGGCGGATCTCGCGGACGCTCATGACGGCACCGGGCGGGTTGCGGCGGCGGTCATTCGGCTGCCATCGCGGGAGGGGCCCAGTCCACCGTCTCGCGTCGACGATAGTCGGTGAACCAGTCGGGGTCGGTGCGCGGCTCGACCCGCCCGTCGGCATGGATGCGCGCCACCGCGCGCCGCGACGACAGGCAGAACGCGTGAACCGACATCGGCAGACCGCCGGTGTGGCAATATCCGACCTCGATATGGGCATCGATCACCATGGATTTTCCGACGAAACCCATGGCCCCCATGCCGATGGAATTGCCCAACTCCTTCAGCTCCAGCTCCAACTCGGCGATGCGCGGATCGGTGTTCCGGTCGCCCACGACGCGCAGGCAGGCCGCTTGCTTGCCCAACACCATCGAGATGTCCTTGGACCCGCCCAGCCCGATCCCGATGATCGCCGGCTGGCACGCCAGCCCCCGTTTGCCGAAGGCCACCAGGCTGTCGAGGTAGAAGCGCTTGATCCCCTGGATGCCGTCGGACGGGAACAGCATCCGGTAGTCGGTGCCGAACAGGCCGCCCTTATGGACGGTGATCAGGTCGATCCACTCCTCACCGTCGGGGGCCGGCTCGAACGCGTATTCTATCTCGGGGGCGTTGATGCCCACGTTGTTGTCGTGATCCGTCCGCCAAAGGGGGTGCACGCGATTGGGCCGCAGGGGCACACCGTTCGTGGCATTGGCCGTGGCACGGCGCAGTGCCGCCTCCAACGCGACGGGTCCGCCCTCGACCCGCGCGTCATTCGCCATCTTGATGTACCAGCGCGGACAACCCGTGTCGCCGCACATCGCGCGACGGTCCTCCTTGGCGGCGGTGTAGTTCTCCAGCATCGCCTTCAGGACGAAGGACGAAAGGTCCCCCTCCTCATCCCGTGCCGCAGCCTGCAGACCTTCGAGATAGTCGTCGGGGATCTCGATGGCGGCCTTGTCCATCAGGGACTCGGCCGTCTTCTGGATCAGGTCGATGGCGATCATCGCGTCCTCCTCATTCGGCTGCCGGGACCAGGCTGGGCGGCGCATCGTCCGGCAGGATCGTCTCGCCCGGTCGGACGATGGTGAACCGGACCGGCGCCCGCGTGACGTCGAGCCCGTCCTCCGCCCCGCGCGCCACCGTATAGTAGGAGGCGCCCAAGTCGCCGCCCTCGGGGTGATCCTCGCGGAAATGGGCCCCGCGCGAGTTCTCGCGCGCGAGCCCCGCATGGGCGATCACCTCCGAAACGTCGCACAGGCTGGCAAGGTTTAGCCAGTCATGCCATGTCAGGTTGAACGCGCGATCGGTGCCGTCGACGCCGGTTTGCATCAATTCGTCGCGGATGGCCGCGATGCGGGTCAGGCCGCGCTGCATCCCCGTTTCGGTCCGCATCACGCCCACATCCTCCCACATCGCCTCCTGAAGGGTATGGCGCAGGCTCTGCACATGGCCCGGCGGCTGCGCGAAGGGGTGTAGTGCGCGCGCGACCTCGGCCTCCAGCACCTCCGGGTCGGGGTCGCGCAGGGACAGGCGCGCCACGTCGGCGCCCATCACGTCCCCGGCCACGCCGCCATAGACGGTGGAATTGGCCACCCCGTTGCCCCCCAGCCGGTTCGACCCATGCGCGCCGCCCGCATCCTCGCCCGCGACATACAGGCCCTCGAGCGCGGTGCGCGTGTCGGGGTCGACCACCACACCGCCCATGAAGTAGTGCGCCGTCGGGACAACCTCGACCCGCCCCGCAGCCAGGTCGAAGCCGCTGTCAGCGCAGCGCTGGACCATACCCGCGAATTTGCGGCGCACGTTCTCCGGCCCCAGATGCGCCATCGAGATGAAGACACCCCCGTTCTCGGACGTGTTGTTCCGGCGCATCTCGGCATAGATGCCGCGGCTGACCACGTCGCGCGTGGCCCGTTCGCCCCGCGGGTCGGTGTCGAACATGAACCGGTGATCGGCCCCGTTCAGAAGCTGCCCGCCCGCGCCGCGCAGCCCCTCCTCCAGCACGGTCCCGGTCATCTTGGTGTGATCGCCCGCCAACAGGCCGGTCGGGTGGAACTGGACCATCTCCATGTCTCGCAAGGGCAAACCCGCGCGCAGTGCCATGGCCAGCCCGTCCATCGTCTTGTCGCCCGAGGGCGTGTGGTACTTGTACATCGTCGGGCCGCCGCCGGTGCCCATCATCACCGCCCGCGCCCGCACGAGGCGAAACCCTCCGCTGCGCATATCGACGAACAGGACGCCAGCCAGCGCCGCGCGGTCGGCGGTCGGGATCAGGCCGATGGCGCGATGCTCCTGCAACTTTTCGATGGGGCGGGACAGGACCTGCTCCATCAGCCGGTTGATGATCTCGATCCCGGTCAGGTCGCCCTTGTGCACCGTCCGGTCCGCGGTCTGGCCGGCGAAGGCCTTCTGGTGCAGGCTGCCATCGGCGTTGCGGTCGAAGAAGCAGCCGATTTCGTTCTCCAGCTCGCGGATGCGGACGACTGCCTGCTCGCACAGCTTCCAGGCCATGTCCTGATCCGGCAGCCATTTGCCGCCTTCGATCGTGTCCATGAAATGCCGCTCGACGGAGTCACCGTGACCCAGCGCCACGTTGTACCCACCCTGGACCATGCGGGTGCAGCCGCATTTCCCGATCAGGCCCTTCACCGCCATCGTGATGCGCGTGCCGGCCGGCGCGGTCTGCTGGGCATGCAGCGCCGCGAACATGCCCGCCCCGCCGGAGCCGAGGATCAGGATGTCGGTGTCGTGCCGCTCGATCCGCATGCTAGACGGCCCTCAGAAGAAACAGACCCGACACCAGGAACGAGACGGCCGCGGCGAGCGCGGCGAGCGTCTTTTGTCGTGGCGTCCAGGGCAGCCACTCGAGCGCGAGCAGGCGCAGCCCGCCCAGCATGTGGACGGCAAGCCCGAATACCAGCCCGAACTCAGCCAGCTTGACCAGCGGCTGTTCGGTAAGCGCAAGCAGACCATCCAGTCGCGCCGGTGCCGAAAGCGCCTGTGCGAGCACCCAGAAATGCACGGGCAGGAACAGCGCCAGCGCCAGCCCCGACACCCGGTGAAGCGCATAGGCCCACCAGAGCGGGTGGCCGCGATATCCGCCCCTCACGCCGGCCCCCACGTCACGGCGACTACCGACCACATCCCCATGCCCGCAAGAAGCAATCCCGAAAACCACATCAGCACGCGCACTGCCCCCAAGCGCAGGCCCAGCACCTCGTACGCGATGACGCGCAATCCGATGGCCGCGTGGATCGCGGCGGCCATCACGAACCCGCCGTAGAACAGGAACCACGGGACCGAGCCCTGCGTGCGGCCCAATATCTCGGCCGCGCTGAGACCGCCCTGGATTGCGTAGATCATGACGCCCAGATGGACGGTCACGAAGGGGGCCATCAGCGCCGCCGTGATCCGTTGTGCCATGTAGAGCCGCAGGTCAAGCACGCCGCCGCCCCCGCAGATACGCCCGCGTCGTCTCGCGTTTCAGCCCCGCGATCGCCTTCATCGGGTTCAGCGCATTCGGACAATGCACGGCGCAACTGCCCTGGCTGTGACAGTTGTGGCAACCGCCCGCCCCCGAGACCGCGTCGAGGATCGCCTGTTCGTCCCCGTCCCGCGCGTCGTTGAACAATGTCCAGGCTCGGTTCAGCGCCGCCGGCCCCAGGAAGTCGGGGTTGCCTGCGACCGTATCGCAGGCGGCGTAGCAGATGGAGCAGTTGATGCATTCGATCCCCGTATTCGCCTCGACCCGGGCGGGGGAGGCCGGGTCGATGGGCACGATGCCCTCATGGCGGCTGCGGCTGGGGTGGTGGACGGCCTCGGCCGCGACCCATTTGTCGAAGAACGGGTCCATGTCGGTGGCCAGATCCTTGATCACCGGAAGGTTCCGCAACGGACCGATGGAGATCGTTCCCCCGTCGGACACCTTCGAGACATGGGTGCGACAGGTCCAACGCGGGACGCCGTTCACCATCATCGCACAGCTGCCGCACATGCCGACACGGCAGGCATAGCGATAGCTCAGCGACGGATCGGCATTCTGTTGAACCCACGCGACGAGGTCGAGGACGGTCTGGCTCCGCCGGACGGGCACGTCGTAGGCCTGGAACGCCCCGCCCGACGCGTTCCCGCGCCAGATGCGAACGTTCAGCCTCTCGGATCCCTCGGAAAGCTCTGCTGGCACCAAACATACCCCGGTATCGGCGGACTTGCGGCCCAATATACCGTTCGCAAAAGTAACGAACAGGGATAAATCATAACCGAAATCGTTAGCGGGACTTTCGGGTTCCTTTCGGCGAGGAGGCATGAGGTATGGTCGAGGTCGCACATTTCCGCGCGGCGCCCGGTCCAGTCCCTGCGCCTGGCCTGCCGATGAAACGGATGCCCCGTATGAGATGGCCGAAATGCTCCCGGCGCACGTCTCGGGCAGTATGGTGGTCGGGACCTATCGAAAGACCGGCCATCCACAAAAACCCGTCGGCGATCGGCGCGCGGTCGTCGTCCGACAACTCGACGATTCCAGCCATCGGATGCGGTCGCCCGGTTCGATCAGGTGCCGTGCGCACTTGCGGCGCTCGATCCGCCTGCCGTCGGTCATGCTCGCCGGAACCGTTCCATGCCCGGGCCGTAACGGGGGATAGGTGAGGCAAGGGGGATCGGAGCGGGCCGATCCGCATGGCGCGTTCCTTGCGATTGCATCCCAGTCGGCGCGCAGGGGTACGGCGCCGCGATGCCCGACTACGCGAAGCTTGCCGAGGTCAAGCGCCTGCATCAGCGGCGCGGCGACACGATCATAGATGTCACGCCTGACCAGATCGAGGCGATGACGCTCCCGGACCGGATCGTCGTCATGAACCATGGCCGGACCGAGCAGCAAGGTACGCCGGCCGAAATGTTCCACGACCCCGAGACGGAAGCCCGTATCCGCTGAAGGCGCGCGGCGGGGACGAAAACGCCAAACTTGGGAAATCGTCAGCCGAAAAGTTGCTCGATCGCACCGCGATATCGGAAATGGTGCGACCGTTCGTGAAGCGCGGGGTCACCGCGCCTCTGAGGGCCCGGTTTCCGACCAGACGGAGCCACGGCTCCGCCGATCGCTTCCGGGGAGCATGCGAAAACCCGGGGGCTAGCGGTGGCTTGGGGCCGCTGCTTCGTCGAAGGGTTTCTGGTTTTTGCGACCGTCGGTTACGGCCAACCCGCCTTCCTCGAAAATGAACCGGGCGATTTCCGCGGCATCGTCCTTCGCCCCCGCACCGGCGGCCGCCCTACCGAGAGAGGTGACGATCGTCGCACGTCCGGCCCTGGCGGTCTTCGCATCACGCTCCATATCGGCAAGATCGACATGGACGTGCGGGGCCAGATCGGCCTTGTTCAGGACCAGCAGATCGGACCTCTCGATCGCGGCGCCGCCCTTTCTCGGCACGTCGCCGCCTCCGCAGACCGACAGGACGTATATCGTCAGATCGGCGAGATCGGGAGAGAATGTCGCGGCAAGATTGTCACCGCCGCTCTCGATCAGGATCAGGTCGAGGTCTGGATGGCGGGCGCACAGGCGATCGATGGCGCGCAGGTTCACGCTGGCGTCCTCGCGGATCGCAGTGTGCGGGCAGCCACCCGTCTCGACGCCTTCGATCCGATCCGAAGGCAGGACCTGCATCCGAACCAGTGCGTCGGCATCCTCGCGGGTGTAGATGTCGTTCGTCACCACACCGATGGAGCAGTTGGGCATCGCACGCACCACGGCTGCGACGAGTGTGGTCTTTCCCGTGCCGACGGGACCGCCGATACCGACGCGGAGGGGGCCGTGTGGGGACATGAATTTCTCCTATGAACGGAAAAGCCTCGCGGGAAGCGTGCCGTGACGCAGGGCGGCAATCTCGGCGCCGAAGGCGACCGTGCCCAGGTTCGGGTCGGCGATGACGTCGCGCGCGGTTGCGACGATGGTCGGCTCCAGCCGCGCCATCAGGCGTGTCGATCCGGTCTGGCCGAGCGGCATCAGCCGTAGTGCCGCTTGCAGGGCAGCGGCGACCTGCGCGTGCAGATAGGCCGCCACCGTCTGCTCGGCGGACAGTCCGGCGGCCCGCGCGGCCCAGCCGACGGCGGCAGGCAAGGCGCAGGGACGCGTCGGACTGCCATCCATCCATGCTGCGGCCGCGGTAAGGAAGGCGTCGCCCTGCTCTTCCGTTTCCGCCGCGCGCCCGGGCGAAGTGGCAAGCGCCAGCGCCAGCTCGGAGACTTCCTCGCCAGCCATCGCGCGCGCCAGCAGTGCGGCATCCACGCGCATCGGGCCCGCGCGCAGCACGTCCTCCATCCAGTCGCCAAGCGCGTCTTTGTTCTCGATGCACTTTTCCCGAACGGCGGCCTCCAGCCCCCCCGACCATGCGAAGCCGCCCGTCGGCATGGCGGGGGTGAGCCAGGACATCAACCGGACGAGAGCGACCGTATCAGTCATGGGGATCATGGTGAACGCGACCGTGGGAATGCGTGCCGTCGTAGGCGCCACCTACGGGTTGGAAGGGCCCGCGGACGTTGCGCAGCGTCGCACCCAGCCCCTTGAGCATGTCGCCGATGACGCCATCGCGCAGAACGATAATGCGATCCCCGGCAATCTGGGCCGGCAGGTGCCGGTTGCCGATTTGCCAGGCCAGGATCAGAAGGTGGACGGCATCATGCCCCCGGACCTCCGTCAGATCCTCGTCGGCGGCGATCACCTCGACGGTGCCGGCATCCGTGACCAGCCGGTCACCGGCCTCGAGGGTGACGGCGCGGGGCTCGTTCAGCATGATCTCGATCCCACCCTGCGAGACCAGCCGCTTGCGCCGGACGCGTCGCTCGTCGTGGCGCAGGACGATCGCATCGGTGGCCTCACCGCCCTTCTCGATCCGCGCCGTCATCAGAACAGGAAGTAGCGCTGCGCCATGGGCAGGCTGTCCGCCGGGGCGCAGGTCAGCAGTTCGCCGTCGGCGCGCACCTCGTAGGTTTCGGGGTCGATGTGCATTTCGGGGACGGCGTCGTTCAGCACCATATCCGCCTTCGATATGCCGCCGCGCACGTTCGTCACGGCCGTCATCGGACGTTCCGTTTCAAGCCGTTCGGCCAATCCGCCATCAAGCGCCGCCTGAGATACGAAAGTCGTTCCCGACAGCCTGGCCGCGCGCCCCATCGCACCGAACATCGGCCGCATGTGAACCGGCTGCGGCGTCGGGATCGAGGCGTTGGGGTCGCCCATCGGAGCGGCGGCGATCATGCCGCCCAGCAGCACCAGGTCGGGCTTCACACCGAAGAAGGCGGGCGACCACAGGACGAGGTCGGCGCGCTTTCCCGAAGCGACGGTGCCGATCTCGGACGACAGTCCATGCGCGATTGCGGGGTTGATCGTGTACTTTGCGATGTAGCGTCGGGCGCGGAAATTGTCCTCCGGTCCCTCGCCGAGCCCGCCGCGCTGGACCTTCATCTTGTGCGCCGTCTGCCAGGTGCGGATGATCACCTCACCGACGCGGCCCATGGCCTGGCTGTCGGACGCGATGATCGAAAACGCCCCGATGTCATGCAGGATATCTTCGGCGGCAATGGTTTCCCGGCGAATTCGACTTTCAGCGAACGCGATGTCCTCGGGGATCGACTTGTCCAGATGGTGACAGACCATCAGCATGTCCAGGTGCTCCTCGACCGTGTTGACAGTGAATGGTCGGGTCGGGTTCGTCGAGGACGGCAGCACGTTCGGCAGACCGCAGATGCGCATGATGTCGGGCGCATGCCCGCCCCCTGCGCCTTCGGTGTGGAAGGCGTGGATCGTGCGGCCGCCGATCGCGTCGACGGTACGTTCGACGAAGCCGGATTCGTTCAGCGTGTCGGTGTGGATCATCACCTGCACGTCCATCTCGTCGGCGACGGTCAGGCAACAGTCGATCGCCGCAGGCGTCGTGCCCCAGTCCTCGTGCAGCTTGAGCGCGCAGGCGCCGCCCTCCACCATCTCGCGCAGCGCCTCGGGTCGCGATGCATTGCCCTTGCCCGATAGGCCGATGTTCATCGGTACGCCGTCGAGCGCCTGGATCATCCGCCCTATATGCCACGGCCCGGGCGTGCAGGTCGTGGCCAGCGTCCCATGCGCGGGCCCGGTCCCGCCGCCCAGCATCGTGGTCACGCCCGACATCAGGGCCTCCTCGACCTGCTGGGGACAGATGAAGTGGATGTGGCTGTCGAAGCCGCCGGATGTCAGGATGCGTCCTTCCCCCGCGATGGCTTCGGTGCCCGGTCCGATGACGATATCGACCCCGTCCTGCACATCCGGGTTGCCGGCCTTGCCGATGGCGTGGATGCGCCCGTCCTTCAATCCGACATCGGCCTTGAAGATGCCGCCCGCGTCCAACACCAGCGCATTGGTGATGACGGTATCCACGGCACCGTCCGCGCGGCTTGCCTGTGACTGGCCCATGCCGTCGCGGATCACCTTGCCGCCGCCGAATTTCACTTCCTCCCCGTGAATAGTCAGATCCCGTTCCGGCGTGATCCAGAGGTCGGTGTCGGCAAGGCGCACCCGGTCGCCAACGGTGGGGCCGAACATCGCGGCGTAGTCGGCACGATTCATCACCGCCATCTCAAAGATCCCCCATCACGGCGCCATCGAAGCCCACCGCCCGTCGCGCGCCCCCGAACGGGATCAGCGAGACTTCGCGTCGCTGGCCGGGCTCGAAGCGGACCGCGGTGCCCGGCGCGATATCAAGCCGCAGACCATGCGCCGCCGCCCGATCGAAATCGAGCGCGGCGTTCGCCTCGGCGAAATGGTAATGGCTTCCGACCTGCACCGGTCGGTCGCCCGTATTCGCCACTTCCAGGGTGGTCGCCTCGCGGCCCTCGTTCAGGATGATCTCGCCTTCGGACGCTTCGACGGCGCCGGGCGCCGGGCTTGCGGCGCCGCGGATCGGCGCGTGTACCGTCACGAGCTTGGTGCCGTCCGGGAACGTCGCCTCGACCTGAACGTCATGGATCATCTCGGCGACCCCCCCCATCACCTGATCCACCCCGACCACCTGTGCCCCAGCCTGCATCAGATCGGCCACCGACCGGCCGTCCCGCGCGCCTTCGACCACGAAATCGGTGATCAGGGCGACCGCTTCGGGATGATTGAGCCGCACGCCGCGCTCCAGCCGCCGCCGAGCGACCGTGGCGGCCATCGCGATCAGCAGTTTATCTTTCTCTCGCGGGGTCAGGTGCATGGAGGACCTTTCAAAGAAGCCAGACGCGGGGAACGGGGACGAGCGTGCGCAGAAGGGGTATCAGGATGCGCCGCAGCGACAGGCCATCGAGGGCCAGAACACGCGCAAGGACCTTGCCGTCCCATGCGGCCGCGCCTGCAAGCGAACCGGCCGGCGCAAGCGCGCGGCGCATGTCGCTCAGACGAGCTGCGGCATCGGGCGCGACGACCATGACAGTCGCGAGGGCACCGGCCCCGTTCAGCAGCGCGGCGCCGGCAAGGGCCTCCGGCGGCCCGAGGCGCAGTTCTTCCGCATGGATCAGCACACCGCCGCGACGGACGCGCCATTGTTCGGCAACATCCAACCTGCGGAGGCGTTCGCCCATGGCCGCGCGACCGAGAATCACAGACTCGCACAAGATCAACGTGGCCGATGGATCGACGTCGACCTCGATCCGGCGACGCAGGCGCGCGCCGTCATACGCGATCGTTTCCTGCGGCAGCCACGCCAGATGCGCGTCCGGTTTTGCCTCTAGCGCGACGTCCAGATGCGCGGGTCCACCCGGCGCGCGGTAGAGCCGTTCGCAGGCCTGCGTGGTGACGTTCAACTCGGCCCCCGCGCCCGCCTCGGCCGAAATCTCCAACCGATCGCCCGACGTGATGCCGCCCGACGTGTTCACGATCACCGCTTCGACCCGGTTGCGCGGCATCAGCGCCTTGAGGCAGCCCGATTGACCGAGTTCGGCCAATCGGCTCGCCCCTCCGTTCGAAGTCGTCGCGATCCGAAGGCGTCCCCGCGATCGAGGTGGTGTAGGAAGGTCGAGTGCGTTCAGGGGTCCGGCTCCATTGCGCATGTCCAAGGATCAACTTGCCTGCCGGCCCGCCTGCGCAGAAGGGCCAGGCGTCGAGTGAAGCCGCCCGGACGTCGTTCGGCCCCCAAACCCGAAGGGTTGCCCAACAAACGGGCAGCTCAGCCCGGATCTTGTGCGCAAGGTTCATGAGGGAAAGGGCTCGCAACGCTGCTGAATATGTCGGAGACACGTCGTGATTGCAGTCAAGACCAGGACGTTCCGCCTCCAACCTGCTTACGACGAACATCACATCCCGGGCGGATGTTTCGCAAATCGTCGACCCCCTGCGGATGCCTGAGGTTGCAGATGCCTCGGCCGGCTTCCAGGCCAAGCCTGGGCTGGACCGGATGAGCTACGATACGAATGATCTTCAAGAGTTTGGGGCCTCAATCTCTGCGATGTCGCGGTCTGCCGCTTGCACTCGTGGCGGTAGTCTACTCGCCAAGTTTTCGTGCCCGCGAGCGAGATATAGAGATACAGCCCAGCGCGCACGTCTTGCTGCCGGCGCCATGGACTTGATGCGGGACGTGAGGATCGGGCAATAGTGTCCACTCACCGCCCAGGCGGTGGACACATTGGCCCATAAGCCCTGTGCTATCGGCAGTATTTTTTGGAGTGGTGCCCGGGGGCGGAATCGAACCACCGACACGAGGATTTTCAATCCACTGCTCTACCCCTGAGCTACCCAGGCACCGGGCTTGCGGGGGTATCCCACCGCAGGGTGCGCACCGTCTAGGACAGGGTCGTTTCGGTGTCCAGACCGTTTTGAGGCGAAACACGCGCCCCCTTGCGGATGGCACTGCGCCGGCGGACCACCCGGGAACATGCGTGGCCTCAATGCGGGCGCGTGCCGTCCGGGGGCGCGTCCTCCAAGGCGTCCAGCGCCTCCTCGGCGTCGTCGGGATCGGTGGACGGAACCGCATAGGCGCCGTTCAGCCAGCGGCCCAGATCGACATCCGCGCAGCGTCGCGAACAGAACGGGCGATAGACCGCGACGGTCGGTTTTTCGCAGATCGGGCAGGTCACAAAAGTTCCTCCAACGGGCGGCGTTCGCGCCGGCGGGTCAACTCGAAATGCCCAAGCGGGGTCCACCCGATCAGCGACGTCTCGACCGGATCGGACCTGAACGCGCCGCGCAGGGCGCTCTCGAAGGTCTTGCGATCCTTCTTGGGCATGGGCGCGAGGTCCAGCACGATCTGCCCGCCGAGGCCGCGCAGACGCAGTTGGCGCGGGATTTCCCGCGCCAGCGACAGGTTCGCCTTCAAACCGCCGGCCCCGCCCTCGGCCGTGTTGACGTCGACGGCGACAAGTGCGCGGGTCAGCTCGATATGGAAGGTCGCGGGGCCGACATTCACGTCCGACCGGCGCAGTGCCTCGATCTGGTGGGCGACCGCGTCCCAATCGTCGGAAGCCTCCCCGTCCCAGTCGCGCCAGGCCAGTCCATGCGCGTCCGGCCCATCGAGCAGGCGTTCGGCGTCCCGCCCGTCATCCGACAGGACCTGCTGCGCCAGGTCCCAAGTCGCGGTCAGATCGTCGATCAGCGCCTCCGCTTCGATCCCTTCGCAAGCGGTGCGCAAGATGATCCCCGTGCCATCGCGCTCCGGCACGGTCTCGTTCGCGATCTCCAGCAGGCGGTCGCGTTCGTCGTCATCGGTCAGGCTGCGCGCGACATTCAGGCCGGGCGCGCCCGGCGTGACGATGCAGTAGCGCGACTTAAACAGGACGCGGTCGGTGACCGGCACGGCCTTGCCGTCCTCGGCATGTCCGCTCACCTGCACCAGCAGCGCCTGACCCGGGGCCAGCCCCTTCGCGTTCCGATGCCAGCCGGTCAGACCGTCGCCCAGACGCACGAACATGCCCCCCTGCCCCTTCACGGGGCGGTCGCAGATCGCGCGGAACACGGTGCCGGGCACGGGGCGATCGTCGGCCGCGTCGATCAGCAGGTCGTCAAGCCGCCCGTCGACCATCCTCGCGGCGGCGGACCGGCCGTCGTGATAACCCAGGATGACCTGCATGCCCTTCATCGCCAAACCTCCAGTCCCGCCGCCTGCAGCAGGTTGGCGGTCTCATGCACCGGCAGGCCCATAACGCCGGTATAGCTGCCCTCGATCCAGGAGACGAACGCGCCCGCCGGCCCCTGGATGGCATAGGCGCCGGCCTTGCCCTGCCAGTCGCCGGTGGCGAGGTAGCCGTCGATCTCCAGATCCGACAACCGCTTGATCTTGACCGAGGTCACGCTGGTGCGCGTCCAGCTCCGCTCGCCGCGCCGCACGCCGATGGCGGTCACGACCTTGTGCCGCCGTCCCGAGATCAGGCGCAGGAACCGTGCCGCCTGCTCCGCATCCTCGGCCTTGCCCAGGATGCGGCGGCCGACGGCGACGGTGGTGTCGGCGCAGAGAACGATGTCGTCGGGATCGGCCTGAATAGCGGCCAGCTTGGCCGCGGTGATGCGCTCGCAATAGGCTCGCGGGAGTTCGTCCGGCCTCGGCGTCTCGTCGATATCGGGCGGGCGCACCGCGTCCGGGGCGAGCCTGAGCTGGCCCAGCAGGTCCGACCGGCGGGGCGATCCCGACCCGAGGATCAGGCGCGGACCTCCCTCGGTTCCGGCCACCTTACTTGAAGCGATAGTTGATGCGGCCCTTCGACAGGTCGTAGGGCGTCATCTCCACCTGCACCTTGTCGCCGGCAAGGACGCGAATGCGGTTCTTCCGCATCTTTCCCGCCGTGTGCGCGATGATCTCATGGCCGTTCTCGAGTTCGACCCGGAATGTCGCGTTCGGCAGGAGTTCCTTCACGACGCCGGGGAATTCGAGCATCTCTTCCTTGGCCATGGTCTCTCCTGATACGTCGCCTTGCGGCGGGATGCGGCTAGATGGGGCAGATCGCGGAATTATTCAAGGGTCAAGGTCGCGCACACGGTCCCGGATCTGCCAGAACATCCAAACCCGACGGATCACGGCCGCGCGGACGCTCCCCATCCGCCCGGCGACCTTCGCCGCGCGCAGCCCCGACATCCGCCTTTCGCGAGAGACGATCGGGCGAAGTCGCCTGTTTCTGCCCCAGGCATCCGGGGCCCGAAGGACTGTGCCATTCATCGACACATCGTCCCGTTATCGACAGGTCGGCAGCCCCAACGCGTTGATACTCGAATGTCTTTGGCCTGCCGCACCAGGGAATTATTCGGCCCGAACCCTTCCTTGCAAGCAGGGATGCGCTCGGACAGTTCTTTCCACGGCAATACTGCCGCCACGGCTCCACGAAGGCCTCGTCATCCGTCGCGCCTGGCGCGCGGCCGATCGCAGACAACTCCGTCGAACTCTGTCGGTCGAGAGGGGTCCGGAACCCCCTTCAGGCCGCTCACTCGAATCGCTCCTCCAGCCGCGACGCGATCTGGTCGCGCGTCTGGCGATAGCTGCGCAACTTTTCCTCCCGCGTCTCGCCCAGCCCGGTCGGGTCCATGATCGGCCAGTACTCCACCTCGATATGGGCATGCCGTGCCAGTTCCTGCGCCATCCGTTGCGACGCGGGCGACAGGGCCACGATCAGATCGAACCCCTCCAGGTCATCGCCCCATTCACGCATCTCGTCGAAGCTGCGTGTCCGGTGGCGCGACAGCTCCACGCCGATCTCGCCGCAGACCGCGATGGCGAAACCGTCGATCTCCAGATCGTTGCGGACGCCTGCCGATTGAACATAGATGGCATGACCGTGCATCTTCTTCATAAGTCCCTCGGCCATGGGGGATCGGACGGCATTGTGGTCGCAGCAGAACAACACCGATTGCGGCGCCCCCACCCCGTCAGCCCCCGAAATGAAGGACGCAGATCAGGGTGAACAAGCGGCGCGAGGTATCCGTGTCGATCTCGGCCTTGCCTTCCAGCCGCTCCTGCAGGATGCGCGCGCCCTCGTTGTGGATGCCGCGGCGCGCCATGTCGATCGCCTCGATCTGGCTGGGCGGCAGCTTCTTGACGGCATCGAAATAGGCTTCGCAGATCTGCCAATAGTCCTTGACCACCTGCCGGAACGGCCCGAGCGACAGGTGAAACTCCCCCGCCTTCTCCGACTCGGTCGACAGATCGAAGACGAGCCGCCGCTCCCGTATGGCAAGGCTGAGGTCGTAGGGCCCGTCGGGCGCGCCCTCAGCGGCGAGCGCGAAGCTGTTCTCCTCGAGCAGGTCGAAGATCGCGACGGCCCGCTCCTGCGCGATCTCCGGCGTGGGGGTCGGAAGGTTGGCGTCGTCGATATGGATGTTGGCGATGCGGGCGGTCATGGCGGCAACGTGCTGTGCGGCGGCGGCGGTGACAAGTGCGCCATGGCGGGAATCTGTGGGATGCGGCGGTTCGGACTAGGAATTCAGCCGATCCAGCCGCGCCTGTACCGAAACGCCATGCGCCTGAAGCGATTCCGATCCGGCGAGGCGCACGGCGGCCGGCCCGATGGCGGCGAGGCTCTCGGGCGTCATCCGCGCCATCGTCGTGCGCTTCAGGAAATCCAGAACCGACAGCCCCGACGAGAAACGCGCCGACCGCGCCGTGGGCAGGACATGGTTCGGACCGCCGACATAGTCGCCGATCGCCTCGGGCGTCCACTGGCCCAGGAAGATCGCGCCGGCATGGGTGATACTGGCGGCCAGCGCGTCCGGGTCAGCCACGGCCAGCTCCAGGTGTTCGGGCGCGATCCGGTTCGACAGCGCCGCTGCCTCGTCAAGGTCGCGGACCGTGACGACGGCGCCGAAATCGCGCCAACTGACCCCCGCGATGGCCCGACGCTCTAACGTCTCCAGCCGTCGCTCCACCGCATCGGCCACGGCCCGCCCGAATGCCGCGTCGTCGGTCAGCAGGATCGACTGCGCGCTCTCGTCGTGTTCCGCCTGGCTCAGCAGGTCCACGGCGATCCAATCCGGGTCGTTGTCGCCATCCGCGACTATCAGGATCTCGGACGGGCCCGCGATCATGTCGATGCCCACCCGACCGAAGACCCGGCGCTTGGCGGCGGCAACATAGGCGTTTCCTGGACCGGTGATCTTGTCGACGGGGGCGATGGTACCGGTTCCGTAGGCCATTGCGGCCACGGCCTGCGCGCCGCCGATGCGATAGATCTCCGAGACGCCCGCGATCCGCGCGGCCAGCAGGACGAGCGGGTTCAGCACGCCATCCGGCGTCGGCACGCACATCACCAGCCGCCCAACTCCGGCCACGCGGGCCGGGATCGCGTTCATCAGCACCGATGACGGGTAGGAGGCAAGCCCGCCGGGCACATAAAGCCCCGCCGCGTCGACCGGCCCCCAGCGCCAGCCCAGCGTGGCCCCGGTGTCATCGGTCCAGGACGCATCCTCGGGCATCTGGCGTTCGTGATAGGTACGGATGCGGTCGGCCGCGAGTTCGAGCGCCGCACGGTCGTCGGCCGACACCTGCGCCACGGCCGCGTCGACCTCGGCGAAAGCGATGCGCATGCGATCGGGCGTCAGCGGCATCCGGTCGAACCGCTCCGTCAATTCGCAGACCGCCACATCGCCGCGCGCGCGGACGTCGGCTATGATCGCGGCGACCGCGTCATCCACGTCGGGCGCATCCTCGCGCTTCATGGTCAGAAGCCGGGCGAAGGCCGCGTCGAACCCGGCATCGGAGGTGTCGAGGAATTGGGGCATCGGGCGTCTCCGCGGCGGCGTATCGGGGCCTGACTAGACGGGCGGGGTCGCGGCCTCAAGGCGCAGGGCCATGGCAATGTCGTCCTCGGATCGCCCGTCGATGCGCACGGCATCGACCCGCACGCCGCATTCGACGAAACCATGGCGCGCGTAGAAGGCGCGCGCCCGACCGTTCGACGCCGCGACCCAGAGGTCGATCCAGTCCGCGCCCTGCCCTCGTGCCACGCCAACAAGACCTGACAGAAACCGATCCGCCGCCCCCGTGCCCTGCGCCTCCGGGATCACGTAAAACGGGCCGAGCGACGCGCGATGGCGCATGCGGCACAGATCCGAGATGCGTAGACCCGCGATGCCGATCATCCGCGCGCCGTCGAACAGGCCGAAAACCGACCCGCTGTCCATCGCCGCGTCGATCCTGCCCGCCGACATCGCCGCCACTTCGGCAGACGACATCAGAAAGGCCCACGGATAGCGCGCCGTGCCTTCGGTCAGCAATGCATGCCATGTGGCGCCATCCGCCCGCGACAGCACACGGACCTTCATTCGGGGTGCGAGGGCGCCTTGCCCGACGGGGGCGCATAGGGCGCGGTCACATCGCGCAACCTCAGGTCGAGGCAGTCGCAGGCCACCTCCACCACGCCGTCCCCGGCGAAGGTCAGACGCAGGCACCCGTCGGCATCCGCTCCCGCCTCCCACTCCAACGTCAGCAGCGACAGCACCGTGTCGGCATCGCCCGGCACCACGCCCTGTCCGCGCACGTGCGTCACGTCACTGGCCGTCAGCACCGTCTGCACGCGTTCGGGCGTGCGCGTGCCATGCTCCCACCGAAAGCGGTTGACCAACATCGCAAAACGGCGCGCGCCCTTCTGCCACGTCATCTCCGAGGCGGGCAGCACGGCGTCCTGCACCAGGGCTGCGACCACCTGCAGATCGTCGGCATCCGTCGCCCAAAGGCGCAGGGGCCCCGCGTCGGCATCGTGAAAGCGCGCGTCCTTCGGTTCAGCCATCGTCCTTCACCCGTTCGATATTCGCGCCCACGCCGCGCAGCTTGGCAACCACGTGTTCGTAGCCGCGGTCCAGATGATAGACCCGGCTGACGCGCGTCTCCCCCTCGGCGGCCAGGCCGGCCAGGATCAGGCTGACGCTCGCACGCAGGTCCGTCGCCATGACCGGCGCGCCCTTCAACCGCTCGACCCCCTCGACGGTTGCATGCCCGCCATGAACGTCGATCTTCGCCCCCATGCGGATCAGTTCGGGGGCGTGCATGAACCGGTTCTCGAAGATCTTTTCCTCCAGCACGCTGGTCCCCTGCGCCGTGCAGAGCAGCGCCATCATCTGCGCCTGCAGGTCGGTGGGAAAGCCGGGAAACGGTTCGGTCTCGACGTCCACGGCCTTCATCGGTCCGTTCGCGCGCTTGACGGTCAGGCCATCCGCCGAATCCGTCACTTCGGCGCCCGCGCGTTCGATCTTGTCGCAGAACGCGGCCAGCAGGTCGCGCCGCCCGCCGGCCAGCGTGACTTCGCCGCCCGCGATCAGGGGCGCCAGCATGTACGTGCCAAGCTCGATCCGGTCGGTCACGACCCGATGCGTCGCCCCGTGCAGGCGGTCGACGCCCTGGATCTCGATCGTGTCCGTCCCTTCGCCGGAAATCTGCGCGCCCATGGCCCCGAGGCACTTGGCAAGATCAACGATTTCGGGTTCTTGCGCGGCGTTCTTCAAGCGCGTCGTGCCCTTGGCCAGGGTCGCCGCCATCAGCGCGTTCTCGGTCGCGCCGACGGAGACGAACGGAAACTCGACATCGCCCCCGCGCAGGCCGCCGGACGGCGTCGACGCGTGGACATAGCCGTCGCGCAGTTCCAGCTCCGCGCCCATGGCTTCCAGCGCGCGAAGATGCAGGTCGACCGGCCGCGCGCCGATGGCGCAGCCCCCGGGCAGCGACACGACCGCGTGGCCCAGCCGCGCCAGCAACGGCCCCAGCACAAGGATCGAGGCGCGCATCTTGCGGACGATGTCGTAATCTGCCCGGTCGCCGTTCAGGTCGTGGCTCGACATCGCCAGGACCAGCCCGTCCGACAGCGCGCTGACCTCTGCGCCCAGCGACTGCAACAGCGTCGTCATGGTCCGGATGTCCGACAGGCGGGGGGCGTTGGTCAGCGTCAGCGGCTCCTCGGACAACAGTGTCGCGGGCATCAGCGTGAGACAGGCATTCTTGGCGCCCGCGATCGGAATCGTGCCGTGCAACGCGCCGCCGCCGGTGACGATGATGCTATCCATTGTCGTTCCTCTTCTGCTCGTCCGGAGCGGAATCCGCGGTCGCCTCCTCGGCCTCGCGACCCCGCTTCTGCGCTTTGCGCCGGGCCATGTTGGCCTTCAGCGCGGCCTTCAGCCGATCCTCGCGGGTGGGTTTCGCGCCCTTGGCCATGTCCGCCCCTATTGCCTTGGGCTCACATAGCCAAACGGTCCGCGAGGGTCCAGCGGGGCGCGAGCAAAGGGGGTTGCGGCACCCGGCGGATCGGTCTAATCGGCGCCCGTCGGTACGCTGCTGTAGCTCAGAGGTAGAGCACTCCCTTGGTAAGGGAGAGGTCGAGAGTTCAATTCTCTCCAGCAGCACCACTTTCCCCAGCCCGATCCCCCCGCCGCGCATCGCCATGGGTGACGTCATGATCGTAGAGCCAGGCATAGCCCCTCAGGGGCGCGGCCGGGGCGATGCGGTGGGCGATGCGCAACGCCGCATGCGCGATCCGACGCCGGGGACCCGTCAGGTGATAGTTCGCCGCATTCCGCTGCGCCGCGCGCAGGGCCCGCGCGACACGGGGGCGGCGCCGGGCTTCCCACGCCGCCGGTCGGTCCAGCATCGCCGCGAGGGTCCAGCCGTCCTCCAGCGCGAGATTGGCGCCCTGGGCCAGGAACGGCAGCGTCGGATGCGCGGCATCGCCGATCAACGTACAGACGCCGCGCGACCAGGCCGGTGTGGCGCCGTGATCCATCAGCCCCCAGAGGTGCACGTCTTCCACCCGGTCCAGGATCCCCCGCACCGGACGGGCGAACCCCGCGAACGCCCGGCGCAGCGCCGCGGGGTCGTCACGATGCGACCATCCTTCCGCGGCCCAGGCCGCCCGCTCCTCGACCGCGACGATGTTTAGGCTCCGCCCGTCGCGCAGCGGATAGCAGACCAGGTGGCGTCCAGGGCCGACATGCACCTGCGCCTCGCCAGGCCAGGCGTCGACGGGGACAATGGCGCGCCAAGCGACCTGTCCGGTGTATCGCGGCTGATGGCCCGGCGCGACGAACCGACGCGCCGCCCCGCGCACCCCGTCGGCGCCGACGACACGGCGGGCGGCAATCGATGTGCCGTCCGCCAGCATCAGGGCGCGCCCGTCGTCCCGCAATGCGACAACCTGCGTGTTCAGGTGAATGTCGACCCCCGCCGCGCGTGCCCTATTGGCGAGGGCATCGATCAGGTCGGCGCGATGGATCAGGCGAAATTCGTCGCCCAGCGGCATCCGGATTAACGTGCGGCCCGTCGGACCGTCGATCAGGTGGACCGCGCGATTATCGATGGCCGGAGGATCGACCCCCAGGGCGTCGAGAACCCGCCCGCCATTCGGCGCGATCTGCAGGCCGGCGCCGACCTCGGTCAACGCGGGGGCCTGTTCGAGCAACGTGACGGCAAGGCCGGACCGGACGCAGGCAATGGCGCAGGCGAGGCCCGCGACACCGCCACCAAGGACCGTGACGTCGGCCGCGTCAGTCGTCGCGATGAACCTTCTCGCGCCGCTCGTGCCGCTCCTGCGCCTCGACGGTCATCGTGGCGATCGGACGCGCATCCAGCCGCTTGAGAGAGATCGGCTCGCCGGTTTTCTCGCAATAGCCGTATTCGCCGTCGTCGATCCGGCGCAACGCGGAGTCGATCTTGGAGATCAGCTTGCGCTGGCGATCGCGGGTCCGCAGCTCCAGCGCGCGATCCGTCTCCTCGGAGGCGCGATCGGCGATGTCGGGAATGCTGCGGGCCGCATCCTGCAGCCCCTCGATCGTCCGCTCGGTCTCGTCCATCAGGTCGTTCTTCCAGGTCAAGAGTTTGCGCCGGAAGTACTCCACCTGGCGTTCGTTCATGAACGGCTCGTCTTCGGCGGGGGTATAGTCGTTCGGAAGAAAGGTCTCGGCTTTCATTGTCACTCCCTCGGGCCGGCCTTGTTGTGCAGGGCGGATTCGTCTGAGGAACCCTTTTGGCCGACGTCTCTGTGCCGGCGCTTACATCACGTCAGGCGCCTTGTCACGCCCGACAGGCCATTGGTTGCGCTACCGCGAACGGCTGCTAGTTTGCGCGGCGGATTGGCCACGAAAGCGGGATGCGAATGCGGTTCGAAGGCACGAAGGACTATGTGGCGACAGCCGACCTGACGGTCGCGGTCAACGCGGCGATCACCCTGGAACGCCCCCTGCTGGTCAAGGGCGAACCGGGAACGGGCAAGACCGAACTGGCCCGGCAGGTCGCGGCCGCGCTGGACGTGACGATCCTGGAATGGTCGGTCAAGTCCACGACGCGCGCGCAGCAGGGGCTGTACGAATACGATGCCGTATCACGTCTGCGTGACAGCCAGTTGGGCGACGCGCGGGTGCACGACATCGGCAATTACATCCGGCGCGGCAAGCTCTGGCAGGCATTCGATGCCGACGAACGCGTGGTCCTGCTTATCGATGAGATCGACAAGGCCGATATCGAATTCCCCAACGACCTGCTGCAGGAACTCGACCGGATGGAGTTCCATGTCTACGAGACCGGCGAGACGATCCGCGCCCGGCACCGTCCGATCGTCATCATCACCTCGAACAACGAAAAGGAGCTGCCCGACGCGTTCCTGCGCCGCTGCTTCTTCCACTACATCAGCTTTCCCGACGAGGCGACGCTGCGCCGGATCGTGGAGGTCCACCATCCCGGCATCAAGCCTGCCCTCTTGACGACCGCGTTGTCGCAGTTCTTTGCGATCCGCGATCAGCGGGGCCTCAAGAAGAAGCCGTCGACCTCCGAGATGCTGGACTGGCTCAAATTGCTGCTGGCCGAGGATCTGTCGCCCGACGACCTGAATTCCGACGCGACGACGGCCCTGCCCCGCCTGCACGGCGCGCTGCTGAAGAACGAGGCCGACGTGCATCTGTTCGAGCGGCTGGCCTTCATGGCCCGCGGCGGACGCTGAACACGGGCGGCGCGAACGGGATCGGGCAGCGCCCCATTCGCGCCACATTGCCCGCCTAGCCTCACCCCAAAGCACGTAGATGCGGACGATCGGGCATGAACACGGACACAATCGAACTTCGGCCGATCGCGGCCGGCGATCGCGACGCATGGGGTACGCTCTGGTCGGCCTATCTCGATTTTTATCGGATCTCCCTGCCACCCGCCGTGCATGACACCGCCTTCGCGTCCCTTCTGTCGCGGGATCCGGCCAGTTTCGACGGCCGCCTGGCCTGGCGGGGGGACGAGGCGCTGGGCCTCGTGCATTGGGTCTTCCATCCGAATCTGTGGCGGCCCGAGGGCGTGTGCTACCTGCAAGATCTGTTCACCGTGCCCGCCGCCCGCGGTCGAGGCATTGCGCGCCGGCTGATCGAGGCCGTCTATGCCGCCGCCGACCGCCGCGGTGCCCCGCGCGTCTATTGGCTCACGCAGGAGTTCAACTACGCCGGCCGGATGCTCTATGACCGGATTGGACGGAAGACCGCGTTCATCCGCTACGACCGGCCCGTCTGATGCGCCGGACCCTCGCCGCCCTCACCCTCATGGCACTCGCGTCCTGCACGCCGTCGCACACCGCACCGCAGGCCGCACGCGCCAGCACCGCGGCTTCGGCCCAGACGCTTCCCGACATGCGGCGCTTCACGGGCCGCCCTGACGTTCCCGTTCCGCTCCAGCCGAACGGACAACTCGCCCGCGATTTCATGGCCCTGACGTTCCAGCTGGAGACGGGGCGCCAACTCGACACCTTCACCCGGTTCGAGGGGCCGATCACCGTCGCCGTCGAGATCGTCGGCGGCGGCCCCGTGCCGCCCACGCTGGAGCCGGATCTCGACGACCTTCTCGCCCGTCTGCGGGCGGAGGCGGGCATCGACATCACCCGCGCCGCCGAGGGCGAGCTCGGCTCGATCACCGTCAGCGCCCTGCCCCGCGCCATGTTGCAGCGGCACGTTCCGGGCGCAGCCTGTTTCGTCGTGCCCCGCGTCGCCGGGTGGAAGGAGTACCTGCGCCGCCGCTTCGGCCCCGAGATCGACTGGACCACCCTGACCACGCGCACCCGCGCCAGCGTGTTCCTTCCCACCGATGTCAGCCCGCAGGAGATCCGCGACTGCCTGCATGAGGAGGTGGCCCAGGCGCTGGGTCCGCTGAACGACCTGTATCGCCTGCCCCATTCCGTCTTCAACGACGACAACCTGCATGTCGTCCTGACCTCCTACGATATGACGATCCTGCGCGCGACGTATGACGATGCGCTGTCCTCCGGCATGACGCAGCAGCAGGTGGCAGACCGCCTGCCGGCGATCCTGGCGCGGGTCAATCCGCGCGGGCGGCGTGCCGATCGGGTCACGATCCCGGAATCGACCGCGAACTGGAACGCGGCGCTGCAGGGGGCGCTGAACCCCGGCGGGTCCGATACGGCACGGCTGGCCCATGCCAAGAACGCGGTGACGCTGGCACAAGCGGCCGGCTGGCGGGACGAGCGTCTGGCCTTTTCGCATCTGGCCCTCGGGCGGGCCGCGCTGCCGCTGGACGGCGACGTCGCGATCGCCGCCTTCCTGGAAGCCGGGGCCCTCTACGAGGGAAGCCTGGGGAATGGCCTGCAGACGGCGCAGGCGAGCCTTCAGATGGCGGCCTTCGCCCTGTCCTCGGGCCAGGCGGACGCGGCGCTGGCGTTTCTCGACCGGGCGATACCGGCGGCGGACGGGGCCCAGAACGCAGCACTGCTGGCCACGCTGCTGCTGCTGAGGGCCGAGGCGACGGCCCTGCAGGGCGCCGCGGCCGAGGCCGACCGCATCCGTCGCGTGGGGCTCGCGTGGGGCCGCTACGCCTGGGGCGACGGCGCGCTGGCGCTTCGCTCGGCCGAGGTTGCGGGCCTGCGCCCGGGCGCGTAAGTCCCGGATCCATGTTGCCGATCGTCACCGCACTCATCGGTGCCCTGCTGGGCGCCCTCACGGCCCGCCGGCGTCGCGGCAACGGGTTCGACATCGCGCAATGGGCGGCCGTCTGGGCGATTATGGGGGGGCTGATCGGCCTTCTCGCCCTGATCGTGCTGGCCCGGATCTAGATGTTCCTCACGTTCTTCGCGTCCCTGCGCGCGGCTGGGGTTCCGGTCACGCTGCGCGAGCATCTGACGTTCCTGGAAGGGATGTCCCGCAATCTCGTGACCTTCGACATCGAGGGCTTCTACTTCTTCGCCCGCACGGCGCTGGTGAAGGATGAGCGGCATATCGACAGGTTCGACCGCGCCTTCGCCGCCGCCTTCGACGGGCTGGAATCGGTGTCCGCCGAGGATGTACTGGATGCGGTCGACCTTCCGGCGGACTGGCTGCGCAAACAGGCCGAAAAGCACCTCAGCCCCGAGGAGCGCGCCGAGATCAAGGCGGCGGGCGGGTTCGACAAGTTGATGGAGACGCTGCGCGAACGCCTGCGCGAGCAGCAGGGCCGCCACCAGGGCGGGTCGAAATGGATCGGCACGGCCGGCACGTCCCCGTTCGGCGCCTACGGCTACAATCCCGAGGGGGTGCGCATCGGACAGGACCGAAGCCGGCACCAGCGGGCCGTCAAGGTCTGGGACAAGCGCGCGTTCCGCGACTACGATTCCGACGTCGAGCTGGGCACGCGCAACATCAAGGTAGCCCTGAAGCGACTGCGGGCCTGGGCGCGCGACGGCGCGGAGGAGGAGCTGGACCTGGACGGCACGATCCGATCGACGGCCAAGGCCGGCTATCTGGATGTCCGCACCCGCCCGGAACGCCGCAACGCCGTCAAGCTGCTGCTGTTTCTGGACGTGGGCGGCAGCATGGATCCGCATGTGAAGGTCGTGGAGGAGCTGTTCTCGGCCGCGCGGTCCGAGTTCCGCACGCTCGAGCATTTCTACTTTCACAACTGCCTCTACGAAGGCGTCTGGAAGGACAACCGTCGGCGCTGGGATGCGGTCCTGCCGACGCGCGAGGTGTTGAACACATACGGCGCCGATTACCGTTGCATCTTCGTCGGCGACGCCGCCATGTCGCCCTACGAGATTGCCTATGCCGGCGGCGCGAACGAGCACTGGAACGAGGAGGCCGGGCAGGTCTGGCTCGACCGCGCGCGCGCGCAATGGCCGCGCAACCTGTGGATCAATCCCCTGCCCCGCGCGCATTGGCGGCACACCCATTCCGTCGGCATGATCCGCGAGATATTCGAGGACCGGATGGTGCCCATGACGCTGGAAGGGCTGGCCAAGGGCATGCGCCTGCTGACGCGCTAGCCCTCCTCCGGCTCCAGCCGCGCCTGCTGGGCCTCACCGCTGGCCAGATTGCCCCGCCGCACCCCGTGCAGCAGGTCCTGCTGCAACGTCTCGCCATGCAGGACGGACACGTCGCCCGTGGTCTCCAGCACCACCGCGCGAACGTACGCCAGGTCCAGCACGTTCGCCTCACGCAGCTTGGCCGACAGTTCGGATCGCGTGATGCGCGCCGACGCCATGTTTCCCTCCAGCAGGCGTCCGTCGTGCATCAGCAGCAGCGGATCGTTGTCCGTCGCCTCTTGCACCGCGTCGATGCGCGAGCGGGCCAATCCGATGGCCCATTGGACCGCGAACAACGCGGCCATCGCGACCAACCCCTGCCAGAGCGGCGTGCCGGCGTTGAGCACGGTCCCCGCAAGCACCGACCCGAACGAGACCGTAACCGCGAAATCGTAGGACGACATCTTCGAGAACGACCGCAGACCCGCCAGCCGGACGCAGAGCACCATGAACGGCACCATCACCGCGGCGTCCACCAGCGGGGTCAACCAGTCGGGCATGTGTCTCCTCCTGTCATGGAGAAGACGTCGCGACGACAGGTCCTGTTCCCATCCGGCGGGGCCGGACCCATATTGACGGGATGATAAAGCTGCCCGCCCTCCTGCTCGCGATCGCATACGGCCTCGTCCTGTGGGCGTTCTCGGCCTGGCGTCTGAAGCGTCAGATGGACAGCACCTCCACCCCGCTGCGCGACCCGGATCTGGATCGGGTCCTGGGCCGGTTGGCGCAGGTGCTCGACGTGCCGCGCATCAAGGTGAACGTCCATGAGGTGGAACCCGTCAACGGGCTGGCCGCGCCGGACGGGCGCATCTTCATCACCCGCGGCTTCCTGCGGCGCTACGAGGCCGGGGACGTCACCGCCGAGGAGATGGCCAGCGTCGTCGCACACGAGCTGGGCCACGTGGCCCTTGGCCACGCGCGGCGGCGGCTGATCGACTTTTCGGGCCAGAACGCGATCCGCGTCGTGTTGATGGGCGTCCTAGGGCGGGTCATCCCCGGCATAGGCCTGTGGCTCGCGAACATGGTGGCCTCGCTGGTCGCCGCGCGCCTGTCGCGCCAGGACGAGTATGAGGCCGACGCCTATGCCAGCGCCCTGCTGGTAAAGGCCGGCATCGGGACGGCCCCACAGAAGGAGATGTTCCGCAAGCTGTCGCGTCTGACCGGCGCCGGCGGCCGCGGCGCCCCCGCCTGGTTGATGAGCCATCCGCAGACCGACGACCGCATCGCCGCGATCGAGGCGAACGAGGCCCGCTGGTCCCTGCCCACCTGACGCGGCCCCCGGGGGCGGCCGGTGCGGCGGGTTTGGCTGGACCCCGCGACGCGCATGCGGCATCCCGGCCGGATGACGCCGGATATCCTTTGCATCGGGTCGGTCCTGTGGGACGTGATCGGCCGCTCGAACGCCCACATGGACAAGGGGTCGGACGTGCCCGGCCGCATCGTCCGCCTTCCCGGCGGCGTCGCGCTGAACATCGCCATGGCCGCCCGCGCCTATGGCATGACCCCGGCGCTCCTGTCGGT
The DNA here is from genome assembly GCF_023015695.1 of Jannaschia sp. S6380. Lineage (NCBI taxonomy): Bacteria > Pseudomonadati > Pseudomonadota > Alphaproteobacteria > Rhodobacterales > Roseobacteraceae > Jannaschia > Jannaschia sp. S6380. The sequence goes on from NZ_JALKAS010000001.1 coordinate 1,448,718, forward strand.
CGTGGGTCGCGACGCCGAGGGCGACGAACTGGTCGCCGCGCTGGACCGCCTGGGGCTGGTGACGTCGACCCTCTATCGCTCCGACGACCTTCCGACCGACGTCTACATGGCCGTCGAAGGCGGCAACGGCCTGATCGCCGCCATCGCCGACGCCCACTCGCTCGAGGCTGCGGGCGACAAGATCCTGCGCCCGCTGGATGCGATGGCGTTCGACGGGCCGATCGCCGTCGACGGCAACCTCACGCAGGACCTACTGGCGCAGATGGCGACGTCGGCACGGTTCCGCGGGGCCGATCTGCGCATCGCGCCCGCCTCGCCCGGCAAGGCCGAACGGCTGCTGCCATTCCTGTCGCATCCCTTAGCCACGCTCTACGTCAACCTCGAGGAAGCGGGACTGCTGCTTCACAAGCCGCAGCCGGACGCCGCGACGGCCGCCGCCGCGCTGCGCAAACGCGGCCTGCACCGCGCGCTGGTCACCGACGGCCCGCGTGCGGCCGCCTGCGCCGGGCCCGACGGGGTGGTGTCGCGCCCGCCGCGCGCGGTGATGGTGACCCGCGTGACCGGGGCGGGCGACACGTTCATGGCAGCCCATATCGCCGCCGAGGTCGACGGCATGGCCACGACGGCGGCGCTGGACCGCGCGTTGGACGCCGCCGCGACCTATGTATCGGGCGACACGTACTGAAACCGACCAGGTGCGGCTCGCGACTTGTCTGTCGGCGAGCCGCGTCATATGTCGAACCGGACCCGACGACGGAATACCGCCTCCATGCAGCTCGGCGAAGAACAGTCCCAGCGCCCCGCGCGCCCTGGCATCCTGGCCCGGTTGAGGAACAACTTCCTGACCGGTCTGATCGTGATCGCCCCGATCGGCCTGACGTTCTGGCTGATCTGGTCGGTCATCGGCTGGATCGACGGGTGGGTCCTGCCCTTCGTGCCGTTCCGCTATCGCCCGGACATCTGGCTGTTGAACCAGTTCGGCCTCGACCTCGACATTCGCGGCATCGGGGTTGCGTTCTTCCTTCTGTTCACCCTCCTCGTGGGCTGGGCGGCCAAGGGCATCATCGGTCGGTCGATCCTGCGCCAGGCGGAAAACCTGGTCCAGAACCTGCCCATCGTCCGCTCGGTCTATAGCGGCCTCAAGCAGATTGCCGAAACGATCCTCGCGCAGGATCAATCCAGCTTCGAAACGGCGTGTCTGGTCGAGTACCCGCGTCGCGGGATCTGGGCCATCGGCTTCGTGTCGACGACCGCCAAGGGCGAGATCGCCGCCCGGGCCGAGGCGTCCATGGTCTCGGTCTTCCTGCCGACGACGCCGAACCCGACCTCGGGATTTCTGCTGTTCGTTCCCGCCGACGACATCATCGAGCTGGACATGTCCGTCGAAGATGCCGCCAAGCTGGTGATTTCGGCGGGCCTGGTCTATCCGGGCGCCAACGGCAATGGCGATGCCATCCCCGGCCTGGAAGCCCCGACCCGCACCTGATCGCGGGCCGGGCAGCGTCGACCTAGAGCGCGCCGCCCTGATCGGACGGCCGGCGGTATTCACCATCGTGGATGTGATCCAGCCGTTCCTGCACCGCCGATGGCAGTGTCTCGGGGCGGAGCAATACCTTGCCGTCATGCGCCGAGGCGACGCTCTCCGGGCCGATCTCGATGTCGCCGTAGCCTTCGATGTAGACGGTCAGGATCGACGGACGCACCTCGCGCACGGCGCCAATGCCGACACTTCCGTCCTTCACGAAAACCTCGTCCTCGACGCGAATGGTGGACAGGGGCATCACGACCTCCTCGACATAGCGCACGAGGCAGGAACCCTCGTGTCGCTAATCGAGTTCCGCCACGCGCCGCGCGAAATCCTCGCCGCGCTTCTCGAAGCTGTCGTATTGGTCGAAGCTCGCCGCGGCGGGGGCCAGCAGGACCGTCTCGCCCGGTCGCGCATCCGCGGCGGCCCGGGCCACGGCGGTGGCCATGTCGGTGCAGATTTCCGCCTCGACCCCGCTGCCCAGCGCCAGGGCGAACGCCTGCGCCTCGCGCCCGATGACATAGGCGCGGGCGATACGGCCCAGATGCGGCTGCAGCGCCTCCAGCCCGCCCTCCTTCTGCAGGCCCCCGCAGATCCAGCGGATGCCGTCGAAGGCTTGCAGGGCCTGCGCCGCCGCGTCGACATTCGTGGCCTTCGAGTCGTTGACGAAGGTCACGCCGCCCCGCTCCGCGATCCGCTGGCTGCGATGCGGCAGCCCCGGATAGGATCGCAACCCCGCCTCGATGTCGCGCGGCGACAGGCCCAGCGCGCGGGCCGCGCCCCAGGCGGCGCAGGCATTCTGGTGATTGTGCCGCCCCGGCAGGCCCGGCACATTGCGCAGGTCGACGGACGCAACCTGCCGGCCCTTGCGATGCTCGGCCAACCAGCCCTTCTTTGCCGTCACCTGCCAGCCCGGCCCTTTCAGCGCAGCGGTCGAGATCCGGATCACGCGGTCGTCGCCCGGCGCCTCCTGCAACTGGTTGGCAAGAAACCGGCCCTCATCCTCGTCGACGCCGATGACCGCGCGGTCCGGCCCGCCTTCGGCGAACAACCGGCGCTTCGCGGCGAAATACCCCCCCGGTCCGGCATGACGGTCCAGATGATCGGGCGAGAGGTTCGTGAATACGGCGACATCCGGCGTCAGGCTGCGCGCGAGTTCGGTCTGATAGCTCGACAGCTCCAGCACCACGATCTCGTCCGTGCCCGGCGGGTCGAGATCCAGCACGCCACGCCCGATATTGCCGGCCAGATGCGCCCTCCGTCCGGCCTGGGTCAGCACGTGATGCAGAAGGGCCGAGGTCGTCGATTTTCCGTTCGATCCTGTGATCGCGACCGTCCGGGGGGCATCATGGCCGAGCGAGCGGAAGAACAGTCCGATATCGTTGTCGACCGCCACGCCCGCGTCCCAGGCCGCGCGGATTGCGCGATGCGGCGCTGGGTAGAGATGGGAGATGCCGGGCGACGTGACCAGCGTGACGACGCCATCGAGCGCGCCGGGCTTCGTCAGGTCGCGTATCACGAATCCCTCGGCCTTGGCGGCATCGCGCGCCCCGGCCCCGTCGTCCCAGACGACCACATCCGCGCCGCCCGCCCTCAACGCGCGCGCGGCGCTCAGGCCACTGCGCCCCAGGCCCAGGACGGCGACCGAGGCCCCCTCGAACCCGCGCACGGGGATCATTCCTGCATCGCCATTTCGCGGCCCATCTGTTTCAGCGCCTCCCACGGGGACGGGTCGAGGACGGGAAAGCCCGGCCCTTCGCGGTACCCCTGCACGATCGGGACCGCCAGGATCACGGCCCCGATCAAGAAAGCCGCCGCCCCCCAGCGCGCCGCGCGGACGCCCAGCGACAACGGCGGGCCCTTTCGATCGACCAGGGGGTTCCGCATCCTCAGCGCACCTTCAAGGTGGCCAGCCCGATCAGCGCGAGGATCAGTGCGATGATCCAGAACCGGATGACGACCTGCGGCTCAGCCCAGCCCTTCTTTTCGAAGTGGTGGTGGATCGGCGCCATCAGGAACACCCGCTTGCCGGTCCGTTTGAAATACAGGACCTGGATGATGACCGACAGCGCCTCGACCACGAAGAGGCCGCCGATGATCGCCCAGACCAGCTCGTGCTTGGTGACGACCGCGATCGTCCCCAACGCCCCGCCAAGTGCCAGCGAACCGGTATCGCCCATGAAGACCGCCGCCGGCGGGGCGTTGTACCACAGAAAGCCGAGCCCGCCGCCGATCAGGCCGGCGCTGAAGATCAGAAGTTCACCCGTCCCGGGCACGTAGTGAACATCGAGATATTCGGTGAAATCGACCCGCCCCACCGCATAGGAGATCACCCCCAGCGTGCCCGCCGCGATCATTACCGGCATGATCGCCAGACCGTCCAGCCCGTCGGTCAGGTTCACCGCGTTCGCGGATCCGACGATGACGATCATCACGAACGGGATATACACCAGACCCATGTTCAGAAGGACATCCTTGAAGACCGGAAAGGCCAGCTGGCTTTCCAGCGCCGGGGGATGCACCCAGATCGCCACCAGGGCCGCGACCAGCGCGATGACGAACCCCAGTGCCAAGCGGACGCGCCCGGGCACGCCCTTGTGGTTTCCGGCGCTGACCTTGGCGTAGTCGTCCACGAACCCGATGGCGCCGAAGCAGATAGTGACGCCGAGGACCAGCCAGACATATGGGTTGTCCAGCCGCCCGAACATGAGGGTGGCGACCGTCACCGCGCCCAGGATCAGGACGCCGCCCATCGTCGGCGTGCCGGCCTTGGCCATGTGCGTCTCGGGCCCGTCGTCGCGGATCGGCTGGCCCCGGCCCTGACGCTTGCGGAGCAGGTTTATCAACGGCCGTCCGAAGATGAACCCGAAGATCAGCGCGGTGAAGAACGCCCCGCCCGCGCGGACGGTGATGTAGTTGAACAGGTTGAACAGGCCGCCGCCGTCGGAAAAAGTCGTGAGCCAGTAGAACATGTCTTCCCTATCCCTTCGTTCCGGCTTCGCCGAGCGCCTTCAACCCATCCACGAGCCGGGCCATCTTCATCGACAGTGATCCCTTGACCAGCACCGCGTCGCCGGGCCGGATCATATCCCTGAGGTGTCGCGCCATCGCATCGGCATCGGGCGCGTGCTCGCCGCGACGGTCGGGGTGGAGAGCCTCATGCAGCGCCTGCATCAGCGGCCCGACGGTGTGGACGACGTCCAGTTGGCCGGTCGCGGGGTGATCGGCCAGCGCGCGATGCAGGTCGGGGCCGGTCGGGCCCAGCTCCTTCATGTCGCCCAGGATCGCGATGCGACGCCCACGGCGGGGCACCTCGGTCGCGGCAAGCAGATCGAGCGCGGCGCCCACGCTGGCCGGGTTCGCGTTGTAGGCGTCGTCGATCAGGTCGGCGGGCGGGCCATCGGGGTGCAGCACGACGGCATGACGCCGCCCCCGGCCCTCGGGCGGCGTCCAGTCCGCCAGCGCCAACGCGGCCCGCGCCACGTCGCCGCCTATCCCGTCGATCGCGGCCAGCACGGCTAGGCCGTTCAGCGCAAAATGGGCACCGGGCGCGCCGATACGGAACATTAACCGGCCTGCCGGCGTCTCGGCCAGGCAGGCCGACCCATCCGCGCCGGGGCTGACCTCCAACAGACGCCACGTCGCGCCGCGGACGGTTCCGAAGGTGACCAGCCGCCCGGGCGCCAAACCCGCCGGCATCTCCGCATCCGCGTTCCACAGCGCCAGGCCGTCGGGCCCCAACCCCTCGAAAATCGACGCCTTTTCGCGCGCGATACCGGCCAGACCGTCGGCGAAGGCCTCCAGATGGACGGGCGCGACGTTGGTGACCATGGCCACATGGGGGGCCGCCTGGCGCGTCAGTGGCGCGATCTCGCCGGGGTGGTTCATGCCGATTTCGACGATGGCGTAATCGGCATCGGGCGGGATCGAGGCGAGCGTCAGGGGCACGCCCCAATGGTTGTTGTAGGACCGGATCGCCGCATGCGTCGTGCCCTGGACCGAGAGGCAGTGTCGCAGCATCTCCTTGGTGGAGGTCTTGCCGACACTGCCTGTCACGGCGATGACCCGGGCCCGCGCCCTCTCCCGTCCGGCCCGTCCAAGGGCTTCCAGTGCGGTCTGGACGTCATCCACGACCAAGAGCGGCGCATCTTCGCATCCGTTGGGCACCCGATCGACCAACGCGGCCCCCGCGCCCGCCTTCAGCGCGGCGCCCACGAAATCATGTCCGTCCCGCGCGGCCTTCAGGGCGACGAACATCTGGCCGGGCGCGATGTCCCGGCTGTCGATGGCGAAACCGGATACGGACCAGTCGCCGCGCGCCGTGCCGCCGGTCGCCGCCGCGGCCTTCCGGTCCGACCAGAGCGTCATACCTCCCGCCCTTCGAGTGCCGCGACCGAGATCGAAGCCTGTTCCACATCGTCGAACGGAAGGACCATATCGCCCACCGTCTGGCCGTTCTCATGCCCCTTGCCCATTACCAGCAGTGCGTCGCCCGGCTCCAGCATGCCAGCGCCGCGCAGGATCGCCTCGGCCCGGTCGCCGATCTCGATGGCTCCGGGGGCGCCTGCCATCACTTCGGCCCGAATGGCCCCCGGCTCTTCGGAGCGTGGATTGTCGTCGGCGACGATCACCATGTCGGCATGATCGGCCGCGGCCTGCCCCATCATCGGCCGCTTGCCACGATCGCGGTCGCCGCCGGCGCCCACGATGGCGACGATGCGTCCCATGACATGCGGCCGCAGCGCCTGGATGGCGGTGGCGACCGCGTCGGGCGTGTGGGCATAGTCCACGAACACCGCCGCCCCGTTCCGCCGCGTTGCGGCCAGTTGCATCCGCCCGCGCACATTCGCCAGCCTGGGCAAGGCGGCAAACACCGCCTCCGGGTCCTCGCCCGCGGCGATGACCAAGCCGGCGGCCAGCAGCGCGTTCGCGGCCTGGAAGCCGCCGATCAGGTCGAGACGCACCGACGCGGCCCTTCCCTGCCAGCGGAACAGCAACTCCTGCCCGGTCGCATCGAACCGCTGCGCCGTCAGTTGCAGCCGCGCCGCGTCGTTCCGGCCCGTGCCGATGACCTCCTGCCCGCGGCTTTCGCATTGCGCGGCCAGGTCCGGCCCGTGCGGATCGTCCAGATTGATGACGGCGATGCCGTCGCCTGGTAGCAACCGGTCGAACAGACCCGCCTTGGCGGCCAGATACGCCTCCATCGTGCCGTGATAGTCCAGATGGTCCTGCGTCAGGTTGGTGAAGCCCGCAGCCGCCAGCCGCACCGCCTCCAGCCGCCGCTGGTCGAGGCCGTGGGAGGAGGCCTCCATCGCCGCATGGGTCACGCCGAAATCGGCCATTTCGGCCAATAGCTGATGCAGGGTGATAGGTTCGGGCGTGGTATGGCCGGATGGGGCGTGAAAGGCCCCCTCCACCCCGGTCGTGCCGATATTCGCCGCCGTCAGCCCCAGCGAATCCCAGATTTGCCGCGTGAAGCTGGCCACGCTGGTCTTGCCGTTGGTGCCCGTAACCGCGACCATGACGTCCGGCTGCGTCCCGGCCATCAATGCCGCAGCGAAGGCAAGCGCCGTGCGCGGGTCCTCGACCACGACGGCGGTCGCGCCCGCGGGCAACATGGCGGCGCCTTCGCGGTCAGTCAGCACCGCCACGGCCCCGCGCGCCAGAGCGTCGGTCGCGAACCGCGCGCCGTGGGTGGCGGTGCCGGGCAGCGCGGCGAACAAGTCGCCCGCACGCACCTTGCGATTGTCGACGGCCAGTCCGGTCACGGTCAGATCGGCCGGCCCCGTCAGTCCCAGTTCGGATAGTGTCTTCTGCATCTATCGCGTCTCCCGACGCCGGACGCCCTAGCGCGCGACGGCGCCTGCGTCCATCACCGCACTGCGGCTTGTGTCAGATATGCACCGAAGGCGTCCGCGCCCGGGTCGAAATCGGGCCGCATCCCGAGAAGCGGCGCGATCCGCCGCACGACCTCCGATGCGACGGGAACGGCGGTCCAGCCGGCGGTACGCCGCTCCTCGCCCGCGGCCTGGACCGACGGCTCGTCCAGAGTGACCACGATCACGTATTCGGGGTCCTGTGCGGGAAAGACACCGGCGAAGGTGGTGATGACCTTGTCGTCGTAATATCCGCCGGTCGGGCTGGGTTTGTCCGCGGTGCCGGTCTTGCCGGCCAACTGATAGCCCTCGACCTCGGCCAGCGAGGCGGTGCCCCGGGTGACGACCTGTCGCAACATGTGCCGCGCCTCGGCCGAGACGCGGGGGCTGACCACGCGGGGTCCCGGGGCCGGCGCCTCTTCGCGCGCCAGGAGCGTCGGCGCGACGCGTGTGCCCCCGTTCAAAAGGGACGCATAGGCCGTGGCAAGGTGCAGCGGCGAGGCCGACAGCCCGTGTCCATAGCTGATCGTCATGGTCGAGATGTCGGGCCAGCGCGTGGGCAAGATCGGACGCGCGCCCGGTGCCTCGGTCAACTCCACCGGCGTCGCCTCGAAGAAGCCGAGCGAGCGCAGGAACGCCTGCTGGCGCGCCGCCCCGATGTCGAGCGCCATGCGCGCGGTGCCGATGTTCGAGGACTTGACGATCACGTCCGTCACCGAAAGCTGCGCGCCGTAGTTGTGAAAGTCCCGGATCCGGAACCGGCCCTGGCGCAGCGGCCCGGTCGTGTCGATCATCGTCCCGGCATTGGTCAGGCCGAGTTCCAGCGATTGGGCGGCGGTGAAGATCTTGAACGTCGAACCAAGCTCGTAGACGCCCTGCACCGCACGGTTGAACAGCGGGTCGTCGCCGCGATCCCCTTCGGTGCGGACCTGCGGGCGGTCGTTGGGGTCGAAGTCCGGTAGGCTGGCCAGCGCCACGATCTCGCCGGTGCGCACGTTCATCAGGATCGCGGCCGCGCCCTTCGCGTTCATGAGCCGGCGGCCGGAATCGAGCACGCGCTCCATCGCCGTCTGCACCGATAGATCCACCGACAGGCGAAGCGGCGCCCCCTCGCGCGCAGGGTCGCGCAGGTAGGTGTCGAACACCGCCTCGACGCCGGCCACGCCCTTGATCTCGGCGGCGCGGACGTCCTGTGCGCCATAGCGTGCACCGCCGAGCACGTGGCTGGCCAGCGGGCCGTTGGGATAGACGCGCATCTCGCGCTGCCCGAACAGAAGGCCCGGCTCGCCCAGGTCGTGGACGGCCTGCTGCTGCTCGGGCGAGATGTTGCCCTTGAGCCAGTAGAACTTGGACCCGCCGGTGAAGCGCCGTGTCCAGGTCTCGGCGTTCATGTCGGGGAAGATGCGGGCCAGCCCCTCGGCGGCGGCGGCCGGATCGACCATCAGATGCGGCTGCGCATAGAGCGCGGTGGCCGTCACGTTGGTCGCGAGGACACGGCCCTGCCGATCGGTGATGTCGGCCCGCGCCGATACGATGCCCGCGCCCGACAAGCCGCCCGTCGCTGGTTCCCGCGCCTCGGAGGCGGAGATCGCGCCCATCTTCAACCCGATCACGGCGAAACCGGCGATGAAGCACGCAGCGGTGAACTTCAGGCGACGCTCGGCCCGCGCGCGGGTCTTTTCGGGGTTCTCGCGCGGGGGGACGGCCACGGCCGGGCGTGGCCGTGGCCCCCGGGGGGTGACCGGCACGAACGGATCGGTCGCGAGCGCGGGCCGCCTGCGACGCGGCAATCGGGCGAAGAAGCGCTTCACGGCAGTTGTTCTCCGTCATCGGCCAGCGTCGGCGGCGCGATCAGCCGCGGGGCGGCGTCGGCGCCGAAGCGATGGTTCATGACGATGACCTCGCCGATTTCGGCCTCCAGCTCCAGCGCGGCCCAATCCTGTCCCGGCCATTCGGGCGCGGGCGGGGGATAGCCGACCTGATCGATCAGGCCGAAATGGTCCGGGGCGAGCGGCATCAGGCCCAGCGACTCGAAGTTCATCTCGGCCAGTTCGTGCAGGCGATCGGGGCGGTTCAGATAGGCCCATTCCGCGCGAAGCATCGACAGCTCCTGATGGCGGGCCCCGATCTCGCGCTCCAGTTTGGCGACCGCGCGTTCGGTGGCGCGGGTCTTGTATCCCGAACCGTAGGCCCAGAACGCCAGGCCGACGACCGCGCAGATCGACAGCGCATAGAGGAACGCGCGCATCATCCGCCCACCAGCCTCACCGGATCGGGCAGGCCGAGCGTACGACGCTCCACCCGACCTGCAGGCGCCTCCGTGCGCCGCGCGAGGCGCAGGCGCGCCGACCTGGCCCGGGGGTTGGACGCGACCTCGCCCGCGTCGGGCGCGATGGCCTTGTTGGCGGCCTCGAAGGCGGGGGCGCGCGCCTCGCGTTCGGGGGCGTGCCGGCTGCCGCCGCCGCCGCGGTCGGAACGGTCGGCGAGGAAGCGTTTCACCGCGCGATCCTCGACAGAATGAAAGGTGACGACCGCCAGCCAGCCGCCGGGGCGAAGCACCCGTTCGGCCGCGGAAAGCCCTTCGGCCAGCTCGCCGAACTCGTCGTTCACGGCGATGCGGATGGCCTGGAAACTGCGCGTGGCGGGATGCGACTGGCCGGGCTTGGGCCGGGGCAGGTTCGCCGCGACGACTTCGGCCAACTCGCCGGTGGTCTCGAACGGGGTGTCCGCCCGGCGACGCACGATGGCGCGCGCGATACGGCGGGCCGCCCGCTCCTCGCCATAGCGGTGCAGGACGTCGGCCAACGCCCCTTCGGACAGATCGTTCACGAGATCGGCCGCGGTCGGCCCCGCATCACCCATCCGCATGTCGAGCGGGCCGTCGCGCATGAAGCTGAACCCGCGCTCCTCGCGGTCGAGCTGCATCGAACTGACACCCAGATCCAGCACGACGCCGTCCACGCCATTGGCGGCTTCCGGCACCTCGTCCATCTTCGAGAACACGTTCTTGACCAAAACCACTCGTCCGTCCGCCCATTCGCGCGCCATCTGGTGAGCCAGCGGATCGCGGTCGAGACCGATCACCCGGTCCGCGCCCGCCTCCAGCAGCCCCCGCGTGTATCCGCCGGCGCCCATGGTCGCATCCAACCATAGCCCTTTGACGGGGGCCACGTTTTCGAGAATCGCGGCCAGAAGAACGGGGACATGTGGCGCGCCGGACTCAGTCATGGGCACCCCTCGGGGCGCCCGTCATTCCGGCGTCCGACGCTTCTTGGGCAGGAGCGAGGTGACGGGCACACCTTCGGGCAACTCGTGCAGGACGGATTTGAGGCGGCTGGTGGCGCTGGACGGCGCATCGGGCGAATGCAGGCGGAAGGTCTTGCCCTTGCCCGCGAAAACGGCGGCATCCGTGATGCCGATACGTTCGCGCAGCGCGGCGTTCAGGATCAACCGGCCACTATCGTCGACCGAGACGGTGTCGGCGTTCATGTAGAAGTAGTCCTCCAGCGCCTCGCGGTGGGGATCGCCTTCATCCATCTCCTCGATCATCTCGCCCATCTCGGCGGCGCCCTGCATCGTATAGATGGTGTAGAAGGGCACGCGATCGTCGCCGAAGCACAGAACCATGCGCGGGTTCGTCCCCGCCTCGCGGTCGGGATCGCAGGCGTCGAGCACGCGACGGAAGTCGGCCGGGATCGAGACCCTGCCCTTCGCGTCCACCTTGTGGGTGCTGGTACCTCGGAAGCGTTGCTCCACCGACCGTTCCTGTCTGCGGGCGCCGGTGAGGCGCGCGTGCTTCCCCCGCGGGATTGAAAACGTAAAAGGGCGGATCGGGTGTCTGCCAATACCCGATCCGCCCTATCTTCCCTTTGCCGGAACCCGTTCCCGGGTCCCGCGCAGGGCGCCGTCGGCGCGCTGTCACCTGGGGGGATGTCTGCTCACTGCGCGCTTCCGAACCTTGTCGTCCAGAGACGTTTGGGGGGTGCCTGTTTTGACCTGCCTCGTTTGGGTTCTAGGGGTCTGAGATCTGCGCCTCTTTCCTCCCCGTGCTCTGTAAGGACTTGATGCCATGCGAACGCTGGTCTGGGAAGCCCCTTCATGCCCCTCCATCCCACTTTTCTTATCCACAGGATGTGGGTAAGGCTGTGGATACCATTAGATTCCACAACATGTTGTGTTTGGCAGAAGATTGCTTAAGCAGGTTTTGTTCAAACGGGCTCTGCCAACATCTCAAATTTGCGCCGGCGGATCGTGGCCCATTCTACACAGTTCGCCGACCTCGCCCAATGCGTGAAAAATCCCAGTTTACAGGTCAGCGAAAATCGTTCTTCACGCGCGATCGCTTTGACGCCATATTTTACAGGGGTGGCAGCTGTCGAGACCGCAACTTGCGAATCGGAACGCCCTTTCGGGCCGGCACCATGGATAGAATCGGCAGATCTCCATTCGGCGGCGGGGGCATGAAATCCCCGCCGGTGGCATATCAGGCCATGCCGTCGTCGATCAGACGTCGCGCCAGCGTGGCGAAGCGATCGGCCATGACCCCCTCGCCCAAGGCCACGGGCGCGCCCCCATCGCCGGCCAGACGTGTCTCCAGATCGATCGGCAGCGTCCCCAGAAGCGGCAGGCCGAGCCGCCGCGCCTCCTCGGCCACGCCACCATGGCCGAAGATATGCGCCTCGTGCCCGCATTCGGGACAATGGAACAGCGACATGTTCTCTATCAGGCCGAGCACCGGCGTCTTGACCTGCGCGAACATGTCGAGCGCCTTGCGCGCGTCCAGAAGCGAGACATCCTGCGGCGTCGACACGACGATGGCGCCGTCGACGACCGTCTTGGTGCAAAGCGTCAGCTGCACGTCGCCCGTCCCCGGCGGCAGATCGACGACCAGCACGTCCAGCGCCTCGCCCGTGTGGTGGGTCCAGGCGACCTGGCCCAGCATCTGCTGCAGCGCGCCCATCAGCATCGGGCCGCGCCAGACGACGGCCTTGTCCTCGGGCAGCATCAGACCGATGGACATGATGGTCACCCCATGTGCCCGAAGCGGATGGATCGTCTTGCCGTCGGGCGAGGCCGGGCGCGCGTTGGCACCCATCATCCGCGGCTGGCTGGGGCCGTAGATGTCAGCGTCCAGCAGCCCCACGCGGCGCCCCTGCCGGGCGAGTGCCACCGCCAGGTTCGCGCTGACCGTCGACTTGCCGACGCCGCCCTTTCCCGATGCGATGGCCAGCACGCGCGCCACGCCCGGAACGCGGCGCGGTCCGTCCTGCGGCTTCGGATGCCCCCCGATTTTCAGCGCGGGCGGGGCCTTTTCCGCCGTGGGCGCGGTCAGAACGGCCTGCACCCGGCCAGCGCCCGGCAGGTTCGCGACGACCCTTTCAGCTGCGGCGCGCAGGGGTTCCGAGACCTCGGCGATCTCGGCCGACGGCACCTCGATCACGAAACGGATGTCGGATCCGTCGACGACAAGCGCGCGGATCATATCGGACGCGATCAGGTTGCCCCCTCCGGGAATCTCGATCGTTGCGAGTGCGGCGGTCACGTCGTCGCGGCTGATGCTCATGTCGGGGCCTCCTCGGGGGTTGCCCCCTAGGTGATCCCGCGATCCGGGGATGACAAGGCCAGCAGGGCGGCCACCGCACCGCCAGCCAGGCCCATCCCGACCAGCGCGGCGGGCATTCCCACCAGGCCGGACAGAACGCCCAACAATCCCGAACCGAGCGCCACCGCGCCGATGCCGACCACGACCCAGAGCGACATGACGCGGCCGCGCAGGTCATCGGGCAAAGCTTCCTGCACCGCCGTCTGGAGGCCGACACCGCAAAACGTCGATGCGAAGCCCAGGATGCCCGTCCAGGCCAGGGCCGCGATCCAGGATGTCGAGAGGCCGAGGAATGCCAGCGACAGGACACCGCCCAGCAGAACCACGCGCGTGGACGGGGAGATGCCGACCTGTCCGGCCGTCGCGGTCTTGGCCAGCGCCGCCACCAGCGCGCCTGCCCCGGCCGCCGCGGTCAGTATACCCAAACCCGCAGCGCCCCGGTCGTGCACCCCTTCGGCCATGACCGGCAGCAGTTCCAGATAGCCGCGGACAAGGATCGCCATGGCCGCCGTCAGCGAAAGCGCGCGCCGCGCGACGGGCGTGGCGGCGACATAGCGCAGCGCCTCGGCGATACCGTCGCGCAGCGACCTCCCGGCCCGTCCGGACGGCAATGCGCGTGGCGCCATCCAGCGGACCGCAACCAGCATCGGAACGTAGAGCATCGCCGAAAGGCCCAGCGTCGCCACCGGGCCGACCGTGGCGAGCGCCACGCCGGTCAGCACCGGCGCGATCATGCGCGCGAGGTTGAAGTTCAACGCCGAGAGCGCGACGACATTCGACACGTCAGCCTGCGGCACCAAGCGCGGGCCTAGCGACATCCGCACCGGGTGGTGCGCCGCCGTGACCAACCCGATCGCCAGCGCCAGCGCAACGAGCGAGCCGCGCCCCAGACCCGGCCCCGCCGCAAGCAGCGTGGCAAGCACCAGAAGGCCGCACATCGCCCCCGACGTGGCCATCAGCGCGCGCCGGATATCGGTCCGGTCGACCAGAACGCCGAAGACGGGGCCCGCAAGGATGGTCGGTGCCAAGCCCAGCGCGGCGATCAAGCCCACGAACGGGGCCGACCCGGAAACCTGCCACGCGAGCCATCCCAACGTGACGCGCTGCGCCCAGAGCGCCTGCACCAGTGGCACCGCGGCTAAGAAATAGGCCCGGAAGCCGGTATGGGACAGCGCGCTCATCCCACCGGAGCTAGCCCGCCTGCCGTCAAGTCCATCTGACGCAACGTTTGCCATGCGGATGCCGCATAGCAGCATTGAACCTTCTGCCCGTTGTGCAAGTGCGGCGATAGCGCCATCTTCCTCTCAACGAAACAACGGACCGACCGGCAATGGGGCCGGGCGGAATACGGGGCAGGGCCCCGAGATGAAGGAAACGAACATGGCTTATACGACCTACGGCAACACCACCTCCGCAACCCTGCGCGACCGTCTGGCCGCCCGCATCGACGCCGTCCGCGCCGAGCTGGCCAAGCGCAGCATCTATCGTCGCACCCTGAACGAGCTGTCGGCACTCTCGAACCGCGACCTGGCCGATCTGGGCCTGAGCCGGTCGATGATCCCCGCCGTCGCCCACGAAGCGGCCTACGGCAAGTAAGAGACACCCCGGCCGTCCGTCCTCCCTTGGACGGCATGGGGTCAGCGGCGGCGATCTCCTCCCTGATGCAGCCGTCGCACCTTCTTCCGGTTCCGCTCCTCCCTTGGAACCGGAATTGACCCGGGCCCTCCTCCTCCCTTGGGCCGGGGTTGCATGAAGGCCCGGCGGCGCCCCCTCCTCCCTTGGGGCGTCGTCGGATCCCTTCGACAAGAAATGACGGAACAACGCCGCCTTTGGTGTGTTCGGTCCGACAACTCGAAGATGACGACTCTCCTCCCTGATGTCGCATCTCCGATCGGCGGTTGACCCTTCCTCCTCCCTCTGGGTCGGTCGCCATCACAGGAACGGCGGCGCCTCTCCTCCCGGAGGCGCCGCCGTTTTTGGTTCTCGGTCGATCGGTGCCGGCACATGGCATACATCCACGCCCCGCGGGCGAGAAGGTGGACCGGAATCTGGATTTTCCCCACGCGGTGCTTGGAGATACTGATACCGGATCGCCACGCGCGACGCTCCTGCGCGGCGGCGGCATCTTTGCACGCTGGATTTCCGAAGGTCGTTTGGACCCGCGACCGAAAGTCCCGTAGGCTTGGCAATTCTATTTCATGCGAAACCGTGGCTATCTAGCGAGCCTTCGCGGCGGGCGCGAGCGGCTGGCGATCGCGCCGAAACGTGTCGCGGACGTTCAAGGGAACTTCGTGCCATGCGTTCCCAGCGCCGGCCGACCACTCTCGATACGCGCCGGCATTCGTCATATATAAGGAGCGGCCGCATGCGCGATCCTCGCATCCTGCGGCGGACCTAGAAGGGGACGTCCCCGGCCCGGTCGGCGGGCAGGAGGAAGCGGCCGACGATCTTCTTTGTGCCGGCCTTGTCGAACGCCACCTCCAGCTTGTCGCCTTCGATCGCCGTCACCTCGCCATAGCCGAACTTGGTATGGAACACCCGCTCCCCTTCGCCGAAGGCGCTGACCGCGGTGGCGTCGATGACCAGGTTCTTGGCCTCGGCGGGCTGGCGGATCGGGCGCGACGCATTGGCCTGCAGACGGCGCCAGCCGGGCGAATTGTAGACATCCGCCTTGGACGCATTCTCCTGCAGGGTGCTTTGGACGCCGCCACCCATGGCCGCCTGTTGCGCCGCGGCCATGCCGGTCGCACCGAACCCGCCGCCGTAGAGGCCGGGCGGCGTCAGCACCTCGACGTGATCCTGCGGCAACTCGTCGATGAAGCGCGACGGCAGGGCCGATTGCCACTGGCCATAGACGCGGCGATTGGCGGCGAAGCTGATGGTGCAGACCTCCTCGGCCCGCGTGATGCCGACATAGGCCAGCCGCCGCTCCTCCTCGAGGCCTTTGACCCCGCTCTCGTCCATGGACCGCTGGCTGGGGAACAGGCCGTCCTCCCATCCCGGCAGGAACACGACGGGAAATTCGAGCCCCTTGGCGGCGTGCAGCGTCATCAGCGTGATCTTCGGCTCCTCCGCCTCGCTCTCGTTGTCCATGATGAGCGAGACATGCTCGAGGAACCCCTGCAGGTTCTCGAATCCTTCCAGCGCCTTCACCAGTTCCTTGAGGTTCTCCAGCCGTCCGGGCGCCTCGGGCGTCTTCTCGTTCTGCCAGAAGCCGGTATAGCCGGACTCGTCCAGGATCTCCTCGGCCAGGCGGATGTGGTCGCGCCCGTCCAGCATCTCGGCCCGCCAGCGGTCGAGGCCGTCGACCAGCTCGCCCAGGGCCTTGCCGCCCTTGCCGCCGATGGTCTTGGTCCGCACGCAGAGCCGCGCACCCTCGACCAGGCTGACGCCGTTCGACCGGGCCATGACCTGGATCGTCGCTTGGGCCTTGTCGCCGAGGCCGCGCTTGGGCGTGTTGACGATCCGCTCGAAGGCCAGGTCGTCATCAGGGCTGACCACGAGGCGGAAGTAAGCCATCGCGTCGCGGATCTCGAGCCGCTCGTAGAAGCGCGGGCCGCCGATCACGCGGTAGGGCAGGCCGATTGTCAGGAACCGATCCTCGAAGGCGCGCATCTGGTGCGACGCGCGCAGCAGGATCGCCATGTCATCGAGCGAGAACGGATCCAGGCCGCGTGTGCCCCGCTGCATCGCTTCGGCCTCCTCCCCGATCCAGCGCGCCTCCTCGTCGCCGTCCCAATGGCCGATCAGGCGGACCTTCTCGCCCTCCTCCGCCTCGGTCCAGAGGGTCTTGCCCAGCCGGCCCTTGTTGCCGGCGATGACGCCCGAGGCGGCGGCCAGGATATGCGGCGTGGAGCGGTAGTTCTGTTCCAGCCGGATGATCTCGGCGCCCTCGAAATCCTTCTCGAAGCGCAGGATGTTGCCGACCTCGGCCCCGCGCCAGCCGTAGATCGACTGGTCGTCGTCGCCCACGCAGCAGATGTTGCGATGCCCCCCCGCCAACAGCCGCAGCCAGAGGTACTGGGCGACGTTCGTGTCCTGATACTCGTCCACGAGGATGTAGCGGAACCAGCGGCGATACTGCGCCAGCACGTCGTCGTGCCGCTGGAAGATGTCGATGACGTGCAACAGCAGGTCGCCGAAATCGACCGCGTTCAGCGTAAGCAACCGGTCCTGATATTCGCGGTAGAGGGTCACGCCCTTGCCGTCGAAGGCCTGCGCCTCGTGCGCGGGGATCTTGTCGGGCGTCCAGGCGCGGTTCTTCCAGTGGTCGATGATCCCGCCCAGCATCCGCGGCGGCCACCGCTTCTCGTCGATGCCGGCGGCGACGATCAACTGCTTTAGCAGCCGGTTCTGGTCATCGGTATCTAGGATCGTGAAGTTCGACCGCAGATGCAGGTCGCGCGGCTCGCCGTTCACCGTGACCTGGCGGCCGACCAGCTCGGCATGGCGCCGCAGAAGCTTGACGCAGATGGAATGGAACGTGCCGAGCCAGGGCATCCCCTCGGCCACCTCGCCCATCATCGCGCCGACGCGTGCGCGCATCTCGCGCGCGGCCTTGTTGGTGAAGGTGACGGCCAGTATCTCGTTCGGCCGCGCGCGCCCCTGCGCCATCAGATGCACGATCCGGGCGGTCAGCGCCCGCGTCTTGCCCGTTCCCGCACCCGCGAGCATAAGCACGGGACCGTCGAGCGTCTGCACCGCCTGCATCTGCGCGGGGTTGAGACCGTCCAGATAGGGCGCGGGGCGCGCGGCCATTGCGCGTGCCGACAGGCTGGCGGCCTCGAGGGCGTCCGACTCGTCATGATGGGTCATGCCGCTTAGATAGCCGCACCGGCTGTGATTGGGAATAGCGTGTTCTCTATTCGTTCCATTCGGTCCGAGATTTGCCGGCGCGAAGGGCCCCCAGACGAACCGCGTTCTTGCCGCGCTGCAGCGACATCGCTACCAATTCGTCATCCACGGAGGGGTGCGCATGGCCGAGTTCAAGAAAATCCTCATCGCCAACCGCGGCGAGATCGCCATCCGCGTGATGCGCGCCGCCAACGAGATGGGCAAGCGCACGGTCGCCGTCTATGCCGAGGAGGACAAGCTCTCGCTCCACCGCTTCAAAGCCGACGAGGCGTACCGCATCGGCGAGGGGATGGGCCCGGTCGCGGCGTATCTGTCGATCGAGGAGATCATCCGCGTGGCCAAGGCGTCCGGCGCGGACGCGATCCATCCGGGCTATGGCCTTCTGTCCGAGAACCCCGATTTCGTGGATGCCTGCGCGGCGAGCGGCATCACCTTCATCGGCCCGAAGGCGGAGACCATGCGCGCCCTGGGCGACAAGGCGTCGGCCCGGCAGGTGGCGATCGCGGCGGGCGTGCCGGTTATCCCGGCGACGGACGTGCTCGGCGACGACATGGCGGCCGTCCGGAAGGCGGCGGCGGAGGTCGGCTATCCCTTGATGCTGAAGGCGTCCTGGGGCGGCGGCGGCCGGGGGATGCGGCCGATCCAGTCGGAGGACGAGCTGGAGGAGAAGGTCCTGGAGGGTCGGCGCGAGGCCGAAGCGGCCTTCGGCAACGGCGAGGGCTACCTCGAGAAGATGATAACCCGTGCCCGCCACGTGGAGGTGCAGATCCTGGGCGACAGCCACGGCAACATCTATCACCTGTACGAGCGCGACTGCTCCGTCCAGCGGCGCAATCAGAAGGTGGTGGAGCGCGCCCCTGCCCCGTACCTGTCGGACACGCAGCGCGAGCATATCTGCGCCCTCGGCCGGAAGATCTGCGCGCATGTGAACTACGAATGCGCGGGCACGGTCGAGTTCCTGATGGATATGGATTCGGGCGAATTCTACTTCATCGAGGTGAACCCCCGCGTCCAGGTCGAGCATACCGTGACCGAAGAGGTCACCGGCATCGACATCGTCCGCGCACAGATCCTGATCGCGGAGGGCAAGTCGCTGACCGAGGCGACGGGCGTCGCGTCGCAATACGACGTCACGCTGGACGGTCACGCGGTGCAGTGCCGCGTAACGACCGAGGATCCGCAGAACAACTTCATCCCCGATTACGGCCGTATCACCACCTATCGCAGCGCCACCGGCATGGGCATTCGGCTGGACGGCGGCACGGCGTATTCGGGCGCGGTCATCACCCGCTACTACGACTCGCTTCTGACCAAGGTTACGGCTTGGGCCCGCACGCCCGAGGCGGCGATCAAGCGGATGGACCGGGCGCTGCGCGAATTCCGCATCCGCGGCGTCAGCACGAACATCCCCTTCGTGGTGAACCTGCTGAAGCATCCCAAGTTCACCAGCTACGACTATTCCACGACCTTCATCGACTCGACGCCCGAGCTGTTCGACTTCCCCGTCCAGCGGGACCGCGCGACGAAGATCCTGACATACATCGCCGATATCAGCGTGAACGGGCACCCCGAAACCGAGGGCCGCCCCCGTCCTGCCGCCGATATCCGCGTGCCGAAGGCGCCGGACCTGGCCGTCGAGACCCCGCCCGAGGGCACGAAGCAGATCCTGGACCGCGACGGCGCCAAGGGCCTGGCGGACTGGATGCTGGCGCAGGACCGGCTGCTGCTGACCGACACGACGATGCGCGACGGGCACCAATCCCTTCTGGCGACCCGGATGCGGTCGATCGACATGGTCCGCGTGGCGCCCGCCTATGCCGCCAACCTGCCACAGCTGTTCAGCGTCGAATGCTGGGGGGGTGCCACCTTCGACGTGGCCTATCGGTTCCTGCAGGAATGTCCGTGGCAGCGGCTGCGCGATTTGCGCGCGGCCATGCCGAACCTGCTGACGCAGATGCTGCTGCGCGCGTCGAACGGCGTGGGCTATACGAATTATCCCGACAATGTCGTCGAGGCCTTCGTGCGCCAGGCGGCGGAAACCGGGGTTGATGTCTTTCGCGTCTTCGACAGCCTGAACTGGGTGGAGAACATGCGCGTCGCCATGGATGCGGTGATCGCGACGGGCCGCGTCTGCGAGGGGACCGTCTGCTATACCGGCGACCTGCTCGACCCGGACCGCGCGAAGTACGACCTGAAATACTACGTTTCGATGGCCAAGGAGCTGGAGGCTGCGGGCGCGCATGTGCTGGGCCTGAAGGATATGGCCGGCCTGCTGAAGCCCGCAGCGGCGCGCAAGCTCATCGGCGCGCTCAAGGACGAGGTCGGTATCCCCATACACTTCCACACCCACGACACCGCCGGCATCGCCTGCGCGACGATCCTGGCCGCGACCGAAGCCGGTGTGGACGCGGCCGACGTCGCGATGGACGCGTTCTCGGGCAACACGTCGCAGGCCACGTTCGGCACGATCCTGGCCGCGCTGAAGGACGACCCGCGCAATCCGGGCCTGGACGAAGTCGCCGTCCGGCAGATGTCGGACTATTGGGAGGCGGTGCGCGCCCAGTACCTCGCCTTCGAGAGCGGCATGCAGGCACCCTCGTCCGAGGTCTATCTGCACGAGATGCCGGGCGGGCAGTTCACCAACCTCAAGGCGCAGGCGCGTTCCATGGGGCTGGAGGAGCGATGGCACGAGGTCGCCCAGATGTATGCCGACGTGAACCGGATGTTCGGCGACATCGTCAAGGTCACGCCGTCCTCCAAGGTGGTGGGCGACATGGCCCTGATGATGGTCGCACAAGGCCTGACCGTCGCGCAGGTCACCGACCCGAAGGTGGAGGTCAGCTTCCCCGACAGCGTCATCGACATGATGAAGGGCAATCTGGGCCAGCCTCCGGGCGGCTGGCCCGAGGGCCTGCAGAAGAAGGTCCTGAAGGGCGAGGCGCCCCTGACCGACCGGCCGGGCAAGCACCTGAAACCCGTCGACCTGGAGACGATGCGTGCCGACCTGTCCGCCAAGCTGGACCAGCAGATCGACGACGAGGACCTGAACGGCTACCTGATGTATCCGAAGGTCTACACTGACTATGCCGAACGCCACGCGATCTACGGCCCGGTGCGGGCGCTGACGACGCCCGTGTTCTTCTACGGCATGCAGCCCGGCGATGAGACCCATGCCGAGATCGACCCCGGCAAGCGGCTGGAGATCCGTTGCGTCGCCCGCGGCGAGACCAATGCCGATGGCGAGGTCCGCGTCTTCTTCGAACTCAACGGCCAGCCGCGCACGATCCGCGTGCCCGACCGCAAGGTCGCGGGCACGGCAGCCCGGATGGCAAAAGCGGACCCGTCCAACCCCGATCACGTCGGCGCCCCGATGCCCGGTGTGGTGGCCAGCGTCGCGGTCCAGCCGGGGGCGCAGGTCAAGCAGGGCGACCTGCTTCTGACGATCGAGGCGATGAAGATGGAAACCGGCCTGCACGCCGACCGCGATGCCACCGTCTCGGCCGTCCACGTGGCCCCGGGGGCGCAGATCGACGCCAAGGATCTGCTGATCGAGCTTAGTTAAGGTCGGTTAACGTCTAAGGCGCCGCCCCGGGGGTCGTCGCAGACTTGCCTTAATGATCCTTAGTTTTGTCAGGCAATCTTCCAATAGGCGCCCGACACGTGGCCTAGACCGATCGCAACCGAATAAAGCATCGAGTTCTGCCATGCACGCGATCCAGACCGCCTTCCGCAAGTTCCTGCGCCATGAACACGGCGTCATCAATGTCGAGTACGTCCTGATCGCGGCGGCGGCCACGGGCATCGCGATCATGACCGCCGAGACGGGCTGGGCCGGGTTGGGTTCGATGGCCGGCGGCATCAAGGGTGAGATGGCCGGACGTCCGATCGATACGAGCGTGGGCATCAGCTACAACGACGGGTTCGACAACGGCGCCTATGGCTGGTCCGGCTATACCGCGACCGAGGTGGCCGGCATCGGCACCGTCCTGGGCCCCATCGGCGGCAGCGGCGGATCCCAGACGCTCACACGAACCTTCTCCTTCGATCCGGCTGCCGAGGAGGGCAGCGTGACGTTCGATCTGTTGGCGATGGACAGCCTCGATAACGAAAGCGGCATCATCTACATCAACGACACGGAAGTGGCGCGCCTGACGCGCAACCATGCCGACAACAGCAGCAGTTTCGTGACCGCTGACGCAGAAGCCCTTGCGGAAATGGGTATCGACGTCAGCGCACTGGAAGTCAGCGAAGATAGGCAGTTTGGCGGCAGCGAAGGCTGGGACGACGCGGGAACCACCGTTACGATCCGCATGTCGAAGGTCGACGGCGAACCGATCGGCGACGTCAAGTTCGGCTTCGGCTCGGACGCGAACCAAGATGTCGAAGACGAAAGCTTCGCGATCGACAACTTCCGTGCAACCGGCCTGGACGATCCCGACGCCTGATCTCTCGGCGCAGGCGACCCCCCCGAAGAAGCGCGGCGCGGCGAAACAGATCGGTCCGCGCCTTCGCATTGTGCGGCGGAGCGGGCGCCGCCTGCCTTCATTCGGCCCTGAAATCATCCCAACTCCGCCCGAGACCTTTCCTAGGCTTGAGCCAAACCGACCTAACGCATCGAGTGCCGAAATGACCGTTCAAATGGACCATATCCGCAAGTTCGCCCGCGGCGAACACGGGGCGTTGACCGTCGAATACGTCCTGCTGGCCTTCCTCGCCACGATCATCGGGGTCCTTTCCTTCGACAAGGTGTCTTTCGGCATGCATTCCCTGTCGCACACCGTCGACGAGGAACTGCGGGGTCAGGACCCCGATGCGTTCATCGGGGTCCGGTATTCCAACCGCTTCGACAACGGCGCCGAAGGATGGGTCGGCGCGACGGCGTGGGAAGACAAGAACGGCCAGGGCTGGGTCCTCGGTCCTATCGAGAACACGGGCGGAGGTCCGGCCGTCAACCGCGACTTCGCGATCGACGAGGAAGCGGGCCAGGCTACGTTCTCCTTCGATCTGCTGGCGATGGACGATCTGGACGGCGATACCGGGACGATCTTCATCGACGGAGAGGCCGTCGGCACCGTCACAGTCGAAGAAGGCGGGGTTCAGACCTTCACCGCCGCGTCCGACCTCGAGGAGCGGGGCATCACCATCCGCTTCACGGAATTCGACAGCGGCGTTCCGTTGGGCGGCGGTCCGGAAGCCGATGCGAGATCCAATATCGAGATCTTTGTCGACAACCCGGGCGACACGGTCAACTTCGGCTTCGGATCGGACGCTTCCGCGGGCGCGAGCGACGAGTTCTTCGCCATCGACAACTTCGAGGCGACCGGCTTGGCCGACACCAGCAACACCTCCACGCCGAGCGGCTGAACGAACGCGGAAACCGGGGCGTTTTTCGCCCCTTTCCGGGTTTTTCCGCTTGCGCCTATCGCGCGGTTTTCCTATCTCACCTTCACCGAAACGGGCGGGCGTAGCTCAGGGGTAGAGCATAACCTTGCCAAGGTTAGGGTCGGGCGTTCGAATCGCCTCGCCCGCTCCATTTCGGTCAAAGAGAAACCCTCGACCTGCCGGTCGGGGGTTTTCCTTTTTCGCCTGTCAGGACGGCATTTGGCCGAACCGCGGATCCCGCCCCAATGTCCGACATCGTCACGCGCAGGCCTTCCGGCCCGACGTCGGGTGCCTCACCGCACTACAGGCGTACTCCGGGGCTATGGCCCTCGAAACGCTATGTTTGTATCTGCGGCGTCACGCCGGCCAGCGATATCGGCGATATGCGTAGGCGCCTTTTCAGGCCGCCAGCAACTGTGCCAGACGCGTGCGCGGCATCGGCCGGGCCCCTGCCCCGTAGGCTGCGAGATCGGCGCGCAGGTCGGGCCGAACCGCGAAGAGGCGCGCTACATCCGCGGGTGCGACACCATCCAGGCCACAGGCAGCGGGAAGGAACGTCTCGGCTTCCGCACCCTCCGCGAAGATCACCTCGTGCCGGGGCGTGAGCAGATGGAAATACCGTACGCGTCCCGGCGGCTCGCTGATGACGTCCAGGCCGTTGATCAGCGATTTCGCGGGGACGAGGACTTCCTCCTCGCCGAACCACAGCTGCGCGCGCCATCCGCGCACGAGCATCCGATGCTGCGGCGAGACGCGCAGCGGCGCGACGTTGCCGATCGCCCCGGGCCGGAACAGGACGGGCGCCGTGTCGGGGGTGGTCAGGCCATCGACGCTGCCCACCCATTCCAACGGCTGAGGCGCGCCATCGCGGGTCAGGATCAGGTCGCCCCGGGTCAGGTTCTCGACCATGCGCGCACCCGACGGCGTGGCGACGCGGGTACCTTCGGCAAAACAGATGACCCGCTCGATTTCCGAGAAGGTAACGGTAGTTCCGTCGCTCAGGAGCGCGGTGCCCGAGAAGCCGCCGGCATCGTCGTCGGTGTTCGTATAGGTGATGCCGCCGGAGACCCAGAGGCCATTCAGATCGAGCGTGTCGCCGCCGGTCTCTCCGCCCTCGCCGCCGGTAACGGTGATGGATCCGCCGGAGGTCTGTCCCGGATCGATCAGGAACAGATCGTCGCCGTCGCCCCCGGTGGCCGAGTCCGCCTCACCCAGGATGAGCGTGTCGTTGCCCAGCCCGCCGGCAAGCGTGTCGGCCCCGGCACCGCCGTCGAGGCTGTCGTTCCCGGCGTCGCCCGACAGCGTATCCGATCCGGCACCGCCGTTCAGCGTGTCGTCGTCGGCCCCGCCGGACAGGCTGTCATTGCCCGTCCCGCCATCCAATGTGTCTTCGCCGGCGCCGCCCTGCAGCGTATCGCTGGACCCACCGCCATCCAGCAGGTCGTCGTCGGCCCCGCCGTCCAGATTGTCGGCACCGCCACCGCCGAACAGCGTGTCGCTGCCGGCATCGCCGCGCAGCACGTCCGCGCCGTCGCCGCCCCGAAGCACGTCCTGGTCGTCACCACCTTCCAGCGTGTCGGCCCCGACGCCGCCCAACAGGCTGTCGTTGCCGGCGCCGCCGAACAGCTCGTCATCGCCGCCGTCACCGTCGAGCGTGTCGTTTCCGGTCCCGCCGAGGACCGTGTCGTTGTCGGACCCGGCAAAGACGCTGTCATTGCCCGCGCCGGCATCGATGCTGTCGGCATTGCCCTGCGACGTGACGGCATCGAAATTGATGTCCGAGATGAAGACGGCCTGCTGGGTGGTGCCGCCATTGTCGTAGTTGATGACGACACGTTCGACCGGGCCAGGAATGTTGACCAGGATCGAACCTGCCGCCTGGCTCTCGGTCTCGTTGGCGCCGACATCGGCCGTGACGGTGTTGCCGGACAGCGTGTCATCGCCCAGGATCTGGATATCGACGTCGATCGCATTGCCCTGTGCGTCGAAGGCGGTGATCGTGATGATGTCCTGGAAATTGCTGCCGTTCGAGTTCACGCCGTCGATGTCGTTCATCGTGAACTGGACGTTGTGCACCTCGGTCGAGGTGTTCGCGTCGGCCGAGTCGAAGTCGATCGTAAGCGTCGTGTCCGTGGCGTTGCCGTTCGCGAAGAACCGCCCCGAGGAGTCAGGGTTCAGGTTGGTCCCCGGGGGAATGAACAGCCCGTCATTCGCGTTGTTCGGGTTGGTCAGCTCGGCCGTGAATGTCGACCCGGACGGCAGGCTGGACGTGACGGTGATCTCGACCCCTTCGGAGGTCTGCGTGGCGCCCGCAGCCAGGTTCTGGCCATCGGAGTAGTCGGACCAGTTGAAACTGCCCTGCGATGTCTGACTGGTGTAGAGGTCGTTGCCGTCGACGACGTCACCGTTCGGGTCGCCGGTGTAGTCGCGGTCGATGACATCATCGCCGCCCGTGCCGAGAACGGTACCGTCATTATAGTCGTCGTAGTCGAACCCGGTCCCCTCGGCCACGCTGGGCGTGTTGTCGAAGGCGATCGTCTCGTAGACGCGACCTTCCACCAGAGGCGCCGACGTCAGCGTAAAATAACCTGCCCCACCATCCGCGTTCACGGTGGTGACGGTGATCTCCTCGCCGGTGATGGTGTCGCGAACCGTCCAGGTCTCTTCGCCCTGGATGCTGACGCCGCTCGCCGAATAGCTGCCGACGCTGATATCGCCCGTCGCCGTCTCGCCTTGCGCGCCGCCATCGGTCAGGAAGTCGCCCTGGGCGCCCGCGCCGTTGTCGGTGATGACGGCCACGCCCGTCGCCTCGCCTTGGCCGGTCCAGGTCGCACGATTCCCGACGGTCCGGCTGAGAACGCCGTAAGGGTCCGTGTCATAGAGGCGGAAGGTATAGGTCGGCATCTGCTCGCTTGTTCTTCTTGACGTCGTGGCCCTGTTCAGAGCCGTATGGCCAATTCTTTATATTTGTTAAGGTTTGGTCGAGAACTGGGGCTCTTTTACGTCAAACTGTGTCCCATGGAACGGTATCTATGTGCAGAGGCGCCCCTTTCCAGAATAAGACGTTACGTCACTTCGCCGACCTTCCACACAGGGGCAACGCCCGATAAGGAACGCCCGAAGATCCACTTCCCGAGGCCCGATATGCGCACCGCCCAGATCACCCGCAAGACGAACGAAACCGACATCTCGGTCACGCTCGACCTGGACGGAAGCGGCAGTTATGACAACCGCACGGGCGTCGGGTTCTTCGATCACATGCTGGACCAGCTTGCGCGCCATGCGCTGATCGACCTGCAGGTTCGGTGCGAGGGCGACCTCCATATTGACGATCACCACACGGTCGAGGATGTGGGCATCGCGCTGGGCCAGGCCCTGTCGAAGGCGCTTGGCGATAAACGGGGCATCCGGCGCTATGGCGAATGTCACCTGCCGATGGACGATGCCCTCGTGCGTGCGGCGCTGGACCTGTCCGGCCGACCCTGGCTCGCCTGGGAGGTGACGATGACCGCGCCGCAGATCAAATCGTTCGACACCGAACTGGTTCGGGAGTTCTTCCAGGCCTTCGCGACGCATGGCGGGATCACGCTCCACGTCGATGCGCTGCGCGGCGTGAATTCCCATCACATCGCCGAGGCGGCATTCAAGGCGGTCGCGCGGGCGCTGCGGGACGCAATTGCACCCGATGCGGGCAAGGCCGATGCCATTCCGTCAACCAAGGGCGTGCTGTAGGCGATGCTGACCGTCCTCGTCGACTACGACAGCGGCAACCTGCACTCCGCTCGCAAGGCGTTCGAGCGCATGGCCAAGGAGACGGATGCGGGCGCGATCCTGGTCTCGTCCCGGCCCGAGGACGTGTTGCGCGCGGACCGCATCGTCCTGCCGGGCGACGGCGCCTTTCCGGCCTGCCGGCGGGGGCTGCGATCCTTCGACGGGTTGGAGGATGCCCTGCTGGAGGCCGTCGGGCCGCATGCGCGGCCCTTCCTCGGCATCTGCGTCGGCATGCAGATGCTGGCCAGCGTCGGCCGCGAATACGAGGAGGTGCCCGGTTTCGACCTGATCGGTGGCGCGATCGAGCGCATCGCGCCCGACGACCCGAACCTGAAAATTCCGCATATGGGTTGGAACGATCTGGTGCTGGACGGACGTCATGCCGTGACCGACGGGGTGGAAACCGGCGATCACGCCTATTTCGTCCACTCCTACCAGATGGTCATGGACGACCCGGCGGATCGCCTCGCGCATGTCGACTACGGCGGGGACGTCACGGCGATCGTCGCGCGCGGAAACGTGGTCGGCACACAGTTCCACCCCGAGAAGAGTCAGCGCACCGGCCTGCGTCTGATCGGCAACTTCCTGAACTGGTCGCCCTGACGCCACGGACGGCCCACCGCGGCGGGCCACCGGATCATCGCGCTACAGACGACCTGATCAGTTGATCTTGACCCAGTTCTGCCGCGCGCAGATCAGGCCGCCGGCCACACAGCCCCTCAGCGCCATCTGGTTTCCATTCAGAGCGATCTTGCCGAGATACACCTTGTCGTTCGACGGTCGCCAGACGCGCCCCTCATAGGCACCGCCGCCCTGCGGAACCATGTTCCGCACGATCTGCTTGCCCAGGTTCGGCGACTGGTATTCCCCGCCGGTGTTGAACGTCCGGCTGATGGTCCCGCAATAGGCCTGCCCGCAGGGCGCGATCGTGACATGCGCATAGGCGCCGTCGTCGACTTCGGTCTGCCAGACCCCTTCGATCGGGTCGGCACTGGCCGCGGTCGCAAGGCCCAGCGCGGCGATGGCGGCGAGAATGAAGTGTTTCATGGTGACGTCCTCCCAATGACTGCGCGCAAGGTGCGGCCCCGATCCGCATCCTGGCAAGCGTGACGTTCCGGCACGGGGTTCAAGTTTCCCCCGGCTTCGGTCACAACGCCGGCGAGACTTGCAGCGGAGCGCGCGCCGATGATCCTGTATCCCGCCATCGACCTGAAGGACGGCCAGGCGGTTCGCCTGCTGCATGGCGAGATGTCGTCGGCGACCGTCTTCAACGACGACCCGGCCGCACAGGCCCGCCATTTCGCCGATGCCGGCTGCGCGTGGATCCATCTGGTCGATTTGAACGGCGCCTTTGCCGGTACGCCGGTCAACGCATCGGCGGTCGAGGCGATCCTGGCTTCAGTTTCGGTGCCCTGCCAGCTGGGCGGCGGCATAAGGGACATGACGACGATCGAGACTTGGCTGCAAAGGGGGCTGGCCCGCGTGATCCTGGGCACGGTCGCCGTCGAGGCGCCGGACCTGGTCCGCGATGCGGCAAAGGCTTTCCCCGCCCAGATTGCAGTCGGCATAGATGCGCGGAAAGGCCGGATCGCCACCCGCGGCTGGGCCGAGGAAACCGACATGGACGTCACCGATCTGGCCCGTCGATTCGAGGACGCGGGCGTGGCCGCCATCATCTACACTGATATCGATAGGGACGGCGCGATGGGCGGCCCCAATGTCGAGGCGACCGAGGCATTGGCCCGGTCGGTATCCATCCCGATCATCGCGTCCGGCGGCGTCTCCTCGCTGCAAGACCTGCAGCGCCTGCAGGCGACCGGCGTGATCGCGGGCGCCATCTCGGGCCGCGCGCTCTATGACGGGGCGATCGACCTGCGGGCGGCGCTGGCCGTGCTGGCCTAGTCCGTCGACGCGGCCTTCCTTGTCAGGTTCTGCAGCGCGCCCTCCATCTGCTCGATGGCGGGCATGTCGTCGTCGAGGTCCAGATCGTCCAGCATCTCGGCGGGTTCCTCGTAGACGAGAACCGTGCCCTCGTCCGACGCATGGACCAGCACGCGTAGCGGCAGATAGAGGCCGGCCCGGATATCGGCCTGCATGACCGGCGTGCCGAGCTTCGGGTTGCCGAAGACCAGCAGTTGCGCATCGCGCAGATCCATGTCGGCGGAAAGTGCCCCCTGTGCATGATCGACACGCGCAAAGACGGTGGCCCCGGCCCCTTCGACAGCCGCCACGAGGCGGTCCATCGTCTCGGCGACGGAGTGCGGCGACTCGACGGTTTCGAAATCGTTGCCGAGGAGCTGGGCCGAGGCCGGCGCGGCGAGCAGGACTGCGGCGAGTATGGTACGAATCATGCGGTCTCTCCTTGTGGATGCACAGATCAACCGATGGGAAGCTAAGCCGTTCCGCGTACCCGTCGATGCCGGCAGACCCTTGCCACGCCGGATTTTCCCGGCCAAACCGCCCGCATGCTGAAGACACGGATCATTCCCTGCCTCGACGTGGCCGACGGCCGGGTGGTCAAGGGCGTGAACTTCGTCGACCTGATCGACGCGGGCGACCCGGTCGAAAGCGCGCGCGCTTACGACGCGGCCGGCGCGGACGAGCTATGCTTCCTCGACATCCACGCCACGCATGAAAACCGCGGAACGATGTACGATCTGGCCACGCGCACGGCCGAGGCGTGTTTCATGCCCCTGACGATCGGTGGCGGTGTCCGCACCGTCGACGATGTCCGCGCGCTGCTTCTGGCGGGGGCGGACAAGGTCAGCTTCAATTCCGCCGCCGTGGCCGACCCCGACGTCCTGGCCCGTGCCGCCGACCGTTTCGGCAGCCAGTGCATCGTCTGTGCCATCGACGCCAAGACCGTCGCGCCGGGCCGGTGGGAGATCTTCACCCATGGCGGCCGCAAGTCGACTGGCATCGACGCGGTGGCCTTTGCGAAAACAGCCGCCGAGAAGGGCGCAGGAGAGATCCTGCTCACTTCCATGGATCGGGACGGCACGAAAGCTGGGTTCAACTTGGACCTGACGCGTGCCATCGCGGATGCGGTTTCGGTCCCGGTCATCGCCTCGGGCGGGGTCGGCGCGCTCGACCACTTGGTCGAAGGCGTGACCGAAGGCGGGGCAAGCGCGGTTCTTGCGGCGTCGATCTTCCATTTCGGAACGCATACGATCGCGGAAGCGAAGGCCCATATGATGGCGGCCGGCATTCCGATGCGCATGGAGTAGACCCGATGCACCCGATGGATGAGCTGTGGACCACGATCGAGAGCCGGCGCGGCACCGACCCGGAGGAGAGCTGGACCGCCCGGATGATCTCGCGCGGGCCGGAGAAATGCGCCGAGAAGTTCGGCGAGGAATCCATCGAAGCGCTGATCGAGGCGGTCAAGGGCGATCGCAACGCGCTGATCCGCGAGAGTGCCGACGTTCTGTATCATTTCTGCATCATGCTGGCGTCGCGTGGCATTGCCTTGGATGACGTCTGGGCCGAACTGGCGAGTCGCAAGGGAACGTCCGGCTTGGCGGAGAAAGCGGCGCGCCGGTCCTGATTGCACCGCGCGCTGAACGGTTCGACCATTCCACGTGGTCCAGGGACCATAGGGCGATGTCATAGGACATAGGCACGCAAGTCCTTGGAATCGCCCAAACGTGCCAACAACAGAAAATTTTAAGGATCAGACGTGCAAGACGACGCGCCAGTTGCGGAACCTGCGCGTCGCCTTGCGTGTTACGTCGATGACCAACCTGCAAACAGGTCACCACCGCAACGCCAAGGAGATTAGGATGAAAACGCTCGTCGCGTCTACCGCCATCGCGATGGCCGTCTTTAGCCCTGCCCTCGCCGAAACCCACCGGATCAGCCCGTTCGTTGCCTCGATCGAGACCGAAGCCCTCCGCACGTCCGATCTGGTCGGTGCTCGCCTCTATGTCACGGAGGCGGCCACGGAGGCCGAACTCGCCGATCCCGATACATGGGAGGACGTAGGCGAAATCTCGGATGTCGTGTTGGGCAATGCCGGCGAAATGGATGTGGCGATCGCGGATATCGGCGGTTTCCTGGGCCTCGGGGAGCGGCGCGTGGCCGTCAACATGGACGACTTGCTGTTCTTGGCGGACACCCCGGAAGGCGATACGTTCCGCATCGTCCTGCCTGCCTCGCGCACGGATCTGGAATCAGCCCCCGAGTTCAACGACCGTTTTGCCTACGGCCGCACGCGCGCGGCGGTGGATGTCCGCACCGAAGGAAGCGGCCTGACCACGCAGGCCGGCGTGACGAACGACACGACCGCGCGCGAGGTGGAGAACCTCGACAGCGGTACCGTCATCGACAACGAGAAGACCCCGGCGACCGCGGTCATCCAGGACGGGCAGGTCGTGACCACGTCCGAGGATGAAACGCCGGTCGGAACGGATTGACCGTCCGCACCGGCGGCGATGCCCGCAAACCGCTGCATCGCACATTCAGGTCAATCGAGACGACACGATCCCGGTATTGAAACCCGCCTTTCGAAGTTCACCGAACAGGCGCTGATGTTCGATCTTCGGACATCTGTCCTGCACGATGGGAACACCCGCCTTAGTGCACATCGCCTCCGCATCCGGGCTGACGATACCGACTTGCAGCCAGACACATTTCAACTCCGGAAATCGGCGCAGCCCGTCCTCCACGATCGCGGGGACGGCCGCCGGCTTGCGGAAGATGTCGAGGACGTCGACGCGATCCTCGATCGAGGCGAGGTTCGCCATGACGGTCTGGCCGAACAGGGTCCGCCCCGCATGGCCCGGGTTGACCGGAATGATGCGATACCCCCGTCGCGCGAGATATCGTGCGACATAGTTGCTCGGCCGTATGGGATCGGGCGAAACACCGACGCAGGCGAAGGTCCGCGCGGTCGTCAGGATATCGCGCAGGAATGCGTCAGTCGGCGTTGTGGTCATGGGAACCAATCAGACGATAAAAAAGGGCCCGCTGCAATCATGCGCGGGCCCCGAGGTGTGGAACGAGGGACAGTGAACAGAAGGGCGATGGTTCCAGTTTCGCCTTCCTCAGACATGTAGGTAACCGCCGGGTTGCGGATAGGTTCCGCCAAGTTGAGAAAAAAAACACACACGCGTCGTTCAGTCGAAGATATCCTCGATCTCGTCCCAGATTTCCTCGACGATCTCGTGCCAGAAGCCCTTGGATTTCTTCTTTTTCTTCCCGCGCCTCTTCCGATCGACAGGTGTCGGGCGCGATTGGGGTCGGGCGGCATGGGATGCAGCCATGCGGGCCTTATCCGGGGCCAAAGGCTTCATCCGCGTCAGCGGCGCACCGCAGGAGCCGCAAGCCAACGCATGATCCCGAACGCGCAGCGCGGACCGGCGTCCGCAATAGCAGCAGGTGGCCAGACGCTCAGGCATCACGGCCCGCCGACAAGGCGAACAGCGCGACCGCGGCGGCGTTCGACACGTTGAGCGACCCGAAGGTCCCGGCCGCGTCGATCCGCACCATTCGATCGCAAAGCTCGCGGGTTCGGGCGCGCAGTCCAGGCCCCTCGGCGCCAAGGACGATCGCCGTGGGTCGCCCTGCCAAGCCCGGCGCGGCCGTCTGCAACCCGTCCTCCGCCTCGCCATCCAACCCGATCAGCATATAATCGAGCGCCTTCAACCGCTGCATCGCATCCCCCAGGTTTCCCACGCGCAGATAGGGCTGCCGTTCCAGCGCGCCGGACGCCGTCTTGGCCAATGCGCCCGTCTCCGGCGCCGAATGCCGGCTCGGCGCGACGACCGCGCGGGCGCCGAAAACCTCGGCCGACCGCAGGATCGCACCCACGTTATGCGGGTCCGTCACCCGGTCGAGCAACACCAAGAGCGGGGCATTGCCACCCGGTCGGGCCAGATCGTCCAGCCGACCCCAGTCGAGGGGCCGAACCTCGAGCGCGGCGCCCTGATGCACCGACCCGGGATCGAGCGGGGCCGGAAACCGACGCGGATCGGCGATTTCGGGCGCCATCCCCGAGGCCGGCAAGACCTCGCCAAGCCGGTCGGCCGCGTTCTTCGTCAGCACCAGCCGCACGCGTTCCCGCATGGGGTTCGACAAGGCATCGCGAACCGCGTGCAGCCCGAACAGCCAGACGGTTTCCCGGGCAGCGGCGCGCCTGTCCTGCTCCTTCGCGACGACCCATTTCGGCTTCTGCGCCATGTGCTTCCCCTGATCTCCGGACCCGCTTATCGCGCGTAGGCGGAGATGGCCACAACACTGCTTGACCCCACCCTGCCCCGCCGCTATCCGGTCCACCGTTGGGCGACAGGCCGCAAGGTGTGGCAGGGGACTGTAACTCCCTCGCGGAGACGCACGCCTGGTTCGATTCCAGGGTCGCCCACCATCCTCCCCCAAATCCGTTCCCGACGCGCCGCTTGACACTTCGCCGCCGGCTGTCACCGTGACCTGCGACATCCGTAGGGAGAGAACGAGATGCGATTGACCACGACATTCGCGGCACTGGCCTTGCTGGCCACGCCCGCCGGCGCGCAGGAGCGGATCACCTACAAATCCGCCAAGGCCGGCAGCAGCTACTACCAGATGGGCGTGGAACTGGCCGAAGCGATGGGTGACGTGGCCAACGTCACGGTCGAGGAAAGCCAGGGCTCGGTCCAGAACGTGATGGAGGTCCGTGCACGGGGCGCCGACTATGTCTTCACGACGCCCCCTGCCCTCGTCTCCGCCGCCCAGAACGCGGCCGGCCCCTTCGAAGACAAGGGCGACCCGGCCTTCGCCGAAATTCGGGCGCTGTTCCCGATCCCTTCGCTGACGATGCATTTCGTCGCCTCCGAGGAGAGCGGGGTCGCCACGCTGTCCGACCTGTCGGGCAAGACCGTCCTGCTCGGCGCGGGCAGTTTCGGCGCCCGCGAAGGGGAGAAGTACCTAGGGATGTTCGAGATCGACGCGAACGTGGCCGATGCCGAACTGTCGAACGCCGTAGGCGCGCTGCAGAACGGGCAGATCGATGCCTTCGTCACCGCCGGCAGCTATCCCGCCCCGAACGTGATCGAGGCGGCGGCGACCACCGGCGTTCGCCTGATCCCCCTGACGGAAGAACAGGTGGAGGCGACGGGCCGCACGCGGCTGGTCATCCCGGCAGGTACGTATTCCGGACAAGAGACCGATATCGTCACGACCTCGCTTCCGGTGCTGGCCTACGCGACTAGCGCGATGTCCGAAGACACGGCATACGCCCTGACGAGGGCCTATTGGGAGGGCAGGGAGGACCTGGCCGGCACGGCCGCGTGGTGGGCCGGTGTCAGCCCCGAGATGATCGCGAACGCCAGCACCGCGATCCATCCCGGTGCCGTGCGATACTATCAGGAAATCGGCGTCGAACTGCCCGCGCTTTAGGGCAAGAACCGACCGCCTCGCGATGCCCGGTACGTCAGCCATGACTGACCGACAACGGTCCGTATGACTGACGTGGCGCCGACGACATCCGACCGACGACTCGGCGCCTGGGTCACGCTCGGCGCGCTGACGATCGTGGCGCATCTGACGCTCGTTCTGTCGGGGCTGGTGCCGAACCTCGTCGCCAGACCGCTCCACATGGCTCTGTTGCTGCCATGGGTCTTCGCGGCGCCTGCGCGGACGGCGCCGGGCGCGATCACAGGCTGGCTGGCCGCCGGGGCCGGAATCGCGGCCTGCGGATGGATCGCCTGGAATCACGCGGCCCTGCGCGACCAGTACGGCTTCCTGGAGGGGCGCGGCCAGTATTGGCTGGCGATCCTGCTGATCGTGCTCACCCTGGAAGGCGCGCGTCGCATGATCGGCTGGCCCCTGCCGGCCGTAGCGGCAGCGGCCCTGGCCTACGGGATGCTGGGACAGCATATCCCGGGCACGTTCGGACATGCGGGCCTGCCTGTGGAGAGTTTCCTCGGCACGCTGACCATCGCCGAGGGCGGCCTGTGGGGAAGCCTGACCGGCGTGTCCGCAGGCGTGGTCGCGATCTTCGTGATCTTCGGCGCGGTGCTGAACGCGGGCGAGGCGGGCGCCGGGTTCATGAACCTGGCCGGGGCCGCCGCCGGCCGCCTGACCGGCGGGGCGGCCAAGGTTTCCGTGTTGTCATCGGCGCTGTTCGGTTCGATCTCCGGTTCGGCTTCGGCCAACGTGGCGTCGACGGGCGCGGTCACGCTGCCGACGATGGTGGGCCTCGGCTATCCCAAGCGGCTGGCCGCGGCGGTGGAGGCGGTCGCTTCCTCGGGCGGACAGATCATGCCGCCCCTGATGGGCGCGGGCGCCTTTGTCATGGTCGAGCTGACGGGGGTTCCCTATACCGGGATCATGGCCGCCGCGATCCTGCCGGCGATCCTGTATTTCTGGGCTGTCTGGATCGGCATCGACGGCTATGCCGCCCGCCACACACTTGCCGGCCTGCCCCCGGATGCCCGGCCCGCCCGGCGGGACGTCCTAATCACGAGCCTGTTCTTCCTGGTGCCGTTCACCCTTCTGCTGTGGTCGATGTTCGGTCGCGGCCTGACACCGCAATACGCGGCGATCTGGGCGATCGCGGCCGGCGTGGTCCTGCTGTTCTTCGACAGCGGCGGATTGGCCCTGGCGCGCGGTCCCGGACGGTTGGCCGGGGCATGCATCGCCGCCGGTCGCCAGGTTGCGATGATCGGGATCATCATCCTTTGCGCGTCGCTCGTGATCGGGGTCCTGGGGATCACCGGTTTGGGCGTCAAACTCACGTCCTTCATCCTGTCGGCGGGGGGTGGCGGCCTCTGGACGGCGCTGTTGCTGACCGCCCTGGCATGCCTTCTGCTTGGGATGGAGGTGCCGACCACCGCGGCCTATGTCATCTGCGTGTCGGTCGCGGGGCCGGCCCTGATCAAGCTGGGACTGGCCCCGCTGCAGGCACATCTGTTCGTCTTCTGGTTCGCGCTGCTGTCGACGATCACGCCGCCGGTCTGCGGGGCCGTCTTCATCGCGGCCGGCATGATCGGGGAAAGTTGGCTGCGCGTCGCCGTCACCGCGATGACGCTGGGCCTCGGCCTCTACTTGATCCCGCTTGCCATGATCGTGCACCCCGAGCTTCTGGCGCCGGGCGACCGGCCGATGGCTGCCCTGGCCGCTTTCGCCGCCATCGCGCTGGGACTCGGCCTCATCTCGCGCGGGGTGATCATGCGCGGACGCGCGGGCCGACGCGGCGGTCTGTTACTGCTGGGTCTGACCTTGCTCTTCGGACGGGCTTTCATCTGATCCGTCAGGCCGGGCGTTCCTTTTCGGGCAGGAACCCTTCGGCATCGCCGAGGAACAGGCCAACCTTGCGAAGGCGGGGAATGCTGTCGCAGACGACCTTCACCACGATCAGCATGGGAACGGCGACGACCATGCCCATGATCGACCAGATCCACGCGAAGAACGCGACGGAGAGGAACACCATCGTCACGTTCAGCCGCAGCCGCTGCCCGACCAGCGAAGGGGTGACGAACTGCCCCTCGAATGCCGTCAGCGCATAATAGGTCGCGAACACGCCGAGCGCGGCCCAAAGGTCGAGAAAGGACACGAAGGCGATGACCGCCGCGATCGAGGCGCCGGCAACGGCACCGACGAAGGGCACGAAGTTGAACACCGTCGCCATCAGACCGATCAGCCAGGGCGACGGCATGTTCCACCACCACATGCCCAGCCCGATCGCGGCCCCCAGGCCGATATTGATCAGCGTGATCGCGCCTAGGTAGTTGCCCAGGCGGGTCTCGATCATTCGGATCATGCGCACGGTCTGCTTCTTGTTCTCGAACCGGTCCGCGACCTGCACCGCTTTCTGTATGAACAGGTCCCCCGACGCGACAAGAAAGAAGAGCAGGCACATGGCGAAGACGATCTGTCCCAGCAGTGCGGGCGCGATGGCGGCGACGGATGCGGCCAGCCCGGCATTGTCGACCACCTGGACCTGCATCGGCTCGACGGCGCCCGCCTGCTCCAGCGCCTCGTCCGTTGCATCGGCGGCAACCGCGAAGGCTTCGAACGGGCCGCCGGGACCGGTCAGGGCCGCGACGACCTGTTCCAGCAATGTCGGGATGTCGGTCACGAACTCGTAGATCGGGTCGCTGAGAAGCATGCCGCCGACGAACAGGACGGCCGCGATCGACAAGGTGAAGATTGCCGCCGCGACAGGCGCGGGGATTCCGATCCTCTCCAACCCGCGACGCGGCGCGTTCAGGATGAAGTACCCCAGGATCGCGGTCGTGACCGGGATCAGGAACACCGAAGCGAAGACGAGTGCCTGGATCGTCAGCAGGATGAAGATACCGGTGACCGGCACCAGCAGGGGATGACGTGGCGGCCGCTGCGGGGGCAGCTGCGGAAGCGCCGCGATGTCGTGCGGCGCGTCGGGCGCCGGATCACCCAGCGGTGCCAAGCTCGTCAGCCTTCACGGCCCCCCGATGGCCCATGGGTTCGCGAACGCCCGTGGTGGTGTCGCGCGCCGTCTGGGCCTCGATCTCGGAATTGATCTCGGCACCGAACAGGATGACGTAGGCCGACAGCCACATCCACATGAGGAGCACGATCACCCCCGCGATGGAGCCGAACGTCTCGTTGTAGCTGCCGAAGTTCTGCACGTAGAGAGAGAAACCGATCGACACGACCAGCCAGAGCACGCTTGCCAGGATGGCTCCGGGCGTCAGCCATCTCAGCTTGGCCCGCGAGCGGTCGGGACCCCATCGATAGAAGGCGACCACGCCCCCCACGAACAAGAGCGCCAACGGAACGTAGGACAGGATCTGGATCAGGCGTTCCATCCAGGGGGAGAATGCCAGGAAGGCCAGTGCGACAGGGACGGCGATGATCAGAAGGGCCGCCAGGATCACGCCCAGCACCATCAGGATCGTCATGAAAATCGTCATCAGCTTCAGCTTGACGAAGCCCCGTGTCTCCGTTTCGTCGTAGGCGAGGTTGAGCCCCTCGATCAGGCTGCCGACACCCGCCGAGGCGGACCAGAGAGCCAGAAGCAGGCCGAGGATGAGGCCGAGGGTCAGGCCACCCTGCTGCGATCCGGCGACCTCCTTGGCCTGGTCCAGCAGGATCTGGCTCACATCGGGCGGCACCACTTTGGAGACGCCCTCCAGCGCCGCGACGAGTTCCTGTGGTTCGTACAGAAGGCCAGCGATCGCCATAAGCGCGGTGATCGCCGGAAAGATCGCCAGCAGGCCGTAGAACGCGATGCCAGCGGCGACGAGACCCACGTGATCCTTTGAGATCTCACCGATCACCCGTTTCAGGATGTCCTTCCAGCCGGCTATCGGAATCGCGCCTGGCTTGTCGGCGGCGCGTCCCCGTCCCGGCTCGATGCGTTGCGCCTGGGCCGCGGATACGGGGTCGTTCAAGTCGCTCATGTGGTTCTCATCCGATTGTCTGGTCGGGTTGCCGGTTGTCCCGGTTTTTCCTTCGCGAAGTGACGGCGCAACAGTGCCACGTTCCGGCGGTTCGCCTTCCATCCGACGTCGAAGATATCGCCGATCACCGGGATGGAGCCGACCACCCAGTCAACGCCCGAATTGAAGACCATCCGGCCCTTGACGTGGCTGGGCGCGCCCAGCCGGTGCGCTTCCAGGAGGATGTATCCCGCGGGTCCCAGCGTGGCGATGTCGCCCAGCCCGGGGATCAGCCCGAGGATGCCGTCCCAGCCGAACCGGATGCTGGTGCCTGGAATGCGATAGCGGCTATCAAGATTGTCGGCCAGCCGGTCCAGGCGGTCGAGACGATCGGTCAGGTCGGGTTTCACGCGGTATCCTCCTGAATCCGAAACGCGGCAGGACACGAGCGGGTTCCCCGCTGCGTCCCTCGCGGCTAGGCTTGCGGCGAGGTCTTTGGGGGAGCGGAACATGACACGGGACATCTCGGGACAGATCGCGGTCGTGACCGGAGGCGCGCAGGGGATCGGCCTTGCGGTGCTGCGCAAGCTGGTGGCCGCCGGCGCGCGGGTGGCCAGTTGGGACGCCAACGCCGCGCTGAACGAGACGGTCATGGCCGGGGAAGACGCGCTGGCCCTGCCCTGCGACGTATCCGATTTCGCCTCCGTCCAAGCGGCGCTGGATGCGACGGTCGATCGGCTCGGTCCGCCCGCGATCCTCGTGAACTCGGCCGGGATCGCGGGGCCAAACATGCCGGTGGCCGACTATCCACCGGAGTATTGGGCGCGCATCGTCGCCGTGAACCTGACGGGCACGTTTCACGTCAACCGCGCCGTCGTCCCCGGCATGCATGAAGCGGGCTATGGCCGCATCCTCAACATCGCCTCCATCGCGGGGAAGGAGGGCAACCCGAATGCTTGCGCCTACTCCGCCTCCAAGGCGGGGGTGATCGGGTTCACCAAATCGCTGGGCAAGGAACTGGCCGACATGGATATCGCCGTCAACTGCGTGACGCCGGCGGCCGCCCGGACCCCGATCTTCGACCAGAT
Organism: Jannaschia sp. S6380; assembly: GCF_023015695.1. NCBI lineage: Bacteria > Pseudomonadati > Pseudomonadota > Alphaproteobacteria > Rhodobacterales > Roseobacteraceae > Jannaschia > Jannaschia sp. S6380. The sequence goes on from NZ_JALKAS010000001.1 coordinate 1,488,158, forward strand.
GAGCAAGGCGCATATCGAATACATGCTCTCCAAGATCCCGCGCCAGCGGTTCCTGGAGGTCGAGGAAGCAGCCGAGATGATCCTCTGGACCGTCTCGCCCGCGAACAGTTTCACAACCGGCGCCGTCTTCGACCTCTCGGGCGGTCGCGCCACATACTAACCCCTAAACCTCTGATACCGCTACGTCATAAGTGCGATACAGCAGCGCCATGATAGTGCTACCGTTGACGGAGCGCGGAACATCCGCAGGGCGAGGGAAGGAATGGACATGGCAGACATCACCTTGGTCGTCGGACTCGACGGCAGCCCGGCGGGGGAACGGGTCCTGACCTTCGCGCGCGAACGCGCCAGCGCGCTGGAGGCCTGTCGCATCATCATCTGCTACGTCGTCGAATGGTCGCCGTGGACGTTCCAGACCGCCGAGGAGAACGAGTCCCGCCACGCCCGCCGCAAGGAGGAGGTGAAGACCGCCCACGAGCGTATCGTCGATCCGGCCGTCACGTCGATGCAGGCCGAGGGTCTGACGGTGACGGGCCACGTGGCCCATGGCGATGCCGCCGAGATCCTGAACCGTCTCGCCCATGACAAGGGGGCCACACAGATCATCATCGGGCGCGTCGGTGTCCAGGGCATGGTCGAGCGTGTCTTCGGTGGCGTCAGCGGCAGGCTGATCGCGTCCGCGGCCGTTCCGGTCACCATCGTTCCGTGAAGAAAGGTCCGTCGACATGAAACATCTTGCATCGGCCGCGCTCGCCGCAGGCCTGATCTCCGCACCGCTCCAGGTGGCCGCGCAGGAGGTCGTGACGCTGGACCAGCGCGTCAACGACATCTTCGCCAATTCCACCGGATGGTTCGTTAACCTCATCTTCGCGCCCCTGCCGTTCAGCGTCTACGGCGTATCATTCCCATGGATCGTGCTGTGGCTGGTCGTGGGCGCGACGGTCTTCACGCTCTATTTCGGCTTCATCCAGTTCCGGGCATTCGGCCACGCGGTGGCACTGGTCAAAGGCGACTATTCGGACCCGAACGATGCCGGCGAGGTCAGCCACTTCCAGGCGCTCGCGACCGCATTGTCCGGCACCGTGGGCCTGGGCAACATTGCGGGCGTCGCGGTTGCCGTCGGCATCGGCGGGCCCGGGGCGACGTTCTGGATGATCGTCGCGGGCCTTCTGGGCATGGCGTCGAAGTTCACCGAATGCACGCTCGGCGTGAAGTACCGTAACGAGTATCCCGATGGGCACGTCTCGGGCGGGCCGATGTACTACATGACCAAGGGCTTCACCGAGCGCGGCGCGCCTGGCGGTTCGATCCTGGCAATCCTGTTCTCGATCTTCTGCATCGGCGGCGCGCTCGGCGGTGGTAATATGTTTCAGGCCAACCAGGCGCATGCCCAGATTTCGGGCATCGTCGGCGACTATCCGGGCTGGATCACCGGCGTGATTTTCGCGGCGGTGGTATTCGCCGTCATCATTGGCGGCATCAAGTCGATCGCCAAGGTAACCGAAAAGGTCGTGCCGTTCATGGGCATCCTCTATGTCGGCGCCGCCCTGGTCGTGCTGATCGTGAACTACGACCTGATCGGCTGGGCGTTCGGCCAGATTTTCGCCGGCGCCTTCACCGGGCTGGGCGTGGCGGGCGGCCTCGTCGGGGCGCTGATCCAGGGTTTCCGCCGCGCCGCCTTCTCGAACGAGGCGGGCGTCGGCTCCGCGGCCATCGCCCACTCGGCGGTGCGCACGAAGGAGCCGATCACCGAAGGCGTCGTCTCCCTGCTGGAGCCGTTCATCGACACGGTGGTCATCTGCACGATGACAGCGCTCGTCATCACCATCTCCGGCGTGCTGATCGTGGATGAGGCGACGGGCCTCTTCGTCCTGGACGAGGCGGGCACGGCGATCTCCACCGTGGGCGGCGTCTCGGGCGTGCAACTGACCTCGGCCGCCTTCGCGACGGGCCTGTCCTGGTTCCCGTACGTCCTGGCGCTCGCGGTGGTGCTCTTCGCCTTCTCGACCATGATTTCATGGAGCTACTACGGGCTGAAGGCGTGGACCTACCTGTTCGGCGAGGGCAAGACGAAGGAATTGATCTTCAAGCTGATCTTCTGCGTCTTCGTGGTGATCGGGGCGGCCGCGCAACTGGGCGCCGTCATCGACTTCTCGGACGCGATGATCTTCGCCATGGCGGTGGTCAACATCACGGCACTCTACGTCCTGATGCCGATCGTGAAGCGCGAGATGAAGAGTTACTTTTCGCGGCTCGACACCGGCGAGATCCGCCGACACAAGGCCTGAGGCGAACCTCGGGGCGCCGGATACGCGCCCCGAGGTCACCACCGGAAGTGAACCGGTGCCCCCACACGGACTCGAACCGCGGACCTACTGATTACAAATCAGTTGCTCTACCAGCTGAGCTATAGGGGCGTTCGCGTCATCTAGCCGCGTCCGCCCGGTCGAGCAAGAGCACCGCAACCAATCCGACGGCCGAAATCACGAGGGCCGCAGGCGCCGCGTCCGACAGGCGTTCCAGCGATGCCTGATCGTGCACCCGTGTGGCCAGCGTGTCGAAGCCGAAGGGGCGCAGCAGCAGCGTAGCCGGCAGTTCCTTGACCGCGTCGACGAAGACAAGGAGGAGCGCCATTGCGACCGAACTCCGCATCAGGGGCAGGTGCACCGCCCGCAAAGTTCCGCCTGGCGTTCGCCCAAGCGACCGCGCGGCCAGCGGCAACGACGGGGGGATCCGGCCCAACGCCGCATCCGCCGCCCCCTGCCCGATTGCGAAGAACCGGACGACATAGGCAAAGATCAACGCCGCGGAGGTCCCCGTCAGGATCAGCCCCGGGTCGTGTCCGGTCACCGCCAGGATGAAATCCGCCAAGTGGTTGTCAAAGGCCGCCACGGGGATCAGCACGCCCAGGCCCAGCACGGCCCCGGGCGCGGCATAGCCGACCGTCGTCACGGGAAGCAGGATACGCGGCAATGTCCGCCCCGCCATGCGCACGCCGTAGGTCATGAACAGCGCGAGCGTCACGGTGATGACGGCGGCCAGACCCGCCACCATCAGCGTGTTGCCGATCGCCTGGATCAGGCCGGGGGCCAGCCAGCCATCCGCCGCGACGATGGCGTGCCAAGCCATGACACCGGCCGGGAAAACGAAACCCAACAGGACGGGCAGCGCGCAGGCCAGCATCGCCGCCGCCGCCGCGCGCCCCCCGAGACCCGTGCGGGTCACCGGTCGCTGTGACCGGGCAGCCTGCCAGAACCGGCGGCGACGGCGCGACTGCCGCTCGATCCAGACCAAGGCGGCGATCAGGATCAGGATGACGCAGGCGATCTGCGCCGCCCCGCCGGCGTTTCCGCCCGAAAGCCAGACGGAGAAGATGCCCGTGGTCAGCGTCTGGACGCCGAAGAATTCGACGGTGCCGAAATCATTCACCGTTTCCATCATCGCGACGGCGACCCCGGCGGCAATGGCCGGGCGGGCGAGCGGCAGACCCACGCGGGCGAACCGCTGCCATGGCCCGGCGCCGAGGGCGCGCGCCACTTCGAACCCCGCGCCCGACTGTTCCGAGAAAGCGGCACGCGACAGAAGATACACATAGGGATAAAGCGACAGCCCAATCACGAGGATCGCGAAGGGCCGCGACCGGATGTCGGGAAACGCGTAATCCGCCGCCGACTGCCATCCGAAGGCGCCGCGGAGCGCGGTCTGGACCGGCCCGGCATATTCAAGGAAATCCACCAGGGCGTAGGCCCCGACATAGGCCGGGATCGCCAGTGGCATCAGCAGCGCCGAGGCGAGCCACCGACGGCCCGGAAAGTCGTGCATCGCGACGATCCAGGCGGTGCCGGTTCCCACGACGGCCGTCAGCAGGCCGACCCCGACCATCAGCACGAGCGTATTGCCCAAGTATCGCGGCAGCACCGTAGTAGCGAGATGCGGCCAGATGTTCTCGGACGGAAATGCCGCCATCCAGAACACAGCCGCAATGGGAACAATGACGAGCGCGGCAATCACCAGCGCGCCGATAGACCAGGGATCGGGCCAGGCCCAGGCGCGGCGTGCCGGCAAGGTCCGAGTGTTTTGGTCAGACATATCCCTAGCCGCTAGAACATCGCCGTTTGCCTGTCCAGCGGGTGGCGTCTAGTTTGCCGCGAAACAAGGCAGGGACGGCCACGTGGAAATTGCCATTCATCTCGGCGCGCATTGCACGGACGAAGACCTGCTGCTGCGAACGCTGGCCGACAACGGCGCGCTTCTGGACCGTGCGCGCGTCCACATCCCGGCGGGCAACAAGGCGCGGCCTGTCCTGCGCCGCGCGCTGCAGGGGGCAAGTCGGTCGCCAACGGCGAACGCGCCGGATGCGTTGGTGGACGACCTGCTGCGGGGCGCCCTGGCCGACCGGATGGTGCTAAGCTACGAGGGATTCCTAGGCACCTATGCCACGGCACTCGCCGGGCCGCGGCTCTATCCGGATGCGGGCGACCGTTGCCGATCCCTGTGCCGGATCTTCGACAGCCACGACGTGTCGTTCTTCCTGGCCGTCCGAAACCTGGCGACCTTCGTTCCGGCGCTCTTCCAGGCCTCCTCGGTCGAACGGTTCGAGGATTTCATGGCCGGGCACGATCTGGGCCGCGTCACCTGGTCCGAACCCGTGTCGGCCATACGCGAGGCCTGTCCCGAGGCGCCCCTGACCCTGTGGTGCAACGAAGACCTGCCGCTGATTTGGCCCGACGTCCTCCAGGCGGTTTCGGAAATCGACGACACCATGAAGGGGCAGAACGCGATCCTGCGGCAGATCATGACCCGCGAGGGCTTTCGCCGAATGGACGCGTATCTGCAGGAGAACCCGGCCCCCGCGCGGTCGACCTGGCGCAAGGTCGTCACCGCGTTCCTGGCCAAGTATGCCGACGAGGCCGTCATAGAACCCGAAATCGCCCTGCCCGGCTGGACCGGGGAAATGATCGCCGGTCTGTCTGACCTCTACGAGCGCGACGTGGCGCGGCTGAAGGCGATGGAGGACGTGACCTTCATCGCCCCCTGACCGGCCTCAGCTCATCCCGAGCGCTTCCTTGTACATCTCGAGGACGGCTTCCTCCTCGGCGATGTCGTCGGGCTCGCGGCGGCGCAGGGCAATGACCTTGCGCATCACCTTGGTGTCGTAGCCGCGCCCCTTGGCCTCGGCCATGACCTCCTTCACCTGTTCGGCGATGTCCTTCTTCTCCTGCTCCAACCGCTCGACGCGCTCGATGAACTGGCGCAGCTCGTCGGCGGTCACGCGATAGGTGTCGGCGGGCCCGTCTTCCACGACTTTCAGATCGGCCATTGTCCCTGCTCCTCTTGTCTCGATCAGGCGCCTTCGGTACCGCCGGGACGCGGGCGATGCAACAAACGGGGGCCATGCGATGACGGCATTGATCTGGATCGGCGGCGCGATGACGGTCGCGGGGCTGGCGGGGCTGGTCTGCTGCATCGTCATCGCCGCACGCGCACGGTCGCGGGGCCTCGAAGGCGCGGCGATGGAAGAACGTCTGCGGCGCCTCGTCGCGCTGAACCTGGGCGCGCTCGCCGTCTCGGCCCTGGGGCTGATGCTGGTCGTGACCGGCGTGATCCTGGCCTAGCCGGCCGGCGGTGCGGGCGGGGTCCGGGTGCCGTCGTCGAACGCCTCCCATCCGCGGCCGTCGAAGACGTCACGCCCGAGCTGCGCGAGGACATGGGGAAAATCGACCATCACCCAATTGTCCACGATCCGGCCGTCGACGACCTTCCAGAAATCCATGTAGCGGATTTCCACGCGCTTGCCGGTCGGGGCGATTCCCATGAACTCGCCGCGATGGGTGGCTTCCTGCCGGCCGAACGCCGCGGCCCATTCGCCCATGTAGAGGCGCGCCTCGTCGATGCAGGTCTTGTCGCCGAACGCCGCCTGGAATGGTTTCTGCCAGTTCTCCTGAAAGGCGCGCAGTCCGTCCTTGGTGCCGCAGCCATAGTTGCCCATCCAGCGGAACGACTCGGCGAAGAACTCGCCGATATCGGCGATCCGATGGTCGTTCAGACCGTCGACCATCCCCTCGATCACGCGGCGCGTGTCCTCCGTTTTCGACAGGTCGGCATCGCGGGTCAGCGGGGCCTGCTGCGGGCGGTTCTTGGGCATGAAAGGTCCTCCGGGCAGGGTCGATGCATGTGGTGGGCATAGCCGCGGACGGCCATGCCTGGCCAGCCCAGTATCCGTTTTCGACCACGGCGAAACGGGCACGCGGAATTTCGCGCAACACATTATGATGACTGGATTTCGCCGAAGGCCGCGGCTTGGTTCGCTTCCGCCGCCCGGCAATGCGTCAGGCCGCCGCATGGGCGGGTTTCGCCGCACTTCTCCCGGCGCGGCAACCCCCTACCTGCGGCCGGACGGAAACGCACCGTCAACAACATAGGGAGAGCTTGAGATGATCCGCAGAACCTTTCTCGCCATGGCCGCAACCACTGTCATGGCCGGCTCCGCCTGGGCCGACGCCCATGCGAAGGACATCGTCGATACCGCAGCGGAGGCCGGGAACTTCTCGACCCTGCTCGCGGCGGCCGAGGCCGCCGGGCTGGTGGAAACGCTGAAGGGCGAAGGCCCGCTCACGGTCTTCGCGCCGACGGACGAGGCCTTCGCCGCGCTGCCCGATGGGACCGTCGACACCCTGTTGATGGAGGAGAACCAGCAGCAGCTGACCGACGTCCTGATGAACCACGTCGTATCCGGAAAGGTCATGTCCACCGATCTGTCCGACGGCATGGAGGCCGAAACGGCGGGCGGCGGAACCCTGACCATCGGGACCGAAGGCGGCGTGACGGTCGGCGACGCGAATGTCGTGACCGCCGATATCGAGGCGTCCAACGGCGTGATCCACGTCATCGACACCGTGCTCGTGCCCTAAGGCCGACACGCCGGCGGGGGCCGTTCGCGGCCCCCGTCAGGCCACCCGTTCGCCCGATTTGGCGTCGAACAGGTGGCAAATGGATGTTGGGACATGCGCCCCGAACGGCGCCCGGATCTTGGTGCGGAACTCCTTTGGGGCCTTCACCGCAACCAGCGCCCCCCCGGCCCGGACCGTGACCATGGTCGAATCACCCAGCAGCTCCATCGAATAGACGGGCGCCTGAACCTCGCCCTGACCGTCGGGCGCAACCGACGCATCCTCGGCGCGGAAACCGCAGGTGACCGGACCTTTCACGCCGGTAAACCCGGGGATCTCGACCCCGCTGGCATGGAACGTCCCGTCGATGACCTCCCCCTCCATCAGGTTCATCGCCGGCGACCCGATGAACCCCGCGACGAAAGTGTTGGCCGGATTGTCGTAGATGTCGGTGGGCGTGCCGACCTGCTGGACGACGCCGGCCTTCATGACCACGACGCGGTCGGCCAGTGTCATCGCCTCGATCTGGTCGTGGGTCACGTAGATCGTCGTCACCTGCAACTCATGGCTGAGATTCTTGATCTGCGCCCGCGTCGAGACGCGCAGCTTCGCATCGAGGTTCGACAGCGGCTCGTCCATCAGGAACACCTTGGGCGTCCGCACGATGGCACGGGCCAGCGCCACGCGCTGCCGTTGCCCGCCGGAGAGCGCGGCCGGCTTGCGATGCAGGAAATCGTCCAGTTCCACCATGGCCGAGGCGCGCTTGACGCGTTCCTCGTGCTCCTCCTCTGGAACCTTCCGGACCTTCAGCGGAAAGCGGATGTTCTCCCAGACGTTCATGTTGGGATAAAGGCCGTAGGACTGGAACACCATCGCCACGTCGCGATCCTTGGGGTCCAGGTCGTTGACCCGTACGCCGTCGATCACGATGTCGCCCGAAGATGGATCCTCCAGCCCGGCAATCATGCGCATCGTCGTCGTCTTGCCGCAGCCCGAGGGCCCGAGCAGGACCAGGAACTCGCGGTCGGCGATATCAAGGTCGAACTGATGGACGCCGACGAACTCGCCCCACCGCTTGGTGACCTGATTGAGCTTGATCTCCGCCATCGCGGTGTCCCCCCTGATCTCTGCGAACACACTAGACACGCCACCCACGCTGCGGCAAGCGTTTTGCAAGCGTATGCAAGGAGGCCCGGATGCGCGCCGACGACGAAGCTTTCCGCAAGGGGGCGCTCGCCGCCCTGACCCATTTGGCGCGTGGTGATACCGACGTGTTGGCCCCGGGTGCCCAAGCATCCGCGCCCCACCCGTTCGGTGCGCTGGACGCACAAGGCCTCGGCACCCTCCACGCCGACCTTCTCCGTGCCCTGCCCGATCTGGAAAGGCGCGACGACATCCTTCTGGCGGGCCGGAACATGCCCGACGATCGGATGCCCGGCCCGCGCCCGAGCCCGCTGGTCGCGACCCTCGGCGCGTATGTCGGCACGTTCCGGGCGCCCTTCGCCCGCATTCCGCCCACGGGGGGCGTGGTGACCCTGAATTACGGCGAGGCGCATCATTTCGAAGACGGGCGCCTTCGCCGGTCCTGGCTGGTCTGGGACATCGCCGACCTGATGCGACAGGCCGGATGCTGGCCAATGTCCCCGCCCTTGGGTCGGCCCGGGTACTGGCCTGCGCCGAAAGGCGGCACCGGCCTGTGCCTTTCCCCCGCGCCGGAGGAGGGAAGCCTGGAGCGCGTACTGGCCATGCATGACGCGCTGCATCGTTTTAACGGCCGCAACCTGGGATCGATGCCGATGGACGCCTGGGCCGACGACTTCATGTATTACGCGGCCGGCAATATCGGCGCTTGCCGCGGGCTGGATGGCTTCCGTGCCCATCACCAAATCCCGTTCCTGCGGGCATTCCCCGACCGCAAAGGTGCGGGCCATTTCGTCCGCCTGTCCGACGGGCCCTTCGCCGTAACCGGGGGCGACGTCGCGTTGACGCATACCGGCGCGGACTACATGGGCATCCCCGCCACCGGGCGGTCGCTGCGGTTCCGCGTCATGGATTTCTATCACTTCGACGCCGATGGCCGCATCGCCGAAAACTGGCTGCCGAACGACACGATCGGACTGATGGCGCAGATGGGTGTCGACGTGATGGCCCGGATGCGCCACCTGACCGGCGAACCCTCCACTACCCTGTAAGCTCCAGGCCCAGCGCGATGACCTCGGGGACCAATCGGCCATAGGCCCGCGCCTGGTCGGGGTTCGCGGCGTTCCCCGCCGCCGCCCGCGCGCCCACGCCGGTCAGGATCGCGGCCAGCCGAAAGGCCGCCAGCGTCGTCCAGGCGTTCCAGTCCCGAATCTCCTGCCCGGTGCCGGCAGCGAAGCGCGCCAGATACGCTTCTTCGCCCGGCAGGCCCTTGGCGTACCTGTCGATGCCGCCCAGTCCGCGCAGCGGGCCGTCATTCGGCAGATGCCACTGCATGCATTGATAGCCGAGATCGGCCATCGGATGACCCAGCGTCGAAAGCTCCCAATCCAGCAGACCGATGACGCGCGGCTCGGTCGGATGGAAGATCATGTTGTCCAACCGGAAGTCGCCATGCACCAGCGCGGGCCGGGCGGCGACGGGGTCATAGGCGGCCAGCCAATCGGCCAGAGCCAGCATGTCCGGGTCGGGCCGGTCCACGCTGGCCCGGTACTGCCGCGTCCAGAGTGCGACCTGCCGCGCGAAGAACCCATCGGCCCGCCCGAAATCTGCGAGACCCACGGCGTCGGGCACGACATTGCCGAGCGCGATCAGGACATCTCCCATGGCCGCGTAGATCGCCGCGCGATCGTCCACGTCCGGCAAGGCCGGATCCCAGAAGATGCGGCCGCCCAGATGCTCCATCACATAGAAGGTGCGGCCAAGCGGGTTCGGGCCGTCAGCCAGCAGAACCATCCGCGGCACGGGCACGTCCGTTCCGGCCAGCGCGTCCATCACCCGGTATTCGCGTTCCACCATATGTGCCTTGGGCAACAGGCCGCCCGCAGGCTTCGCCCGCAACACCAGCGTGCCGTCCGATGTGTCCAGCGCCCATGTCGGGTTCGACTGCCCCGTCCCGAAGCGCCGCGCGCCTGTGATTGCCGGGCGCCCCGGCAGGCGCGCCGTCAGCCAGGGGCCGAGGTCTGGGGGCAAGCCGTCCATTCGCGCAGGGTTGCGCGTCCGCGAGGGTCTGACAAGACTGGCTGTCGGAGGTGGGCGCGATGGATCTGGGACTGACGCCGCGCGGGCGCGAATTGCGGGATGCCGTCGCGACCATGGTGCGCGATGAGATTGCCCCGCAGGACGTTGAATTCCACGCCGAGACGGGGCGCGACGACGACCGCTGGCGGCATACGGATCGCCAGACCGAGATCCTGGAATGCCTGAAGGCGTTGGCACGCGAACGGGGTCTGTGGAACCTGTGGCGGACGCACCTGCCCGGCGGACCGGGGATCACGACCGTCGACTACGCCTGGATCGCCGAAGAGATGGGGCGCAGCTGGCTGGCGCCCGAAGTGTTCAATTGCAACGCGCCCGACACCGGCAACATGGAGGTTTTGGCTCGTCACGGCACCGATGCGATGAAGGAGGAATGGCTGCGACCGCTTTTGGAGGGTCGCATCCGGTCGGCCTACCTCATGACGGAGCCGGGGACGGCCTCGTCGGACGCGACGAACATCGCGATGTCCTGCCGTCGCGATGGCGACGAATGGGTCCTTGACGGCGAGAAATGGTGGGCCACCGGCGCCGGCGATCCGCGCTGCGCGGTGCATATCGTGATGTGTCGGACCGATCCCGACGGGCCGCGCCATACCTCCCATTCTATGGTGGTCGTGCCGGCGCGCACGCCGGGGGTCGACGTTCTGCGCGGGATGCAGGTCTTCGGCGACGACGAGGCGCCGCATGGCCATATGCACATCCGCTACGAAGGCGTGCGCGTGCCGCTGGACGCGATGCTGCTGGGCGAAGGCCGCGGCTTCGAGATCGCGCAGGGGCGGCTGGGCCCGGGGCGCATCCACCATTGCATGCGGGCCATCGGCATGGCCGAGAAATGCCTGGATGCAATGGTCGACCGCGGTGCCACGCGCGAGGCTTTCGGCAGCGATCTCAACCATCTGGGCGGCAATCTCGACCGCATCGCCGAGGCCCGCATCGGCATCGACGGTGCGCGGCTGCTTTGCTTGCGCGCGGCTTGGGCGATGGACCAGGGCGACATGAAGGCCGCCGCGCCGCTGATCAGCCAGGTCAAGATCATCGCGCCGCGCGTGGCGCTGTCGGTCTGCGACGACGCGATCCAGCTGCACGGAGCGGCGGGCGTCAGCCAGGACACCGACCTGGCCCGGACCTGGGCGCATCTGCGGACGCTGCGCCTGGTTGACGGGCCGGATGCGGTGCATTTGCGGACGGTGGCACGGGCCGAGCTGAAGGCGCATGCAACCCACTGACTTCGCTGTAGATTTCACAGGCACCCCCGGTACACCCGGCGTACACCCCCTGTACATACGCGTGTGCACCCCCCGCGGTCGATGCCCGACCGACATGCAACACCGTGTCGCACGGCGTTACGCGCGCGCCGGAACCGCCGTGCCGGACCACCGGTTGGCCCCGGACGGCAAACGGAGGCACGCATGGCCAGCTATAGCGAAGGCGACAAGGTGAAGTGGGATTGGGGCAACGGCACCGGAACCGGCACTGTGAAAAAGACCTATACCCAGAAGATCACGCGTAAGCTGCAAGGGACGGAGGTGACGCGAAACGGATCCGATGACGACCCCGCGCTCTATATCGAGCAGGAGGACGGCGACGGGGTGCTGAAGCTCTCGTCGGAGGTGAAGAAAGGGTGATGTCCCGGAGCGACAGGTCCCCTTGCCGATGAAGGGATGAGATCGGCACGCCAGATCTTTTGCCGTTCACACCACCGGGACGCCTTCGAGAACGATCCTTGTTCCCCGCTTTTTTTCACGGAGACCAGACAATGGGACGTCATCGGGTCGCTACCGACTGGAACGCGACGTATGACGATCCGATCTCGCTTGAGATGGGCGACGAGCTTTGGCTGACGGGCAGGACCGATAGCTGGGACGGTCATGTCTGGGTTTGGGCGAAGAACAGTGTGGGGCAGGAAGGTTGGATACCCAATGACCTCGTCAGGAAAACGAAGGGCCGGACTTATGCGAGAATGAGTTTCTCGGCTCTGGAGTTGACATGCCGCCAGGGCGAGGACCTGCTTGGCATGGCCGAAAGGCACGGATGGACCCTGTGCAAGAATGCAGATGGCTTGGTCGGTTGGGTTCCGTCAAGGAACCTGACCAGGATCGAAGGCCGCTAGGGATCCAGTCGAGACATCGGGTCCCGCGGACTCATCGCACCGTCGGCCATGCGACCGGTCATGTCCAAGCGCTGACACTGCCCGAGACAGTTCGGCCGGAACGTCCGCCCTGCCCCCATCACCCGTAATGGGCCACCGGCGTGCCGGCGAGGGCGGAGACGTTGAGCAGGCCGCGTGCCGTGATCGACGGCGTGACGATGTGGGCCTTGTTGCCCATCCCCATCAGCAGCGGCCCGACCTCGAGCCCACCGGCGCGGGCCTTGAGGATGTTGCGCGTGGCCCCCGCTGCATCGGTCGAGGCGAAGACTAGCACATTGGCCGGCCCATCCATGCGCGAGCAGGGCAGGAAGCGGGCACGCAGCTCGGGATCGAGGGCCGCATCGACGTTCATCTCGCCCTCGTAGACGAAATCGAGCGACATCGCGTCGAGCGCGGCCACGGCGGCGCGCATGGTCTTGCCGGACTCGGAATCGAGATTGCCGAATTGCGAGCCCGAGCACAGCGCAATCTTCGGCTCGACCCCGAAGCGGCGGACATGACGCGCGCAGGCGATGGTCGTCTCGGTCACCTGCGCGGGCGTCGGGCAGGCATGGACATGGGTATCCGCGATGAAGAGCGGCCCGTCCTCCAGGATCATCAGGGACAGGGCGCCCACGGCATGCAGGCCGTCCTGCCCCAACACCTCGGTCACGTAGCGCAGATGCCATAGGAACTGGCCGAACGTGCCGCAGATCATGCTCTCGGCCTCGTCCCGAGACACCATGACGGCGGCGATGGCGGTGGTGTTGGTGCGCATGACAGCGCGGGCCAGGTCGGGCGCGACGCCCTTGCGGGCCATCAGCGAATGATAGGTTTCCCAGTAGTCGCGGTAGCGGGGGTCGTTCTCGGGGTTCACGACCTCCAGGTTGCGGCCGGGCTCGATCGTCAGCCCGGCGCGGGCGATCCGGGTCGCGATGACATCGGGCCGGCCGATCAGGATGGGGATGTCGGTCGTCTCCTCGGTCATGGCCTGGGCGGCACGCAGGACGCGCTCGTCCTCGCCCTCGGCGAAGACGATGCGGCGCTGGGCCTGCGCGGCCGCGGCGAAGACCGGGCGCATGATCATGGCGGACTTGAAGACGGAGGCGTCGAGATTGGCCTTGTAGGCCGCCATGTCCTCGATCGGGCGGGTGGCCACGCCCGACTCCATCGCCGCCGCAGCGACCGACGAGGCGACGACCCCCATCAAACGCGGGTCGAAAGGCTTGGGGATCAGGTAGTCGGTGCCGAAGGTCAATTGCTCGCCCTGGTAGGCCGCCGCCGCCTCGGCCGAGGTGGTGGCGCGGGCCAGGGCGGCGATCCCCTCGACGCAGCCGACCTTCATCGCCTCGTTGATTTCGGTGGCGCCGACGTCGAGGGCGCCGCGGAATATGAATGGAAAGCACAGAACGTTGTTGACCTGGTTGGGGTGGTCGCTGCGCCCGGTGGCTATGATTGCGTCGGGTGCGGTGGCCTTGGCGAGGTCGTAGGCGATTTCGGGGTTCGGATTGGCCAGTGCGAAGATGATGGGCTTCGGGGCCATCCGCGACACCATGTCGGGTTTCAGCACACCCGGACCGGACAGACCCAGAAACAAGTCGGCCCCGTCGATCACCTGGCCTAGGTCGCGCGGTCCGCCGGGTTGGGCGTAGGCGGCCTTCTGCGGCGTCATGTCGATCTCGCGGCCCTCGTGGACGAGGCCGTGCAGGTCGCACAGGAACACGTTTTCGCGTTGGACACCCAGTGTCAGCAGCATGTTGAGGCAGGCGATGCCCGCCGCACCGCCGCCGGTCGAGACGACCTTGATGTCGGCCCATTCGCGATCCGTCAGCTTGAGCGCGTTCAGCGCGGCGGCACCCACCACGATGGCGGTGCCGTGCTGGTCGTCGTGAAAGACGGGGATGTTCATCCGCTCCCGGCACAGCTTCTCGACGACGAAGCAGTCGGGCGCCTTGATATCTTCCAGGTTGATGGCGCCGAAGGTCGGCTCCAGCGCGCAAACGATGTCGGCCAGGCGTTCGGGATCGCTTTCGTTCAGTTCGATGTCGAAACAGTCGATGCCGGCGAACTTCTTGAATAGGACCGCTTTGCCCTCCATCACCGGCTTGGAGGCGAGCGCGCCGATATTGCCGAGCCCCAGCACCGCCGTTCCGTTGGTGACCACCGCCACGAGGTTTCCGCGCGCGGTGTAGTCGAACGCGCGGTCCGCATGGGCGCCGATGGCGGTGCAGGCTTCGGCCACGCCGGGCGAATAGGCCAGCGATAGGTCGCGACCGTTGGCCAGAGGCTTGGTGGGCCGGATCTCCAGCTTTCCGGGCTTGGGGAACTGGTGGTAGGACAGGGCCGCCTGTCGCAGGGCAGCCTGCGGATCGTCCGTGTTTCGGTCGCTCATCGTCGTCTCTCCGCGCCTGCCTTGCAGACGCGCTTATCACCTAAGTCGATCGCCGGGCCAGACCCAGCATTTCGCGTGCGCCGCCCAGACACGCCTCGACATAGCCGACGCGCAGCTCGGGCGGCACCAGATCCCGCAGGGGGGTGGCCAGACGGCGGCTTTCGGCGATGCAGAGGAGGATCTGATTGCGCGTTCGCGCCGCCCCCTGCGTCGGGACGAAATCCCCGGGATTGGCGACGTAGAGCCCGACCGACGCGATGACCTCGGCATCCGACAGGCGCAATGCGTCGCGCAGATACCAGGCGGTCACCTCCGCCTCGGTCAGATCGAGCCGTGCCGCATGGTCGCCCGCCCAGCCCTGTGGGCACATCGCCGCGTCGAAGCCGGTCTGCACCACCATATCGCGCAATGCCGCCTGGGTGCGGATGACGGGGGCGAAAGCGAACTGGGCCAATGTCAGGACAAGCGCCAGTACCATCCCGCCGAGCCCCAGCCCCACGCAGACGGATTCGAGACGCGAGGCATCCCCCAAGCCCGCCGCCAGCCGGGACCACCCCGTCGCCGCCGCGCGGACGGGAACGGTCGGCGGCGGGATCATCAAGGGCATTGCGGCAGAACTCCGGTCGGATTGCGACAGAGGTAGAGCGAATTCGTGGCAGGAATAAGGCAGCCTCGGCCGACATCGTTCCGCGGACCGAAACCTTGTCGTCGCTGCGCCGCGTTCGTTTCGACCCCGGCCTCTTTTGCTCTGGCCCGCGCCATCGCGGGCTGTCAGATGCCCGAAGCATGTCACTCTGGTTGTTCGCCACGCTGCTCGCGGCATCGGTTCAGGCGCTGCGCTTCCTGCTGCAGAAGCGTCTCGCCCTCTCGGGCCTGTCCTCGACGGCGGCCACCTTCGCGCGGTTCGTCTATGCGCCGGCGGCCGTCGCGCTGGGCCTGGGCGCATGGGTCTTGGTCGCGGACGGCACGCTGCCGCCCATCGGCGACGGATTCTGGCCCTATGCTGTGGCCGGCGGCATCTCGCAGATCCTGGCGACGATCTGCGTCGTTGCGCTGTTCTCGTACCGCAACTTCGCCGTGGGCATCGCCTTCTCGAAGGTGACCGTGCTGATGACCGTCGTGGCGGGCTTCCTGATCCTGGGCGAAACGGTCACCGCCGCCGACCTCGCGGCCATGGCGCTGGGTTTCCTGGGCGTGGTCCTCCTGTCGGTGCCCGAGGGTCGGAGGTGGCAGGTCTTCAACCGTGGTTCGCTTCTGGGCCTCGCCTCGGGAGTCTTCTTCTCGATCTCGGCGGTCGGATATCGCGGCGCCTCGCTCCTGGTGCTGTCGGACGCGCCACTGGTCCGCGCGGCCGTCACGCTGGGCCTCGTCACCCTGTTGCAGACCGTGCTGCTGGGCGCCTGGCTCGCCTGGCGGGACCCGTCCGGACTGATGGCGGTGTTCCGTCGCTGGCGCGCGACGTCACTGGTCGGGGCCACGTCGATGATCGGATCGATGGGTTGGTTCACCGCCTACACGCTGCAAACCGCCGCCTACGTGAATGCCGTGGGCCAAGTGGAGTTGATCCTGTCCATCGCGATCGGTTGGATCGTGCTGGGCGAACGCCAGACAAGACGCGAAGTGATCGGCATCTCGCTGGTCGGGCTGAGCGTCGTCGCCCTGATCCTGCTGCGCGCCTAGAGCCGGCAGAAGACCGAGCTGTCGCCCGAATTGTCGAAGAACGGCGTGCCGGGCACGTCGCGGCCGGCGGCGATGGCGGCGGTCTCGGCCAGGACGACCTCGGTGATGAACGGCATGTCCAGCGCCCGCGCGCGGTCCAGCGGAACCCAGTGCAGATGGCTCAGCTCGTCCTCGGCCCGGCCGAAATCGTCGGGATCGGTGGCGAGCGCATCGGCCGAAGCCAGAAAGAACCGGGCATCGAAGCGCCGCGGCCGCCCAGGCGGCGTTATGGCCCGAAAGATGAACCGCAGCGCCCCGGCATCCGGCAGCAGCCGCTCGAATCCCGGCCAGTCGCAGGTGCCTGCCTCTGCGTCCGCGGGCCTGCCGACGACCTGCCCCGTCTCCTCGGCCAGCTCGCGGATCGCGGCGGCGGCCAACATTTCGGGCGCGACTTCGGAGCGGGACTCCAATGCGGCACGGGTCTGAGCCCCCAGGGGCCTCGCGAAGCGCGCGGCGCCGTCCCCCGCCTCGACCGCGCCGCCGGGGAAGACGTATTTTGACGGCATGAACACGGCACCGGCCCCGCGCTGCCCCATCAGGACGGCGGGTCCGGACGGGCCCTGGTCGCGCAGCAGGATGATCGTCGCCGCATCCCGCACGGGCGCGTCGGTCATGCGGCCAGGTCGGAGGGCGCGTCGCCGCGACCGAAGCCATGCATGCGCGCAGCCCATTGGACGCCCACGATGACGCCTTTCAGGCGCGGAAGGAACCAAAGCGAAAGCACCACGGATGCCAGCATGAAGATCGCCATGAAGCTGTACGGGTCCGGCTCGAACGCGACGAAGTACCACAGCATGGCCGGGCCGATGATATGCCCCACGATCAGCAGCGTCAGATAGGGCGGCCCGTCATCGGCGCGATGGTGGTGCAGTTCCTGCCCGCAGGCGTCGCAGGTGTCGCGCACCTTCAGATAGCTGTGCAGCATCGCGCCCTCGCCGCAGTTCGGGCAGCGGCGGCGCCAGCCGCGCCACATGGCCTGCCGCATCAGGCGGGGGTCTTCGATCGGGGCTTGATCCATCGGACGATCCTTTCGCTGTCCGACTAGCTAGGACGTCGGGGCGGGCGTGAAAAGACCGCGACGGAAACCGGGGGCCCGGACGTGTAACCGAGGACCGCCAGGCGACGGGTCTGCGCGGCCATCGAAAAGGAGACGACATGAACAGGATCACCGCAACCGGCCTGGCCATCTGTGCCGGCCTTTTCCTGGGACCCCTTGCCGCCGAGGCGCGCGGGCCCGGTCCGGACCGTCCCGCCTTCGGCGACGTGGATGCCGATGCCGACGGTCGGATCATGCCGGCAGAACTGGCGGCCTTCGGCGCGGAACGGCGCGCCGACCGGATGGATCGGGCCGACACGAATGGCGACGGCGTCCTGACCCGGGCCGAACTGCGCGCCGCATCGGAGGCCCGGACGGCGCGCCGTGTGGACGGCCTGATCCAGAGGCTGGACAAGGACGCCGACGGCGTGCTGAGCAAGGACGAACTGCAAGCCGGTCCGGAACGGCGCGACACCGGCGCGCGACGCGCGCGCCAGTTTTCGCGGGCGGATAGCGACGGGGATGGTGCCATCGACGCGGCCGAATGGGACGCCGCCGTCGCCCGACATTCCCGTGGACGCAGGTAGGATCGAAGGGCGGGGCACAGGTGCCCTGCCCCGAGCGGGGGCCGCATGGATGACCGGGATCGCCGTCATGAAGCCGACCTTCTGGCCGCGGCCGGGCGCGGCGATGCCCGCGCCGCGGCGGCGCTGCTGGACCGGCTCGGGCCGCGCCTGATGGCGTTCGCCCTTCGCATGACCGGCGGCCACCGTCCCTTGGCCGAGGATGTCGTGCAGGAAGCGTTCCTGCGGCTTTGGCGCAGGGCGGATGACTGGGATGCCGACGGCCCGGCCAATATCGGAACCTGGCTGGGCCGTGTAGCTGCCAACCTGGCGGTGGACGCGCATCGGCGCGATGCCCGCCTGACGCCCCTGCCCGAAGGGGTGGAGTTCGCGGACGACGCCCCCTCGGCCTTGGCGGGCTTGATCCAGGCGGAGCGCCTGTCGGCGCTGGACGCCGCCCTTTTGCGAATGCCGGCCCGGCAGCGGCAGGCCGTGGTGCTCCGCCATGTCGAGGGCTATTCCAACCCGGACATCGCGGCCATGCTGGAATGCGGTGTCGAGGCCGTCGAGAGCCTGACGGCCAGGGGAAAGCGGCGTCTGGCCGAACTGCTGGATGAAGGGGGTGAGAACGAATGACCGATCACGACCTGGAGAACCGCCTCCGCGACCTGCAATCACGGGAGGTGCCGCTGCCCCGCGACTTGCGCGCCCGGATCCTGGCCGAGGTCCGACCGGCCCCGACCGCGCGCCGGTTGCCGTGGTGGGGCTGGGCCGGCATGCCGGCGGCGACCGCTCTCGGCCTCTGGATCGGATTGATGCAGCCCGTGCTGGTACAGCAGATGCTGCCGCTCGGCACCGAGGAGGCCACGCTTTTGGGCGACCTGTTCGGCGGCGCCTTTCCGGAAGGAGAAAGCGGATGACCCAACCCTGGATGCGATGGCTGCTCGTGGCGTCGCTCTCGATCAATTTGCTGGTGGCCGGGGCCGTTCTGGCGGCGCTGGTGCAGGGGCGTACGGCAAGGACCGAACGCGCGGGCGGGCCACCGGAGATCGCGCTCCTGATCCGCGCGCTCGACCGTGACGACCGCGGTGCCCTGCTGCGTAAGCTGCGCGCCACAGACGGCATCCGCACCGGACGCGACAGTATGGCCGCCGCGCGGGCACGCATGATCGGGGCGCTGCGATCGGAAACCTTCGACCGCGCCGCATTCGAGGCCGCCCTGACCGAACAGCAAGCCATCCGTGGCCGGCTCTCGGCCCACGGCATTCCGATGATTGCCGCCTTCGTCGGGTCGCTGTCGGAAGAGGAACGGGCCGCGCTGGCCCGGGCCCTGAGGCGCCGGCGCTAGCTCGCCGCCGCGAGGCGGACGCGGTTCCGGCCGTCGTCCTTCGCCGAATAGAGTGCCCGGTCCACCGTCTCCATCGCGCGGGAGGCCGCGTCTTCGCACTCCTCCATCATGGCGACGCCGAGCGACAGGGTGACAGACAGTTCGCCCTCGCCCACCGGTATGCGCAGCGACTGGACGGCGGCGCGCAGGCGTTCGGCGACCACGCGAACCTGCGCCAGGTCCGAATCCGGCAGGATGGCGAGGAACTCCTCTCCGCCGATGCGAGCCACCAGATCCTCGGCGCGCAGGCTTTCCTGCAGGACCTTGGCGACCTTCGACAGGACCAGGTCGCCCACCGGGTGACCATAGGTGTCGTTCACCCGCTTGAAATGATCGATATCCATCAGGACGACGCCCGCGCGGATGCCCTGCGCGCGGCAGCGCGTGGCCACACGGTCGAGATGGCCCAGACCGAACCGCCGGTTGTGCAGCCCGGTCAACGGGTCGATCACGGCCAGCTTCAGCCCCGTGTCGAGCGTGTCGCGCATGCGGTCCGCCCGCTTCTTGCGGGCCAGCTGCGTGCGGATGCGCATGGCGATTTCGTCGGTCGGGAACGGATGGTAGCCCACATCCGCCGCCCCGAGATCGAGCGCCGTGGCCGCGCGCTCGCTGTCGCCCGGCGGCAGCAGCATGATGAACGCGGCATGACGCGTCGCGCCCCGCGAGCGGAGTTCGGACATCAGGCGCAGCCCGTCGTTGCGCCCGCCCAGATCGGCGTCGATCAGGAACAGGTCGGGCGCCATCTCGGCCGTCATGGCAAGCGCACCGTCGCGATCCACGATGCTGACCGCCTCGCGGAACAGCGGACGCAGGCGGTCGCGCTGGACCGGCAGCCAGGTGGCGTCGTTTCCGCCGATCATCGCGATCCGCCCCTCGACCGGGGAAGGTTTGGCACTGAACGAGGCCTGCCCCGCCGCCTCGGCGAAGCCACAGGGCGCGGCGGGTGGCGCGGCCATCTCGAGCAACGCCCCGCCGCGCGCCTCGTAGTCGCGCTCCGCCTCGCGGGTGCGCAGAAGCGACCGAACACGGGCCAGCAGCGCGATTTCGTCCACCGGCTTGGACAGGAAGTCGTCGGCGCCGGCCGACAGCCCGTCCATCCGCGCCTCCATATCGTCGGACGCGGTCACGAGGATCACGGGGATGGTGGCGGTGTCGGGGTCGGCGCGCAGCCTGCGGCAGGTGTCGGCCCCCGTCATGCCGGGCATCATCATGTCCATGATGATGATGTCGATGCCGCCGCCGGCCGCGATCTCCAGCGCCTCGGGGCCACTGGCGGCGGGCACGACCTCGTACCGGGCGGCGGCCAGCTTGACCTTCATCACGATACGGTTCGTGGCGACGTCGTCGACGATGAGGATCCGTCCGGACATTGCGGTTTTCTCGTGAATGGCGCTTCGATTGCGGTCAGTAATCCGCCATGAAGGTTAACAAAAGGTTTCAATGAGCTCGGGGAGCACGCGAATGACGCAGGATGACGCCGAAGTGATCGCGCTGGGGGCGCTGGGATGGCTGGCGCAGGCGGATCTGCTGGATGCCTTCCAGAACAGCACGGGCGCCGATCGCGATACGATACGCGGCGCCGCGAAGGAGCCCGAGTTCCTGGGCGCGGTTCTGGATTTCGTGCTGATGGACGACATGTGGGTCGCCGGCGCATGCGAGACGCTGTCGCTGCCGCACCAGGAGTTGCTGGCCGCGCGCACGGCGCTGCCGGGCGGGAACCTGCCGCACTGGACCTGACGCGCCGGCGACGGCGGACGCGCCGCCCGGCGATCTCCCTACTCCTCGAACCACCAGATATCGGGCTGGAAGCCGATCCAGTCCCCGTAGATCGGAAGTCGGTCGGCGGGGTAATTCAGGTCCTTGTCATGGGCGATCCAGCTGACGGGATTGTGCCAGATCGGAATGACGTAGCGGCCCGCCGTCAGCACCCGGTCCAGCGCCTTGACGGCTGCGACGTAGCCTTCCTGCGTCTCGGCGCCCAGCATCGCGTCGATCATCGCCGTGATCGCCGGATCGTCGGCACCCATCAGGTTTCGGCTGCCGGGCGTCTCGACACCGTCGGGGCCCCAATAGGCGGTCTGTTCGTTGCCCGGGCTCAGCGACAGGCCCCACTGGTACCACATCATGTCGAATTCATAATTGACAGTGCGGTCCTTGAACTGCGCGCTGTCGACGGCGACGGGACGGGCCTCGACGCCGAGGCGCCGCAGCGACTCGACATAGATGTCGACGATCGACTGGACCTCGGACGACCCGCTCTGCACCAGGATCTCGAAGGAGAGGGGACCGTCCGGGCCGGTCATAACGCCGTCCTGCACCTCGTATCCGGCTTCGGCCAGCAGGCGCGTCGCGGTCCGCAGCCCCCGCCGGTCGGCCACCTGCCCGTCCGAGGACGGCAGGACGTAGCCTTCCATCGTTCCCGGCAGCAGGTCGTCGGCATGAGGTTCAAGCAGCTCGGCGACACGTCCCTCGGCGGGGCCTGCCGTCATGCCGAGCGGCGAGTTGGCGAAATAGGACGTGATGCGTGGCTGCGCGCCGGCATTGATGACGTTGTTGACGTAGTCGAAATTGAACGCCTGGATCATGGCCTCGCGCACACGCCAGTCGTCGAAGGGCGCGCGTCGGGTATTCATGACCAGACCCGTCATGCCGGTCGGACGCTCATGCGGGATCTCCGACAGGACGATCTCGCCGGACTGCACGGCCGGAAAGTCGTAGTCGCGCGCCCAGGCCGTCGCGTTCGTCTCGCGCATGGTCGACAGCTCGCCGGCCTTGAACGCCTCGAAATGCGCGGTCGCGTCGCCGAAGAACTCCATCCGGATCGTGTCGACATTGTTCGTGCCCCGCCGGAACGGGTGATCGGCGCCCCAGTAATCCTCGTTCCGGGTCAGCTCGACGAAACGGCCGGCATCGAAATCGGTGATGACATAGGGCGCGGTGGTGATCGGGATGTTGCCCAGACCGGACCGGAAGAACGCGTCCTCGTCCTCGGCATATTGCGCGGCCTTCATGATGGGACGGTATCCCAGCGTCATCAGCAGCTCGCGGTCCGGCGCGCCGATGGTGAAGCGGATGCCCCGTTCGCCCACCTTCTCGACGTTCTCGACCTTGGAGAAGGCAGCGCGGTAGCGGCCGTTCGCCCCCTCCCGCCCCAGAATGTTCCAGGACCAGATGACGTCCTCGGGCGTGACGGGCGTACCGTCGGAAAACCGGGCCTCGGGGTTCAGGGTGAAGGTGATTTGTGTCTCGTCCTCGTTCACCTCGACGGTCTCGGCCAACAGGCCGTAAAGCGTGAACGGTTCGTCCCAGCTGCGCCCCAGAAGGGACTCGTAGGCCAGAAAGCGCAGCTGCCATGGCACGCTGCCCTGCTGGATGTGGGGGTTGAGGCTGTCGAAGCTGCCGACCTGGCCATCCGAGAACGTTCCGCCCTTCGGCGCATCGGGGTTCACATACGGAAGATGCGCGTATCCGGAGGGCAGCGCAGGCTCGCCGTAAAGGGCGATTCCATGACCGTCCGCGATCGCCTGATGCGCGATTCCCGCCGCCGCGGCGAATGCTGCAAATGCGCATATCGGGAACGCGAATCGTGAGAAACGATTGTTCATCATCATGTTACCTGCCCCTAACGTGCTGCCTGGGTTGACATTTATCTGATTCATTTGGTCGCAGACCAGTGAATATTCTCTTGGACTCTGCCGGACGAGCGTCTATAACGGCGTTACTGCTCGATAGGTTTCTTGCCTGTATGAAACCTGCCTCAATGACTGAACGCCGGCCTTGTGCCGGCGTTTTTTTTGGTCCTCCCTTTGGGCGTGTCAGTCAACGGCGCGGATGCCGGTCCGCGGGTTTCGGCCATCGGCACTTCACTTCGCATCCGCAGCATCTATTGTCCGGCCCAGACCGACAGAGGAAAGGGACACCATGACGCTGCAAGGGAAGACCGCCATCGTAACCGGCTCGAACTCCGGCATCGGGCTGGGGATCGCGCGAAGCTTCGCGGCCGGCGGGCTGAATGTCGTGCTCAACTCCTACAGCGACACCGAAGAGGATCACGCCCTGGCCGCCGATCTTGCCAAAGAGCACGGGGTGGAGGTGCGCTACATCCAGGCGGACCTCTCCTCGGGCGAGGCCGCGCGCGGTCTGGTCGAGAGCGCCGGGCGCTGCGACATTCTGGTGAACAACGCCGGCATCCAGCATGTTGCCCCGGTCGAGAACTTCCCCGCCGGGAAATGGGACGCGATCATCGCGATCAACCTGTCCTCGGCGTTTCACACCACCGCGGCCGCCCTGCCGATGATGCGCGCGGCCGGATGGGGGCGCGTCATCAACATCGCCTCGGCCCATGGCCTGCGGGCGAGCCCCTACAAGTCCGCCTATGTCGCCGCCAAGCACGGGATCGTCGGGATGACCAAGGTCGTCGCCTTGGAGACCGCCGAGGAGCCGATCACCGCGAACGCGATCTGCCCGGGCTATGTTCTGACGCCGCTGGTCGAAAGCCAGATCCCTGACACGATGAAGGAATACGGAATGGACCGTGATACGGCGATCCGCGAGGTGCTGCTCAAGCGCCAGCCTTCCAAGGAATTCGCCACCACGGACCAGCTAGGCGGGACGGCGCTGTTTCTTTGTTCCGACCACGCCGCGCAGATCACCGGCACGACGATCAGCGTCGATGGCGGGTGGACGGCCGTATGACCGACAACCCGGCCACCACCCCGCCCGAGCGTCTTGAGATCGAGGATCGTTTCCTCGACGGCTCGACCTTCACCCGCGTCAGTCTCAAGGGCGCGGTCGTGGCCGACAGCCACCTGATGGGCGCCCGCATCGACGACGTGAACGCCGAAGGCATGGTGTTCGAGAACGTGAACTTGGGCGGGACGCGCTTCCACGACGTGAACCTTACCGGCGCGTCGATCGACCACGCCAACCTGTCCGGCCTGGCGATCACCAATGCCAACCTGGACGGAATGACCATCGACGGCATCGCGGTGACGGACCTTCTGGCCAAGTGGCAGGCCGGATGACGCCCAAGCGTATCAATCTGGCGTTGCAGGGCGGCGGTGCGCATGGCGCGTTCACCTGGGGCGTGCTGGACCGGCTGCTGGCGGACGAACGGCTGGAGATCGCGGGCATCAGCGGCACCAGTGCGGGCGCCCTGAACGGGGCGGCGGTGAAGGCGGGGCTCGCCGCGGGGTCGCGCGACTTGGCTCGCGAGACGCTTGAATCGGTCTGGACGGCCGTCGGCGCGCTGACCGACGAACGCTGGACGCCATGGCTGACGGCGTTCTCGCCCATGGCCGTCAGCTATGCGATCGAGATGTCGCCCGGATACCAGATGGCCGACAACTGGAGCCGCGCGGTCAGCCCCTATGCCGGGTCCAGCCTGACGCAGGACGCGTTTCGCGACATCGTCGGCGCCATGAGCTTCGACGCGATCTGCTCCGACCGGGGCCCCGAGTTCCACATCTGCGCGACCAACGTTCGGACCGGCAAGATCCGGCTGTTCACCCGCGATGCGATCACGCCCGACGCGATCCTCGCCTCCGCCTGTCTGCCAACCCTGTTCCCGGCGGTCGAGATCGACGGCGAGGCCTATTGGGACGGCGGCTATACCGGCAATCCGGCGCTGTTTCCGCTGTTCGACGCGAAGCTGCCGCGCGACATCCTGATCGTGAACATCAACCCGCTGGAACGTCCCGAGGTGCCGATCACGGCCCGCGACATCCAGAACCGCATCAACGAGATCAGCTTCAACACCTCGCTGCTGCGGGAGTTGCGGGCCGTCGCCTTCGTCCAGCGGCTGGTGCGTGACGGCAAGATCCCGGCGGGATCGATGAAGGACGTGCTCGTCCACATGATCGCCGACGACGCCCTGATGCGGCAGCTTTCGGTGGCGACCAAGGTCGTGCCGAACCCGGTCATCCTGCACCAGCTCCGCGCCGCAGGGCACGCCGCCGCCGAGGTATTCCTGGACCGCGACCTGGCCGCCATCGGCGAGAAATCCACCGTCGATCTGGGCGAGATGTTCGCCTGATCCGCCCGGGCCGTGGGAACCGCCCAATTCGTCCTCGCGTTTGTCCCCGCACGACCGAGGAGGCACGACATGAGCCGCGAAGATTTCACGAACGACTGGGTTCCCTACCGTGACGCATTGCTCAGCCGCTATCCCAAGCTGACCGATGCCGATCTGGAGGATGCCGACGGATCGACGGCCGAACTGGCGCGCCTGATCGCCGGGCGTCAGGGGATCGAGCCGGGCGACGCGCAGCAGGACCTACACGAATTCCTGGCCGGGCCGATGCCGGCCGACGCCTATTCGGACCCGACGCATGACAATGCCGCCGTCCTTGAAAGCAAGGCCTACGTCCCCGCGGGCGAGGACCCGCTGGCCGACGACCGACGCTTCGGCGACGACGATACCGAAGCGAACCCCGTGGGGCGGGACCGATGACGGGCCGGCGCGTCCTTGCGGCGCTTCTGCTGACGGCCGGCCTCGCCACGCCGGCGGCGGCAACGCACCTGATCGACCTGACCACACGCTACAATCCGGAAATCCTGTGGTTCGACGCACCGAATACGACGTCGATCGGCCAAGCCCGCGTGCGTATCGTGTTCGACGGCCATGTCGGTGCGGCGGCGCTGACACCGAACCAGTATTGGCGCTATGCCGGTTTCTACAAGGCGCATATGGCGCGGCTGGCCTTGCGCATGCCGGTCTCGCGCGCGGAACCGCGGGCGCGATATGCCGCTTTTCACGATGTCGCCCGGATCTATCCGCTGCTGCGCGTATCCGGCTTCGATCTGGAAGATCTGGACGGCGGGCGCTTGCTGCCCGACCTGTAGGACCGCTTTCTACACGCCTTCCAGCAGGATAATCTGCGCGTCCCCGGCACCCTCCCTATGGGCCCGGGCCGCCTGATATTCCGGCGAGTCGTAGCAGGCCTGCGCCGCCTCCAGGCTATCGAACTCGATGATGACGTTCCGCGGTCGGCTCTCTCCTTCCAGTCCGACGACGCGCCCCCCGCGTGCCAGAACGCGGGCGCCGTGCTTCTCGAACGCCTCCGTCGCGCCCGTGGCATAGAGGGCATAGGGATCGGGATCGGTGACCGTGACATGCGCGATCCAATAGGCTTTGGGCATCGGTTCTCATCCTGCTGAAATTTTACCGTTTGATAAAAAATCATCCCGTGCCACTCTGTCCACGAAAAACGACGGGAGAGAGCGATGACCGAAGCCATGCGCCTTGACGGGATCCGCGCCGGACGACTGGGCCCCGAGGATCTGGCCCGGAACTTCGACGACCTGCATCCACCGCTTGACCGGCACGAGGCGCTGGTTGCCGCCGACCGCTGCTATTTCTGCCACGACGCGCCCTGCGTCACGGCCTGCCCCACCGATATCGACATCCCGCTCTTCATCCGCCAGATCGCCACCGGCATGCCCGAGGCCGCGGCCAAGACGATCTTCGACCAGAACATCCTTGGCGGTATGTGCGCCCGTGTCTGCCCGACCGAAACGCTTTGCGAGGAGGTCTGCGTCCGCGAGGTGGCCGAGGGCAAACCCGTCGAGATCGGTCGCCTGCAGCGGCACGCGACCGACAGCATGATGCAGGCGGGCGAACACCCCTATACCCGCGCGCCCGACACCGGACGCCACGTCGCGGTCGTGGGGGCGGGCCCTGCCGGACTGGCCTGCGCGCACCGGCTGGCGATGCTGGGCCATTCCGTCACCATGTATGACGCGCGCCCCAAGCCGGGCGGCCTGAATGAATACGGCATCGCCCAATACAAGACGCCCGACAATTTCGCCCAGGCCGAGGTCGACTGGCTCCTCAAGATCGGTGGCATCACCGTCGAGACGGGCCGCGCGATCGGCGACGGCCTGACGCTGGAGGATCTGCGCGACCGCTTCGATGCCGTCTTCCTTGGGATCGGACTGGGCGGGGTCGGCGCCCTAGGGCTCGAGGGCGAGGCGGCCACCGGATGCGAAAACGCGGTCGATTTCATCGCCGCGCTGCGCCAGGCGCCGGACCTGACGCAACTGCCCGTTGGTCGCCACGTCATCGTGATAGGCGGCGGCATGACGGCCGTCGACGCCGCGGTCCAGTCCAAGCTTCTGGGCGCGGAGACGGTCACGATCGCCTATCGCCGCGACCGCGACCGCATGCCCGCCAGCCGGTGGGAACAGGATCTGGCCGCTACGCACGGCGTACGGCTGATGTTCGGGTTGGTGCCGCAGGCACTGCACGGCGACGACCGGTTGCGCGAGGTGGAACTCGCCTATGTCGACGCGAACATGGCGCCCACGGGCGAGACGCAGCGCCTGCCCGCCGATCAGCTATTCCGCGCCATCGGGCAAAAGCTCGTGGCCGTCGAGGGGTTGGCATTGGACGGCGGCAAGATCGCCGTGACCGGCGCCGGCCAAACCAGCCTCACGGGGGTCTGGGCCGGGGGCGACTGCGCGATGGGCGGCGAGGATCTGACCGTCACCGCCGTCGCCGAGGGGCGCGATGCCGCCATGGACATTCACGCCCGGCTGGGGTTGTCCTGACATGCGGATGACGTTTCGCATCGGAGGGAACGTTGCAGGACCATATCGACGCAACCCTCCTCTTCGTCTCCGAACATCGGATCTGGGTCCTGCCGATCGCCTTCCTGCTGGCCATGGCCGAGACGACGGTGATCGTTGCCCTGTTCGTGCCGGCGACGGCGATCCTGGTGGGCATCGGCGGCCTCGTCGCGGCGGGGTCGGTGGACTTCCTGCCGCTGTTCCTCGGTGCCGCGGCTGGTGCCATTTCGGGGTCTATCCTGTCGTGGTGGATCGGCCGGCGATACGGGCCCGACATCCTGGACGTGGCGCCCCTGCGCCGAAGGCGGGCCGCCCTGGACCGGGCACGTGCGGCGGCCAATCGCTGGGGCGCCGGCGCGATCCTTCTGGGGCACTTCCTGGGCCCGGTCCGTGCCGTGCTGTTCACGTTCGTCGGCATGTCCGGCGTCTCGCTTCGCCGGTTCCTGCCCATCACTATCCTGGGGGCAACGGTCTGGGCCATGGCGGCGCCCATGGCCGGGCAACTGGGCGGACTTGCCCTGACGCGCTTCTTCTGACCCCCATTCCCAGCCGGAGGACCTGACATGGCCGATCTCTCCACCAGTTTCGTGGGCATCAAGTCGCCGAACCCGTTCTGGCTCGCCTCCGCGCCGCCCACGGACAAGGAATACAACGTCCGCCGCGCGTTCGAGGCCGGTTGGGGTGGCGTCGTATGGAAGACGCTGGGCGCCGAGGGGCCGCCGGTCGTCAACGTCAACGGCCCACGCTATGGCGCGATCTACGGGGCCGATCGCCGGCTGCTGGGTCTCAACAACATCGAGCTGATCACCGACCGCCCGCTGGAGGTGAATCTACGCGAGATGAAGGTGGTCAAGCGCGATTTCCCGGATCGGGCGCTGATCGCCTCGATCATGGTGCCCTGCGAGGAGGAGGCCTGGCGCGCGATCCTGCCGAAGGTCGAGGAGACCGGTGCCGACGGGATCGAGCTGAATTTCGGCTGCCCCCACGGCATGTCCGAGCGCGGCATGGGTGCCGCCGTCGGCCAAGTGCCTGAGTATATCGAGATGGTGACCCGCTGGTGCAAGCAGTACAGCCGCATGCCCGTCATCGTGAAGCTGACCCCCAACATCACCGACGTGCGCAAGCCCGCGGCCGCGGCCAAGCGCGGCGGCGCGGATGCGGTGAGCCTGATCAACACGATCAACTCGATCACCTCGGTCGATCTGGACATGATGGCGCCGCAGCCGACGATCGACGGCAAGGGCAGCCATGGCGGCTATTGCGGCCCGGCGGTCAAGCCGATCGCCTTGTCGATGGTGTCCGAGATCGCCCGGGACCCCGAGACGCGCGGCCTGCCGATCAGCGGGATCGGCGGCATCACCACCTGGCGCGACGCGGCCGAGTTCATCGCCCTCGGGGCGGGCAACGTGCAGGTCTGCACGGCTGCCATGACCTACGGCTTCAAGATCATCGACGAGATGACGGCGGGTCTCGGCCGCTGGATGGACGAGAAGGGGCACGCTTCGGTCGAGGCGATCGTCGGGCGGGCGGTGCCGAACGTGACCGACTGGCAGTATCTGAACCTGAACTACGTCGCCAAGGCGCGGATCGATCAGGATCTCTGCATCTCCTGCGGCCGGTGCTTTGCCGCGTGCGAGGACACGTCGCATCAGGCGATCGCGATGTCGTCCGACCGGGTCTTCACCGTGATCGACGAGGAATGCGTGGCCTGCAACCTGTGCGTCGACGTCTGCCCGGTCGAAGGATGCATCGACATGGTGGCACTCGAACCCGGCCAGACCGATCCGCGCACCGGTCGTGTCGTCGCGGCCGAACCTGCGGACTGGACCACGCATCCCAACAATCCGGCGGCGGTCGCCGCCGAGTAGTCAGTGGGCCCGCGCCGACCGCGGCACCCCGGCCAGGCATGGCGGCGCGACCCCGCCCATGCCCGCCAACGCCCGGCGCAGCAGATCGGCGGCCTCCCCATCCGTCAGGGTGGCGTGGGGGGCGCCGTCCCGCCGGGCACCACTGGAAGGTCCGTCGTTGCGCGTCGCGCGCGGTGTGGCCAGCCAAAGGCCTTCGACACGGATGGCCGGATCGTTCCGCAACTGCGGATGCAGCGCAATCAGGCGGCCCCTGGCACGTGCCGGTCGGACGCCGGGCCACCGTGCCGCCGACATGGTGCCGACAGGCACCATTGCCACGTCACGGCCGGTCGCGACCTCGACCAGGGGGCCGGTGACGGCGATGCGGTGATCGGCACGCAGGCCGATAGGGCGCAGATTGCCGAAGGCCCCCGCTTCGAGCCGTATCCAGTCCGCCTGCCACCAAGGCGGCGACCAGGTCGGCACCGCATCCCGGCGCAGCGTGACGGACCCGTCCAGCGTCAGGACGGCATCGCCGCTTCGCAGATCGTCGACCCGAACGGTGCCTTCCGGCGTGCAGACGAGGGCACCGGACGCAACGAGGATCGGCGCGGCCGCCGGGCCGCTGCGCGCGGCACCCTGTGTGGCGCCACCGGACTCGACGGGCGGAGGGGGCTGCGAAACGGGTCCGTCCAGCGCGTGGACGTCATGCATCCCGCGCCCGGTTCCGTCCCCCGTGGGGGAGAATATCTTCCATCCACGCTGCATGTCCGATCCCGTTTTCCGGCACGGACTGGTCTAGGGAGCCGTCGTTGCGAGAGTCTTAAGGAGTCAGCAGTCGCGTAAAATGCGTCGTAAGATGCGCCTCCGCCTCAGCCCAGGGGTCGCGATCGGGGCCCAGGACGGCACGGACCTGGACGTCGAAATCGGCATAGTGCTGCGTCAACGCCCAGATCGAGAAGATCAGGTGATGCGGATCGGATGGCGCAAGCCGCCCGCGCGCCATCCAGCCGGCTATGACACCTGCGCGCCCGTCCACGAGGCGTTTCAGGTCGACCGAAAGCGCATCGCCCAGCCGGGGCGCCCCGTGCAGGATCTCGCCTGCAAAAAGCCGGCTCTCGCGCGGATGGTCCCGGGCCAGCCGCAGCTTGCGGCGCACGTATTCCAGCATCTCGCGCAGCGGCTCGCCCTGGGGATCCAGCGCGCGCAACGGGTCGAGCCAGGTATCCAGCACAAGGTCGAGAAGGGCGCGGAAGATCGCCTCCTTCGACGCGAAATAATAGAGCAGGTTCGGCTTCGACAGACCGGCCTGCCGCGCGATGCCGTCCAGCGTGGCGCCGCGGAACCCTTCGGCCGCGAAGACGTCCAGACCCGCCTCCAGGATGCGCAGCCGTCGATCCCGCTGGATGCGTGTGGGGCCGTCATCCTTGGCCATGGTCCCCTCCCCCGGTGCGGCGCGGGCCATGGCGGACCCGTGCATGGATGCCGGCGGCCGGGTCGGCGTGGGCATTGACTGGTTTCCGACCCGTGATAGCGTCGGTTTTACCGAACGGTCAAATTATCGGGGGACACATGGCAGCCGCAGGTGAGAACCTACGCATCGACGCGGACCGGCTGTGGGACAGCCTGATGGAGATGGCCCGGATCGGGCCGGGCGTGGCCGGCGGCAACAATCGTCAGACCTTGACCGATGCCGATGGCGAGGGGCGTGCGCGGTTCCAGAAATGGTGCGAGGAGGCGGGCATGACCATGGGTGTCGATCGTATCGGCAACATGTTCGCCACCCGCGACGGCACCGACCCGGACGCCCTTCCGGTCTATGTCGGCAGCCATCTCGACACACAGCCGACGGGCGGCAAATATGACGGGGTGCTGGGCGTGCTCGGCGGGCTGGAACTGGTCCGCACGCTGAACGACCTGAACATCCGCACCAGGCACCCCATCGTCGTCACCAACTGGACGAACGAGGAGGGCACCCGCTTCGCCCCCGCCATGCTGGCCTCCGGCGTCTTCGCAGGCGTGCATACTCAGGACTGGGCCGAGGACAAGACCGATGCCGAGGGCAAGCGCTTCGGCGACGAGCTGGACCGGATCGGCTGGCGCGGCGACGAGGCGGTCGGCGCCCGCAAGATGCACGCGATGTTCGAGCTTCATATCGAGCAGGGTCCCATCCTGGAGGCCAAAGGGTGCGAGATCGGCGTCGTCACGCATGGTCAGGGCCTCAGCTGGACGCAGGTGACCGTCACCGGCAAGGAGAGCCATACCGGGTCCACGCCCATGCCGATGCGGCGAAACGCCGGGCTGGCCATGGCGCGCATCCTGCTGGAAGTCGAGGAGATTGCCCTGTCGCACGCGCCCCACGCCGTCGGGGCCGCAGGCCATATCGAGGTACATCCGAACTCGCGCAACGTGATCCCGGGGCGCGCGATCTTCACCGTCGATTTCCGTTCGCCCGACCTTACGGTGATCGAGGATATGGAGGCGCGTCTGGACAAGGCCGCACGCCGCATCGCCGAGGAGATGGGGATGCAGGTCGAGCTGGAGAAGGTCGGCGGCTTCGACCCCGTGACCTTCGATAAGAACTGCGTCGAGGCTGTCCGCAACGCGGCTGAACGGCTGGGCTACAGCCATATGGACATCATCTCGGGCGCCGGCCACGATGCCTGTTGGATCAATCGCGTGGCGCCGACCGCGATGATCATGTGCCCTTGCGTGGACGGCCTGAGCCACAACGAGGCCGAGGAGATCACCAGGGACTGGGCGCGCGCCGGCACCGACGTCCTGCTCCATGCCGTGCTCGAGACGGCCGAGGTGGTCGCGTGACGGGGCAAATCGCGAAACAGGGGGCGATCTTCGCCGCGATCTTCCTGATCGTGAACCTGGCCCTCGACGTCTACCGCGCCGGTGGGCTGACCACGGGGGCACTCGCCTCATCGGTGGTGACGACGCTGGTCGCGACCGTACTTTACGTGACGATCATCGCGTTCCTGCGACGCCGGGACACGCGGAAATGATGCGGGCGCGCGCCTCCACCCGGTCGGCCGGTCCGACCGAATGATTCTCAACGCGCGCCAGCTGCCGGACGGCGAGGTCGTCGAGGCCGATATCTGCATCGTCGGCGGCGGGCCGGCGGGCATCACGCTCGCCCTTGAACTCTCGGAATCGGGACGGGAGGTCCTGCTTCTGGAATCGGGCGACATGTTCGCCGACGATGCGACACAGGCCCTCTACGAAGGGCCCGACCTGGGGTTCCCCTACACCCCCCTCGCCGAGGCGCGGCTGCGCTTCCTCGGCGGAAGCTCCAACCACTGGTCGGGCTATTGCATGCGCTATACGCCCCTCGACTTCGAGGCGCGCGACTGGATCCCGCATTCCGGCTGGCCCATCGGGTTCGCGGATCTGGAGCCCTATTACGAACGCGCCCATCCCTATTTCGAACTTCAGACCGAACGCCCCTACGATTTCGAGTTCTGGGCCGCGCGGATCGGCGGCGACCGTCTGGCCCCCGACCCCGAACAACTGGAAAACCTCGTCACCGTTCTCAGCCCGCCGACCGCCTTCGGGTATGTCTACGAGGATCGGCTGCGCGCTGCGCCGGACGTGCGCGTCCTGCTGAATGCGAACGTCACCGAACTGGAAACCGACGACAATGCCGCGCGCGTGACCGCCCTGCGGGTCGCCTGCATCGACGGGCCCCGCTTCGACGTACGGGCGCGGAATGTCGTTCTGGCGGCCGGCGGGATCGAGATCCCGCGGCTCTTGTTCAATTCCGACCGCGTGATGCCGATGGGGCTGGGCAATGGCCGGGACCTGGTCGGGCGGTTCTTCAACGATCATGTCGGCCTGCGCCCGCATGTGCGCACGTTGATGTCGCGCGAGGATCTGGACCGTCTCAGTCTCTATACCGGTCCGCACTATCTGGAGGTGGGGGGCATCCAGAACGTCCTGGCGGCCTCCGAGGCGCATCTGCGCCGCGAGAAGGTCGGCAACTTCATCTTCCACCTGTTCCCCGACGGCGGCTCTCCGGGCAAGCGTGCCATCCGGCAGCTGTTCGGCGCCCTCAAGACCGGCGAGGCGCCGCCCTACCTGTCGGGCGAGATCATGAACCTTATGACCGACCTCGACGGGGCGACCAACGCCGTTGCGCGAGAGATTCTTGGCCGCCGGGACGACCTCATCGACCATGCCTGGCTGGGTCCCTGGCTGTCGATGGAGTGCATCCCCAATCCCGACAGCCGCGTCCTGCGCATCGAGGAGACCGACCGCTTCGGCAAGCGTCGCGTCGGGCTGGACTGGCAGCTGACCGAATTCGACCGCCGCACGGCGCGCCACGCCGCCGGCGTCCTGATCGACGAGATGGGCCGCATGGGCCTCGGGCGGTCCTGGTCGTATGCGCGGCGCGAGGATTACGAGATTCCGCGCACCGTCGGCCTGGGCAAGCACCACAACGGCACGGTGCGCATGTCCGACGACCCGGCCACCGGCGTCGTGGATGCGAACTGCAAGGTGCATGGCGTGGCCAATCTGCACATCGCAAGTTGCGGCGTCTTTCCGACCAGCGGCTATGCCAACCCGACTCTGACAATCGGGGCGATGGCGATCCGGCTGGCCGATCACCTGCGCGACGCGACGCCCGGCGGAGGGAGGTAGCATATGGACCGACGAACCTTCGTGACCCTGACGGCGGCGCTGACCGCGACCGGAGGTGCCGCCGGCGCGGCCCCCCGGGGCGAGGCGGCCCGGCGGATCGGGCGTGAGATTCTGCAAGCCGGGATCTTGCCCGCCGACGTCCCTGCCCTGCGTGCGGAACTGGATGTGGGCGCGCAACCGGTCAATGATCTGTTCGGGCGCAACTGGTCTACGCGGATCCGCGCCGATTTCGCCGCCCATCGAGTGCTGGACCTGCACGGCTGGACCCTCAGCCGGACCGAAGGAGCACTCTGCGCGCTGGCCGCGCTGGACGGGGGCGGGGGCGGGGCATGATACGCGCGCTTCTGCCGATCGCCATGGTTGCGGTGGTGGCGATCGCCCTTCTGGCGACCTTCGTGCCCGCAAGCCTGTGGACGGGCGGCGCGATCGTCTTGCTGGTGGCGGCCATTCTCGCGATCCGCGCGGCGCGAAGGCATGCGAACCGGCAAGTTGGCGGTTGAACCTGATGCGCGCTGCCCCAAACATGCGTCCGACCCCGACCGCCCGGAGAACACCGATGACCTCGAAGACCGCCCTCGCCCTGTCCGTCGCCGTGATGCTCGCCGCCTGCGTGCCCGCCGCCAACGCACCGGTCCCCGACCCGCAGGCCTATGCGCCCACGGATGCGCCCGTGCCCTTTGCCGTCAGCCGCCTGCTGCCGCGGGGCGTCACCGCCGCCGACGTGCGCGTGGCGGATAACTGCTACGGCTATGCCTACCAGGGCGCGATCTACCCGGTGCTGATCCCGCGCGGCTCGCAATACTGCCTGTAACGGAGGTTTTCATGTCCAAGGTCATCAAGAACGGCACCATCGTCACCGCCGATCGCCAGTGGAAGGCCGACGTCCTGATCGAGGGCGAGAAGATCGCGCAGATCGGCGAGAACCTTTCGGGCGACGAGACGATCGACGCCAGCGACGCCTACGTCATCCCCGGCGGCATCGACCCGCATACGCATCTGGAGATGCCCTTCATGGGCACCACTGCCGCCGAAACCTTCGAGAGCGGCACCTTCGCCGCCGCCGCCGGCGGCACGACGATGCTGGTCGATTTCTGCCTGCCGGGCGAGGACGGATCGCTGCTGTCGGCGCTGGATGACTGGGATCGGAAGTCGCGCGACCAGATCTGCACCGACATCAGCTATCACATGGCGATCACCGGCTGGAACGAGACGATCTGGGAGGAGATGGAGGCCGTCGTGAAGGAGCGCGGCGTCAACACATTCAAGCACTTCATGGCCTACAAGGGCGCACTGATGGTCGAGGACGACGAGATGTTCGCCTCGTTCCGCCGCTGCGCCGAGCTGGGCGCCCTGCCCCTCGTCCACGCCGAGAACGGCGACATCGTGGCCGCCAAGCAGGAGCAGTTGCTGGCCGAGGGGATCACCGGCCCCGAGGGTCACGCCTATTCGCGCCCTCCGGAAGTCGAGGGCGAGGCCGCCAACCGCGCCATCATGATCGCCGACGCCGCCGGCACGCCGCTTTATATCGTCCATGTCTCCTGCGAGCAGGCCCACGAAGCCATCCGCCGCGCTCGCCAGAAGGGGATGCGCGTCTACGGCGAGCCGCTGATCCAGCATCTGACGCTGGATGAGACCGAGTAT
Organism: Jannaschia sp. S6380; assembly: GCF_023015695.1. Taxonomy (NCBI): domain Bacteria; kingdom Pseudomonadati; phylum Pseudomonadota; class Alphaproteobacteria; order Rhodobacterales; family Roseobacteraceae; genus Jannaschia; species Jannaschia sp. S6380. The sequence continues at coordinate 1,524,216 of NZ_JALKAS010000001.1, forward strand.
TTCAACAAGGATTGGCAATACGCCGCCCGCCGCGTCATGTCCCCGCCCTTCCGCTCCAGGAGCCATCAGGACTCGCTCTGGGCGGGCCTCGCCTCCGGCTCCCTCCAGGTCGTCGCCACCGACCATGCGGCATTCTCCGACGAGCAGAAGCGAATGGGGGTCGACGACTTCACCCGCATCCCCAACGGCACCGGCGGGCTGGAGGAGCGGATGGCCATGCTCTGGACCCGCGGCGTCGACACCGGTCGCCTGACACCCGAGGAATTCGTCGCCGTCACATCGACCAACATCGCCAAGATCCTCAACATCTACCCGATGAAGGGCGGGTTGAACGTCGGCGGCGATGCCGATGTGGTCGTCTGGGACCCGTCGATCAAGCGCACGGTTTCGGTCGCCAATCAGAAATCCATCATCGACTACAACGTGTTCGAGGGCATGGAGCTGTCCGCTGCCCCCCGCTACACCCTGTCGCGCGGCGAAATCGTCTGGGCCCACGGCCAGAACTCGCAGCCGCAGCCCGGGCGGGGGCGGTTCATGCGGCGGGCGCCCTATGCCTCGGCGTCCAAGGCGCTGTCGAAGTGGAAAGCGCTGAACACGCCGAGGAAGATCGAGCGCGATCCGATGAACATTCCGGCGGGGGTTTGATGGCTAGGCCAACCGTAAACTCGCCCTTTGGCCTGGCTTGTGCGCATCCTCTTTTTGCCGCCACTCGAACTCTATCGAGCCAATCGTCTGAAGTTGCTTCACGCACCGAACCAAGATTTTTACAGCGTCCTCAGCGGAAACGCCCTGATAGGAGAAATCGAACTTCTGGTCGTATTTATAGCCTTCAGTCTCTTTCCTACCCGAGACGACATTTGCGCCAGACGTCTTTCGAAGGTTATCGATGGACGGATCACGTTCTAGAACCGCGTGGAAAGCGAGGCGGATCATTGCATCCCACGTCATCTTTTCTGGAGTCCGATTTTCGATTGATCCATCCAACAGCTTCGTATGACGCATCGGCGGGATATCTGTTGGCCCGTAAACAACGCTTTCGATTGCGCCTGAATCCGCTGCCTCAGTGGACGCCTCAAATCGATCAAGAAGTCGCGTCACGACCGATGCTGCCGTGTCTTCTAGCGGCACCGCCAATGCCTGTAACCGCGCAAAATCTCGATCTTGAACCTCAATCGCTTTCATGTCGACGCCTCCATATTCATATCATATTTTCATATATTCATATTCTCAGGTCAATGGCAACGGCTTTTTTGGCGCATAAACCATGACCACCATCTCCGCCCAATCCCTCGACCTTACCTTCCCGTCCCCCGACGGCCCTGTCCATGCGCTCTCCGACATTACCCTCGACATCCACGAGGGCGAGTTCGTCTCCTTCATCGGTCCCTCGGGCTGCGGCAAAACCACCTTCTTGCGCTGCGTCGCAGCCCTCGAACAACCGACGGGCGGCACGCTCACCGTCAACGGCATGACGCCTGACGAAGCTCGGAAAGCACGCGCTTACGGATATGTGTTCCAGGCCGCCGGTCTCTACCCCTGGCGCACCATCGCGCGGAACGTCACCCTGCCGCTTGAGATCATGGGCTACTCCAAAGCCGACCGCATCAAACGCATGGAAGACGTCCTCGAACTGGTCGAACTGGGCAGTTTCGCCAACAAATACCCCTGGCAACTCTCCGGGGGGATGCAGCAGCGCGCCTCCATCGCGCGCGCGCTGGCCTTCGACGCGCCGATCCTGTTGATGGACGAGCCCTTCGGCGCGCTGGATGAGATCGTGCGCGACCGCTTGAACGAAGAACTGCTCGCCCTCTGGAAGCGCACCACCAAGACCACGCTCTTCGTCACCCATTCGATCCCCGAAGCCGTCTACCTGTCCACCAGGATCGTCGTCATGTCCCCCCGCCCGGGTCGGATCACCGACGTCATCGACAGCCCCCTGCCCCGCGACCGCCCCCTCGACATCCGCGACAGCCCCGAATTCCTCGCCGTCGCCCACCGCGTTCGCGAGGGGCTGCGCGAAGGGATGGAGGCCGCATGATCCGCCGCGCGTCCTTGCCCGCCGAATGCGTCGATGGCGGGGAGACGACGACATGAAGACACGCACGACCCAGACCATCGGCGACCTGATCGCGATCGCCGTGGCGATTTTCTTCATCGTCTCGGCCTCCTTCGACGCGATGCCGGCACGCTCGGCGCTGAACACGGTCGCGCTCTTCGTGATCGGACTGTCGCTGTGGCGCATCTGGCGTCGGCGCGGCGCATGAGCATGGCCCCCCTCTCCGCCCCCGGCGCGGGGATCGGTCGATCCGGCCGTGTCGCGCTGGTCGTCCGCCGAATGGCCGGCGTCACGCTGCCGATCCTGGTCATCGTCGCGGCCCTCGTGGCGCTCTGGTACGCCGCCTGCGTGCCGATGAACGCACAACAAAGCGTGCTGGAGGCGGAGCGTGCCGGGCAGACGGTCACCCCCGCGACCGCCGCCGAACGGCGCGAAATGGGCGGGCTCGCCCTGACCGTGGCCAATCCTACGACTACGGTGGCCGGCGCGTTCGCACAGGACCGTCCCCGCCTGCCCGCGCCCCATCAGGTCGTGGCCGAGCTGTGGGACACCACCATCGGCAAGAAGATCACGTCGAAGCGCAGCCTGGTTTTCCACGCCGGCATCACGCTGGGTCCGACGCTTCTGGGTTTCGTCATCGGGTCGCTGGCCGGCATCGCGCTGGCCGTGGGCATCGTCCACAGCCGGGTGATGGACCTGTCGGTCATGCCCTGGGCCATCGCGTCCCAGACCATCCCGATCCTGGCCATCGCGCCGATGATCATCGTGGTGCTGAACTCGGTGGGCATCCAGGGGCTGCTGCCCAAGGCGATCATCTCGGCCTATCTGTCGTTCTTCCCGGTCACGGTCGGCATGGTGAAGGGGCTGCGCGCGCCCTCGCCCGCGGATCTGGACCTGATGCGGACGTGGAACGCGTCGGCCACGCGCACCCTCGTCTCGCTGCGTCTGCCCTCGTCGCTTCCCTATCTCTTCGCGTCGCTCAAGATCGCGGTGGCCGCCGCGCTCGTCGGCGCCATCATCGGCGAGTTGCCGACCGGCGCCGTGCGTGGCCTCGGCGCGCGTCTCCTGGCGGGCAGCTATTACGGCCAGACGATCCAGATCTGGTCCGCGCTCTTCGGCGCGGCCATCGTGGCGGCGGTGCTGGTGGCCGTGATCGCGGCCGTCGAGCGGTTGACGCTCCGGCGGATGGGGTTGGCATGAATCGGCCCGCAGACCGTATGAACGCCGTTATGGGCAGGCTCTCCGGGTCGGAAGGTCTCCTCTGGCTGCTCGGCGGGCTGGTCATCCTCGTCGCCGTTTCGTTCTGGCTCGGGCCGCTTGCCCTCATCCTCGCAGCCTGGGCTGGATTGTGGCTCCTGAACGTCTGGCTTTCCGGGCATGGCATCGCCCGCTGGGCCGCGCCTGTCCTCTTCGGCCTGACCCTCCTCGTCCTGTGGGAACTGACCGTCCGCCTTTTCGCCGTCCCGGAGGTCATCCTGCCGGCCCCGTCCCAGATCGCCCGCGCCTTCGCGGCCAACGTCCCGACCCTCTGGGCCGATTTCGTGCAGACCGTCCTGAAGGGCGCGCTCGGCGGCTGGTTGATCGGCTGCACCGCCGGTATCGCCACCGCGCTCCTGGTCGCACGCTCCGACTTCCTGCGGCGCGGCCTTCTGCCCGTCGGCAATTTCATGGCGGCACTGCCCATCGTCGGCACCGCGCCGATCCTGGTGATGTGGTTCGGCTTCGGTTGGGAATCGAAGGCGGCCGTCGTCGTGGTGATGGTCTTCTTTCCGGTCCTCGTGAACACGGTCGCGGGCTTGGCGGACACCACCGCGATGCAGCGCGACCTGATGCGCACCTACGGGGCGACGCCGGGGCAAACGCTGCGCCACCTGCGGATGGTCGCCGCGCTGCCCTTCGTGTTCAACGGCCTCAAGATCGCCACCACCCTTGCCCTGATCGGCGCCATCGTCGCCGAATTCTTCGGCAGTCCGACCGTCGGCATGGGCTTCCGTATCTCAACCGAGGTCGGACGGCTGAACCTGCCGATGGTCTGGGCCACCATCGTCGTCGCCGCCATCGCCGGCAGCGCCAGCTACGGATTGATCGCCGCGCTCGAACGGCGGCTCACGTTCTGGCATCCATCACAGAGAGCGCGGGGATGAACCATCCGCGCCACAACAGGAGAGAGAGAATGAAAAGACTGATTGCATCCGCCACTCTGGCGACCGCCTTGGCCGCCCCGGCGCTGGCGCAGGACAACGAGGTCACGCTGCAACTCAAATGGGTCACCCAGGCGCAGTTCGCAGGCTATTACGTCGCGCTCGAAAAGGGCTTTTACGAAGAAGAGGGGCTGGACGTCACGATCCTGCCCGGCGGCCCCGACATCGCGCCTACGCAGGTGCTGGCCGGCGGTGGTGCCGACGTCACCGTCGAATGGATGCCCGCCGCGCTTTCGGCGCGCGAAAAGGGGCTGCCGATGGTCAACATCGCCCAACCCTTCAAATCGTCCGGCATGATGCTGACCTGCTGGGCAGATGTCGGGATCGAGGCGCCGGAGGATCTGGCCGACCGCACGCTAGGTGTCTGGTTCTTTGGCAACGAGTTCCCGTTCCTGTCCTGGATGTCGCAACTGGGGATCGAGACCGACGGCAAGCGTGAGAACGGTGTAGAGGTGCTCAAACAGGGCTTCAACGTCGACCCGCTGCTGCAGCGCCAGGCCGACTGCATCTCGACCATGACCTATAACGAGTACTGGCAGGTGATCGACGCCGGCGTCTCGCCCGAGGAGCTGGTGACCTTCAAGTACGAGGATCAGGGCGTCGCCACGCTGGAGGACGGCCTCTACGTGCTGGAGGAGAACCTCGAGGATCCGGCCTTCAAGGAGAAGATGGTCAAGTTCGTCCGTGCCTCGATGAAGGGCTGGAAATACGCCGAGGAGAACCCCGACGAGGCGGCCGAGATCGTGCTCGAATACGACGAGACCGGCGCCCAGACCGAGGAGCACCAGAAGCGCATGGCCGCCGAGGTTGCGAAGCTGACCGCCGGCTCCGACGGCGCGCTGGACGAGGCAGACTATCAGCGCACGGTCGACACGCTGCTGGCCGGCGGCTCTGACCCGGTCATCTCCGAGACGCCGGAAGGCGCCTGGACGTCCGAGATCACGGACGAAGCCCTGAACTAGGCGGCACCGACCGCACTCAAGGGGCGTCCACCGGGCGCCCCTTCTTCCGCTCGTCATCATCGCGGCCCGCTACAGGTCCAGTTCGGCCGCCATCAAGTCCGCGATCTCGGCATGGATGGCGGCGCGGTCCGTCCCGGCCGGGTCCGTGCAGACCGGATCGTCGGCCTCCGCAACCAGGATCGCCTCTCCCTCCGGCTTGCAGATCGGCATGGCAGTGAAATGAAACGCGGGCGCCAGCCGGGCGATCTTCGCGTCGGGCAGCATCGCGGCCAATCCGCTGCGGTCGAAATCCGTGGCCAGCATCCGCGTCCCAGCGTCGCCCAGACCGACGATCAGAACCTCGGACGCGAGACCGGCGACATCCGAAGGGGCGAGCCCCCAGACGAAGCCCGGGTCGATCGCCGCAACATGGGTGATCCGCGGATCGCCATAAGCCCCGTTCCATTCCGCCGGGTCCAGGCCCTGCATGTTCACCTCCTCCGACAGAAGCATGTCGCAGGCACTCATCGTGTCCACATGCGCCTCGCATCCTGCCACGATGCCGGCATGGTTGCCGGTCACGCCGCCCATCGAAAGCGCCGTCCACCCGCCATAGGAGAACCCCGCCGCCATGATGCGCGACCGGTCCACCCGTTCGACGAAGTCCGCGTCGCCCAGCACCGCGTCCAGCGCGACATTCAGATCCGCCACGCGCGTCCAATGCCTGACCCCCTTGCGCATGTCGAAGTCCCGCCAGGTGGAGTTCGGATGACTGACCGCCACAACGATCGCGCCGCGCCGGGCCAGGTCCTCGGCCAGCCAGGCCTGCGCCTGGTGCGTCCCACCCATGCCATGGCTGAACAGGATCAACGGATGCGTGCCCTCGGCCAACTCCGCGCCCGTCACCGCATCGACACCGTGGAAGACGGCGTTCTCGGCGAACAGCGTCGTCTCCCCGCCGCCGCCATTCGGGTACCAGATCGCGGCGCCGGCACGTTCGCCGTGATGCGGCAGATCAAGATCCAGCAGCCGCAGACCGGCGGGTTCGGCCAAGGCGGCGGATGCGCTCAGGACAAGGGTCAGCGTGGTGGCAATCGTCTTCATCGTCGTTCTCCGGGGAATGGGTTTCGATCCGCCGACGGTTCCGGAGTTTCTCCGCCCCGGCGTCCTCGATCCGGTTTTAGGTCGTGTGTTTCCGGTTTTAGGACTAGCAACCGGTCAGGGACGCGAACGGGGTGCTTTCATGCCAGGTCTTCCGATTCCGGTTTTCGGTGCGCTGGTGCTGCTGTTTCTGTTCCTGCGCCTGTGGCTGACGCAGCGGCGGCTCGGCCCGTTGTCCATCCTGCTGGCGGTCTGCGGCCTGCAGGCGCTGGTCATCGCGATGGCCCAGCACTACCAGGTGCCCGGCATGCGGTACGTGCAACCCGTCACCGCCACGTTCATCCCCCCGTTGGCATGGCTGGCCTATCTGAAGACCGCGGTCCGGCCGATCCTGCGGGGCGATGCGCTACATGCCTTCGGGCCAGGCATCGCGCTGACTGCGTTGCTGACGACGCCGGCATTCCTCGACATCTTCATCCCGGCCATCTTCGTGGCCTACGGTGCGGCGATCCTGATCCATGCCGCGCGCGGCCCCGACGTCCAGCCCCGCGTATCGCTGGAAAGCGCCGAACTGCCGGCACGGATCTGGGTCGTCATCGCCGTCGCGCTGATCGCTTCGGCCTTCAGCGACCTGTTGATCGTCGCCGCCCAGGCGGCCGGGGCCGAATACCTGCAACCCTGGATCATCAGCCTGTATTCCGTCGGCAACTTGATCCTGATCGGCAGCCTCAGCCTGTCCGGCCATCTGCAGCCCTCCGATGACGAGACCGTCGGGGCCCAGCCGATCCAGCCCGAACCCGATGAGGAGCTCTGGTCCCGGATCGAGCGTTACATGGCCGACAAGCGCCCCTATCTCGACCCCGACCTCACGCTTTCCACGCTGTCGCGCCGGATGGGCATTCCCGCCAAGACGATGTCGACCACGATCAACCGGGCGACGAAGGGGAATGTCTCGCGCTACGTCAACGATGCGCGGATCGAGGTGGCCAAGCGCGCCCTTCTGGACGGCGAGCCGGTGACGGGCGCCATGCTGACCTCGGGCTTCAATACCAAGTCGAACTTCAACCGCGAATTCCTGCGCGTCACCGGGACAAGCCCCAGCAAGTGGCTCGCCGATCAGCAGGGGTGAAGCTGCGCCGCGGGCCCGCTATTTCGCCAAGGCCTTCAGGCGCGCCATCAGGCTCGACGTGTCCCAGCGGCCGCCGCCCATGGCCTGCACATCCTTGTAGAACTGGTCGATCAACGCCGTCCCGGGCAGTGGCGCGCCGATGTTCTCGGCTTCCGCCAGGCATATGGCCAGGTCCTTGCGCATCCAGTCCACCGCGAAGCCGTGGTCGTACTCGGCCGCCAGCATCGTCTCATGGCGGTTCACCATCTGCCAGGATCCGGCCGCACCGCCCTGGATCACATCGACCACCGCGGCCCCGTCGAGGCCGGCCTTCTGCGCGAAGGACAGCCCCTCGCTCAACCCCTGCAGAAGCCCCGCGATGCAGATCTGATTGACCATCTTCGTCAACTGCCCCGCACCCACGTCGCCCATCCGCTTGGTCAGCTTGGCATAGGCGTCCATGACCGGTTCGGCGCGGTCGAAATCGTCCTGCGTGCCCCCGCACATGATCACCAGCTGCCCGTTCTCGGCCCCGGCCTGCCCGCCCGAGACGGGCGCGTCCAGATAGTGGACCCCCTTGTCCTTCGCCGCTTCCGCCAACTCCCGCGTGACCTCGGCCGAGACGGTGGTGTGATCGACGAAGAGCGCACCTCCGCCCATGCCGGCGAAGGCCCCGTCCGCACCCAGGCAGACGCCGCGCAGGTCGTCGTCGTTGCCCACGCAGGCGAACACGATCCCACGCCCCTCGGCCGCCTCGCGCGGCGTCGCGCGGGCCTTGCCACCATGCGCGTCGGCCCAGGCTTGCGCCTTGGCGGCCGTGCGGTTGTAGACGCAGACGTCATGCCCCGCCGATGCCAGATGGCCGGCCATCGGTGCCCCCATCACACCCATTCCCAAAAACGCGACACCGGTCATGATCGCCTCCCTTTGCATCCACCCTGTGCGGGGGTTAGACCCCCCGGGGCCAACAGGGTCAACAGGGGGAAAGATGCAGCGATTGTTCCGCTGGACGTTCCGCATCGTGGCGGGTGTCCTCGTGCTTGCCGGGGTGTCGCTGGCGGTGGTGTTCTGGCTCGCCTCGCGCAGCCTGCCCGACTACGACGCGACCGAGGCCGTGGCGGGGCTCTCGGCCCCGGTCGAGATCGTGCGCAACACGCACAATGTTCCCCACATCTTCGGCGAGAGCGATGCGGACGTGTTCTTCGGACTGGGCTACGCCCATGCCCAGGACAGGCTCTGGCAGATGATGCTGCTGCGGCGGACGGCGCAGGGCAAACTGTCGGAGATGTTCGGGCTGCGAACCCTCAAGACCGATGAATTGCTGCGCCGGCTGGGGCTCTACCGGGCCGCGGTCGCGAGCGCCAAGGTCCAGGACCCCGAGACGACCGCGATGCTGGAGGCCTATGCGGCCGGCGTGAATGCGCGCATCGAGGTCATCAACCGCGAGGCGTCGGGCCGCGGGGCGCCCGAGTTCTTCCTGTTCCGCCCCGAAATCGCGCCCTGGCGACCCGCCGACAGCATCGCGGTCGTCAAGCTGATGGCGCTTCAGCTCTCCGGCCATGTCGGCTTCGAGGTGTTGCGCGCCCGCGCCTCGCTCGTGCTGCCCGAAGAACGCCTGCGCGACCTGCATCCCGAAGTGCCGGGCGACGGCACCGTGGCCCTTGCCGGCGATCTGTTCCCGACCCTCCGGCCCGGCGCCATGCCCGTTCGGCACGCCGGCACCGCGATGCTCTGGCCGGTGCCGCATTCCGACCTCGCCGGGGCATCGAACGCCTTCGCCGTCGCGCCGGATCGATCGGCGGCAGGGGGCGGCTTGCTGGCCAACGACCCGCACATGGGGCTTCAAGCGCCGACATTCTGGTACCTGGCCCGGTTGGAGCTGGAGACCGGGGGCGCGATCGGTGGCACCATTCCGGGGATACCCTTCGTCCTCGTCGGACGCACCGCGCGACTGGGATGGGGGCTTACGTCAAGCTATCTCGATGATCAGGACGTCATGATCGAGCGGCTCAATCCCGACGACCCGACCGAATACAAGACCCCCGACGGCTGGGCCCCCTTCGAGACGACGCGCACCATCGTCACCATCAAGGACGCCGATCCAGTGACGCTGACGCTGCGCCGGACCGAGAACGGACCCGTCCTGACCGGCAGCCAGTTCGACCTCGGCACCGTGACCCCACGCGGTCATGTCGCCGCGCTGTCCTGGACGGCGCTGTCGCCCGAGGACAGCTCGATGCGCACCGGGCTGGAACTGATGCGCGCCGCCGATGTCGAGGAGGGGCTCGCGGCCGCCCGCCATTTCGTGGCGCCCGCGCAGAACCTGATGCTGACCGATGGCGAACGGATCGCGATGACCGTGATGGGCCGTCAACCCGATCGCGACCCGAAGCACCAGTCGAAAGGGCGCATTCCCGCTCCGGGCTGGATCGAGGCGAACCGATGGCGCGGCCTGATCCCGGCAGAGGACAACCCGGTCTGGTCCGATCCCGAGGGCGGGCTGCTGGGCAACACCAACAACAAGACGACGGATGCGGCCTTCCCCGACCACCTGTCCTTCGTCTGGGGCGATACGCAGCGGGTGCAGCGCATGGAACGCCTGATGCAGGCGCGCAACGTCCACACACGCGAGAGCCTGATCGAGGCACAGCTCGACGCCGTCTCGATCACCGCGCGGGCCCTCTTGCCCCTGGTCGGCCGCGACCTCTGGTTCACAGGCGAAGCCGCGCCGGCCGGCACGCCGGAACGCCGGCGCCAGGTCGCGCTGGAACTTCTTGCCGCATGGAACGGCGAGATGTCGGAACACCTGCCCGAGCCGCTCATCTACGCGGCCTGGATGCGCGCGTTGCAGCAACGCCTGATCCAGGACGATCTGGGACCGCTGGCCGAGGAATACCCCCGGATGGAGCCCCTGTTCATCGAACGGGTCTTCCGCGACATCGGCGGCGCATCCGCCTGGTGCGACATCATCCGGTCGACGGTGCAGGAAAGCTGCTCCGACGTCGCGCGCCTCGCGCTGGACGACGCGCTGCAATTCCTGGAAGAGCGCTACGGCCCCCGGGTCGAGACCTGGCGCTGGGGCGACGCGCACGAGGCGCGACACGACCACCCCGTCCTGGGCGAGATCCCGGGCCTCGGCCTCGTCGTCAACATTCGCCAATCCACGTCAGGCGGGGACCACACGCTGCAGCGCGGACGCACCGGGGGCCTGCCGCCCGAACCGTTCCTGAACGTGCATGCCGCCACCTATCGCGGGGTCTACGATTTCGCCGATCCCGAAAGCAGCGTGTTCATCACCTCGACCGGGCAGTCGGGGCATCCGCTGTCACGTCACTACGACGATCTGGGCGAGCTTTGGCGGCGGGGCGAGTACGTTCCGATGACGCTCGACCCCGATCTGGCGCGGGCCGGTGCCGTGGGCGTTACCCGTCTCGTTCCCGGGTAAGGGCCTTGCCCAGTCGCGGCAGCCGGGCCCGCTTCATCAGCGCACGCAGCGGCATCTCCTGTCCGCTGAGCGTCTCGGCCCGGTCACGCACCCGCATCGCGACGCGCGCGACCGCATCGGGGTGCGACAGCCACAGGTCATGCAGAAACGCGTCCGGCGATCGCAAGGCCATGCCTTCGGCGGCGACATCGACCTTGGGAAAGTCGCGCAGATTGGCCGTCACCAGCACGTCCGCGCCCGCATCCGACGCCGCCGCCAGCACGTGGACGTCATTCGCATCCGGCAGCCACAGCCGCGCCTCCGTCCCCTTGCCGGGACGCGTCTCGGCGTCGGGATGGGCCGCGCGCAGGGCCGCGATCTCGCCACGCGCGATGACCTCGCCATCGGGCAACTTCCGGGCCGCGCGCGCCCACTCCTCCAGCACCCGGGGCGACCAGAGCGGCCTGAACAGGCCCGCATCCGCGCAGCCCAGCAGGATCTCACGCAGGACGGTCGGGTAAAGGACACAGGCGTCCAGGAAGGCCTTCATGACAGGATGCGGAAGGTCAGCGCCTTCAGGTATCCGCTCTCGGCCAGTTGCGGATGGACGGGATGATCGGGCCCGGCGAACCCCGTATGGACAAGCTGCGCGCCCCGGCCCGCACGGCCGATCCCGCGCACGCAGGACGCGCGGAACTTGCCCAGATCGGCGGCATGGCTGCAGGAGCAGAGCGTCAGATAGCCACCCGGCGCGACCAGGGGCGCCGACAGGCGCGCGACCCGTTCATAGGCGCGCAACCCCGCCGCAAGCGCGGATTTGGCCGGGGCGAATGCGGGCGGGTCGGCCACGACCACGCCAAACCGCGCGCCCTCGCCCTCGAGCGCGGAAAGCACATCGAAGGCATCGCCCCGACGCGTCGCAAAGGCCTCCGTCCGGCCCATCCGGGCAGCCCCCGCTTCGGCCAGGGCCAGCGCGGACGCCGACCCGTCGACCGCCAGCGCCGTGGTCGCGCCGCCCGCCAGCGCCGCCAGTCCGAACCCGCCGACATGGGCGAAGACATCCAGCACCGAAGCCCCCGCCGACAACCCGGCCACGAAGGCGTGGTTCGGACGCTGGTCGAAGAACAGCCCCGTCTTCTGCCCGCCCGTCAGATCCGCGAGGTAGGTCGCGCCGTTCATCTCGACCGCAACCGGTGCGTCGACACCGCCGATCAGCCAGCGGCTTTCGTCCGACAACCCTTCCGACGCCCTTGCACGCCCGCCGGCATTCAGCAGTACATGCGACAGGCCAAGGGCGCGCAACCCGTCGGCGATTGCATCGACCCGCGCATCGGCCCAGGCGGCGTTCGGCTGCAGGACCGCGACGTCGCCGAAACGGTCGATGACGACGCCCGGCAGACCGTCCGCCTCGGCATGGATCAGACGGTAGAAGGGGGCGTCATAAAGGCGATCGCGGTGATCCGCGGCGGTCCGCAGACGGCCGAGGATCCAATCCGCGTCGATCCACGCATCGGGCGAGGGATCGAGTGCGCGCGCCACGATCCGCGAGCCCATGTTGATCGCGAAACTGCCCAGCGGCTGCCGCTCGGCATCCACGAGGGTCGCGATAGCGCCGGGCGGGATGGCACGGCTGCGCCGGTCGGCCACGACGTCGGACAGGTACGCCCAGGGATGGCCATGGCGGATGCGTCGGGCATGGGCGCCGGGCTTCAGGCGTAGGACGGGGCGCGAAGCGCTCAGATCGGACATGGCTTTCCCCTAATCGCTGCTCCGGATATGCGAAAGGCCCCACCAGGGGGCCTTGAGCATCAAACGGGTCGGGCCCGATCAGGCGTGGGCGGTACCGGCCGGCGTGCGGCGCAGGCGCGCGAAGATCCCGCGGACCATGTCGCGCATATAGGCGGCGCGCAGGGCGCGGGCCCGGGCTTCGATGGCCATCGCGTCGAGATGGGTGGTGTCGGTCATGGTTTCGTCTCCGGTTCGATAAGCGGGGCCCCATGCCCCGCCCGGTCGATCCAAGAGCTATGCCGCGGCGCGGCAAAGAACAAATGTCGAGGCCGCAAGCCCCTTATGCGCCGCACGCAAGCGACGTCAGGTCAGGGCGCGGATGCCTTCGGCCACCCTGCGCGCGCCCTGCAGCATCCATCCATGCTCGGACGAGACGAAGAACATCCGGAAGCCGTAGCGTTGCCAATCGCGTGCCGTCGCGACGTCGGGAACCCAGGTGACATACATCTTGCCATGCGTCGCGCAGGCTTCGCCCACCCGCGTCATGGCACGTTTCAGGTCGTCATTCTCCATCGTCTCATGCCCGTAGGCGACGGTCAGGTCTGCCGGCCCGGTGAACAACCCGTCGATACCGTCGACGGCTGCGATCTCCTCGGCGGCGTCGACGCCCTCCGGCTCCTCGATCTGCGCCAGCACGATCGTCTCGGAACGGGACCGGGCCAGCAGGTCCGGCATCGCGCCCGCGGTATAGCCCGCCCAGCGGGTCGAGCCGGCATAGCCTCGCCCGCCATGCCCGAAACGGGCGGCGCGGGCGATCGCGCGCGCCTTCTCGACGCTATCGACATGCGGGACGACGATGCCCGTGGCGCCCATGTCCAGCACGTCCAGGATGCGCGCCGGGCTGCCGTCGCCGATACGAACCAGCACGGGAAAATCTCGCGCGCGGGCCACGGCGATGCAGGCGTCCATCGCGGCCCGGTCGAACGGCGCATGTTCCGCATCGATACAGACGAAATCGAGCCCCGCCAGGATCAAAATCTCCATGACCACGTGGCTGGGCGTCTTCATGAACGTGCCCGCCAGCCGGTCGCCGGCCCGCATGCGCGCGCGCAAGTCCCCACCCCGTTCCGTTGCCGCCATCACGTTTCCCCCCTTCGCCGCGATACCGATCACCTTGTGCAGACGCGGAGGCATGGCGCAAGGCCGCGGAGGTCAGCCCCCGGCGGGGGCGTCCGACGTGGCCAGGTCCGGCAGTCCGGCGCCGGCATCCGCACCCGCTTCGGACCCATCGGACAGTTGGGCTGGTCCTTCCTCCGACGCGGGCGGCGCGCATTCCATGACCGGCTCGCCCGGCAAGGTAGTGATCTTGATAGCGCGCGCGCCGTTCAACTGACCCAGACGGGCCGTCATCGTGGCACCGCGCGGCAGGCGTTTGCGTCCCGGCATCGTCAGGCCCGAAGATCCGCCATGCAGGACCAGCCGGCCAAGGGCGTTGGCATCCAGCGGGATCAGGTCCCCCGGCTTCATCGCGACGAGGCGCGACAGCGGCAAGCGCATCGGCGGCAGCACCGCTTCGAGCCTGACCGGCGCGTCGAGCGCGGCCGCCCGCATGTCCGCCGCCCATTCGCCGCCCGCCTCGATGTCCTGACCCGGGTCCGGCAGCGGTGCAGCGTCGTTCGGAAGAAGCAGCGACATCCGCCCCTCCCGCATCCCGTCGCCCAGGCGCAGGATCAGGTCCACCCGCAGATAGCTGACGGCAGTCAGGATAAGGCCGAGAGAGGCTGGCCCCGCCACGAAACTGCCGGGACGGAGCCCGCCATGCCGGGGATCGGGTGACTCACCGGGGACGAGCGCCGACAGCTCCGTCAGGACGGCGCCCACGAAAGGTTGCGCCAGGGCGGCATCGATCCGCGTCGGCCGTCGCGGGGGGCGGCCGGGACCATCGACATGCCCGATCGTCTGCACCTCGACCAGCGCGTCGGTCATCGCCGGATGCAGCGCGATCAACCCCGTCCGCGCCGCCAACGCTTCGGGCGCGGGGGCATGGCGTGCATTCGGGTCATGGTCGGGCGGATCGAGCAGCAGGCACAGGGCCCGGTCGTCCAGGTTGTCGAACGCCTCCGCCGCTGCGCGCCGGCAGACCTCGCGCGTCTCGATGGCCAGGCCCAGTCCGGGAACCGCGTCCGCCACGCGCAGGACGGCGGTCGCCAGATGGTTGGCCAACGCGGAGCGGACCGGCGGGTCGGCCGCATCGGGCCCGGCACCATCGGCACCGGCCATGCGAGAGAGGAGATTGGACATCGGCTGCGACAAGATCGGATCCATCGAACGAAGGGATGCCGCCTGTTTCCGGGATTCGGGTTAACAAAGCCTTGTCGGAAGCGGATCAATCATTCGGCGGCGCGCGCCACGGCGTCGTCCGCCGGCAGCGTGACGCGAAACGTCGTGCCCTGCCCGCCCGGCAGATAATCGATGCCCCCGCCTAGGCGGTCCATGACCTCGCGGCAGATCGCAAGGCCGAGGCCCGCGCTGCCGGCCACGGACCGGTCGCCGAGGCGGGCGAATTTCTCGAAGATCAGGCGGCGTTCGGCCTCGTCGATCCCGCTGCCGTTGTCGGTGAAATCCACCAGGATGGCATCGCCGCGATGGACGACGATGCGGAGTTCAGGGTTCGGGGCGTCGCAATACCGCGCGGCATTGGTGATCAGATTGATGAACACCTGCGCCAGGCGGTCCGGGTCGGTCCTCAGCGGCACCGCCTCCGCCTCGGGGTCGCGCAGGATGCGCAGGTCCGACCGGCCCGATGCCATGACCGCTCGGTCGATCACATCGCTCAGCATCACGCGGATGGGCGTCAGTTCGACCTTGCCCGATTCCAGCACGGACAGGTCCAGCAGATCGTCCAGCAGGCGTGTCAGGCGCTGGCTCTCCTCGCAGATGATTCCGGCGTGGCGGGCGCGGTCGGCGTCGTCGACCTCGGCATCGCGCAGGATTTCCGAGAACGCGCGGATCGAGGTCATGGGCGTGCGCAGCTCGTGGCTGACCTGGCTCAAGAAGGCGTCCTTCTGGTGGCCAAGGGCGGTCAGTTTCTCGTTTGCCTCGCGCAGTTTGCGCGCCGTCCGAGTCAGCTCCTGCGACTGTGCCTCCAAGCGGGCGGAATATTCCATGATCTGCGCGGTCTCGTCGGCGACGGCCAGTAGGTCCTCGACCGACATGGCCGCGTCGCCGGTGATCCCGGTGACCATCGCATGTGCGGTCGCCGCGCCGACCGAACCGGAAAGCCGCCGCTCCAACCGGTCCAGCAGTTCGGGCGTCGTCTCGGGCAGCGCGCCCGGCCGTCCCTGCACGCGCGCCTCGGCAGCGAAGAGCGCCTGCGCGTCCTTCGCACCCAGGATGCGCTGCGTCATGATCAACAGCTCCTCCGCCCCGGCCGAGCCCCCCCTGTGCCCGCTGGGACGCGCGGCCCGGTCGAAGACATGCACGAAACGCGGTGCCTGCAGGCGTTCCATCTGGGTGGGCCGGGTCAGAAGGGAGACGAGACAGAACGCGAAGGTGTTCGCCCCCAGCGAAAGCAGGACCGCCGAAAGGAGCGGATCGCCCGTCATGCCGAACGGCGACAGCGGATGCAGCCACCCGATCCCGAACGGCCCGCCGGCGGGAACAAGATCCGGCACCAGGACCGGCACCAGCATGGTCCAGGCCCAGAGAACGAACCCCGTCACGATCCCGGCGGCCGCCCCGGAGCGGGTGGCCCCCGTCCAGAACAGACCGAAGGCCAGGGCCGGCAGGACCTGACTGAGGCCCACGAAGGAGATCAGGCCGATCGAGGCCAGCGCCGCCGTTCCGCCCGTGGCGAGGAAATAGAAGTACCCCATCGTCAACACGCCGAGGATGGACAGGCGCCTCGCCCGCAGAACCACCGTGCGCACGTCGCCGGAGATCGTCGCCCGCCCCTGCCCCTGCAAGGCCAGCCAGGCCGGCATCACGATGTGGTTGGACAGCATCGTGGCCAGGGCGACGCTGGCGACGATCACCATGCTCGTGGCCGAGGAGAAGCCGCCGAGGAAGGCCAGCATCGCCAGCCCGTCCCGCCCTTCGGCCAGGGGCAGGGTCAGGACGAAGAGGTCCGGATTGGCGCCCTCGGGCATGCGCGCCAGCCCGGTTGCGGCGATGGGCACGACGAAGACGCACATCGCCATGAGATAGGTCGGAAAGGCCCAGCTTGCCGTGACGAGGTGGCGTTCGTCCGAGTTCTCGACGACCAGGACCTGGAACATCCGGGGCAGGCAGATCACGGCCGCGCCGGATACGAAGATCAGACCCGCCCAGCGCCCCGGCGGTGCGGTCCAGTCCGCCAGCGGACCTTCGGCGATCAGCGCGCCCGTCGCACCCATCCCGCCGTTGAGCCCCCAGACGACGAACGCTCCGACCGCGAGGAGGGCGACGAGCTTGACGATCGCCTCGACGGCGATGGCGCTGACGATGCCGTCATGCCGTTCGCCCATGTCGAGCTTGCGCGTCCCGAAGAGGATGGTGAACACCGCCAGCCCGACCGCGACCCAGAAGGCCAGCCCCGTCAGCTCGCTGGCATCGGTGCCGGGCGCGGCGAACACGCCGAAGGACAGCGTCACCGACTGAAGCTGCAGGGCGATGTAGGGCGTCGTCCCGACCACGGCGAGGACGGTCACCAGCACCGCCAGCAGGTTCGACTTGCCGTACCGGCTGGACACGATGTCGGCGATGGAGGTGACGCGTTCCGCACGCCCGATGCGAACGAGCTTGCGCAGGAACCACCACCACCCCACGAAGACGAGCGTCGGGCCGAGGTAGATCGTCATGAATTCCACCCCGGACCGCGCGGCGTATCCGACGGCGCCATAGAACGTCCAGGCGGTGCAGTAGATCGACAGCGACAGGGTATAGACCGCCGGGCCGCGCAGCCATCCGGGCCGGCCGCGGGCGGACGCCCGCTCGCCCGCGAACGCCACGAGGAACAGGAACGCCACATAGACCAGGCAGATCCCGATCAGCAGGTTCAGCGTCAGTGTCACGGCGGGTCTTCGCGCGGATCATCCGGGTCCCGCAGGCGGATGCGCGCGATCCAGAAGGCCAGCCCGATCAGGATCGCCCACACCGCGAACAGGTAGTTCAGCCAGCCGGAGGTTGCGCCCTCGGCCGCGGGGCCGCCCGACAGGACGAGGTCGGGCACGAGCAGAAGCGCCGCACCCAGGAACGGCAGCAGTCGTGCCGCGTCGGCAAGTCGTGCCCCGTCACGGGGCCCCGGCCGCGCGGGCGTCACCTCGGGCCGGTTCGGGTCGGTCACGGGACCAGTGCGCGAACGGCATCCAGCAGATCGCGGTTCGAGAAGGGCTTGGTCATGAAACGGTTGACGCCGAGTGCCTCCGCCCGCTCCCGGTCCTGGGCCTGGCCCTTCGCGGTCAGCATCAGGACCGGCAGGTCCGGCCGTTCGCCCGCCCGGATCGCCCCCAACAGGTCGAACCCCGAACGCCCCGGAAGCATCGCGTCCAGCACGACGACATCCGGCCTGTGCCGTTCAATCGCGTCCAGGGCCGTCGCGCCATCGGAATGGGTCGAGACACGCCACCCCTCGCGCTGGAGCAGGAAGGCGATTGCCGTCGCGATGTTCGGTTCGTCCTCGATCAGCAGGACGCGGCGGTACAAGAGCGACCCGCCGTCCGTGCCGCGCGGCGCGGTCTGGTCATTCATGGCCGGCCTCCCCTCCGGTCACGTCCATCAAGGGGAGTGTCGGCGCTGGGCCCGCCCATGTCCAGCCCGCCGCGATTTCGCGAATGCCGCCCGTCAGCCATCCCCCGTCACAACCGACGGTTCTCGCCGCGCGGTACAAGCCGCGCGCGGGCAGGTGCGGCAGCCCGGCCCGACCGGAACCCGCCCTTCGGCGGCGTCGTCCCGGGTCAGAAGCATGGTGGCATGCAGGACCGGCTCGCGATCGAACGCATCCGGGCCGGCCGGTTCCGCCACCGTATGGGCACGCCAGCCGGCACCGTCGGGCGTCTCGAGTGCGGTCACCCGCGCCCGACCCGGCTGCGAGAGGGCGGCGTAGATCGGCCAGAGCGGGCAGCCCGCACCCATCACCGGCAACGCGAATCCTGCCACGGATTTGCGACGCAGCATTGCACCCGACGCGTCGCAGATCAGCAATCCGCGCGCGGGATCGCGCAACCCGATGCGCCGCAGGATCAGGGCCAGATCGCCCTCGGCCACCTCCACCAGCGTCGCGGGATCGGAGGTCGCATCCACGATTGCGGACGGCAGGCGCAGCGCATCGGCGGCATCGGCCTCCAGGATGCCGGTGGCGATCTTGCGGGCCGCGGCCCCTTCGATCGGGGCAACGAGCGCGGGGATCGCCGCGGCGCCGTCCGCCTCGATCGCGTCGAAGCGGTGGCCATGCGCGTCAAGAAAGCGCGATGCTTCCTCGATCGGCAACAGGTTCTCCGCCGCGCGCCCCTCCTGCCGGTCGAACAGGCTCAGCACGGCGGCGGCGCCCTCGGCCAAGCGACGGCTGTCCTGGTCGAGATTCGCATGGAAGCGGCCCAGCCAGTTGGCGTCGATCTCGGGCGTCTGCGCGAGGATGGAGGCGGTGGACCGGACGGTGGACACGGTCGACAGCAGCTCATGCATCGCCGCCGCCAGGGCCGGGTCGTGCGTCAACCGATCCGACATCGCGTCGATCTTCCGGGCCTGTCCGGCCAGGGTTTCGGCCTGGGCCGCGATCAGGCGCGCCCAGGCCGGATACCGCCGCGCGAGTTCCGGGGCCTGCGCCGCCGCCTCGACCGGCAATCGGCCGGATGCGCCCGTCGCCTCCAGCGCTGAGACGAGCGCATCGTCCCCGTCTTCCGCCAGGGCGGCGCGGTCGATATCGAGCGCCCGGGCAAGCCGCAGCAGGAGCGTGCCGCCGATCGGGCGGCGGTTGTGTTCGATCAGGTTCAGATAGGACGCGGAAATGCCGACCTCGGCCGCCAGCGCGATCTGGCGCATCCCGAGCGAGAGGCGACGTTCGCGAATACGACTGCCGGTCGGAGCGGCGCGGGCCATGCAACCTCCTGTTCGGACATCGTTGCTGCGCCTGCCGCATCGGTCATGCCGCGGTGGCGCGAGAAGAAATTTACACGGTTCGCGATCGTCTTGTCATTTCGTTTACAGAAAAATTGCGGACCAGGGGTAGGTTATTGCCGATTTCACCCCCGCCGGCAGATACTGTGGCCGACCCGTCAACAAGACGGGGGCGATCCGCCATCCTTGGGAGGGGAGCGGACCGGACAGGAAACCAGGGAGGGTCTCCATGACCAAATCGAATATCACCCGCCGCGGTGCGATGAAGACCGGTGCCGCCGCCGGTGCCGGCCTCGCGCTGCCGACGATCTTTACCGGTGCCGCCTGGTCGGACGGCCATACCGGGTTCACCAATGCCCCCACCGGCGACACCGTCACGCTCGGCTTCAACGTGCCGCAGACCGGTCCCTACGCCGACGAGGGTGCGGACGAGCTGCGCGCGTTCGAACTTGCCGTCGAGCACCTGAATGGCGGCGGCGACGGCGGCATGATGCAGACCTTCTCCTCCAAGGAACTGGACGGGACCGGCATTCTGGGCAAGCGGGTCGAGTTCGTGACCGGCGATACCCAGACCAAGTCCGACGCCGCGCGCGCCTCGGCAAAGTCGATGATCGAGAAGGACGGCGCCGTGATGATCTCGGGCGGCTCCTCCTCGGGGGTTGCGGTCGCGGTCCAGGGCCTTTGCCAGGAGGCGGGCGTGATCTTCATGGCCGGCCTGACCCATTCCAACGACACCACTGGCAAAGACCGGAAGGCCAACGGCTTCCGTCACTTCTTCAACGCCTACATGTCGGCGGCCGCCCTCGCCCCGGTGCTGGAATCGCTCTATGGCAACGACCGCAAGGCCTATCACCTGACGGCGGACTACAATTGGGGCTGGACGCAGCAGGAATCGATCGCCGCGGCCACCGAGGCCATGGGCTGGGAGACGGTCGAGAACGTGCTGACGCCGCTCGCGTCGACGGATTTCTCGTCCTACATCGCGCCCGTGCTGAATTCCGGCGCCGACGTGCTGGTGCTGAACCACTACGGCGGCAACATGGTCAACTCGCTGACCAACGCGGTCCAGTTCGGGCTGCGCCAGGCGCAGGCCAACGGCAAGGACTTCCAGATCGTCGTGCCGCTCTACTCGGAGCTTATGGCCCGCGGTGCGGGGCAGAACATCGCCGGCATCCCTGGTTCGCAGAACTGGGACTGGAAGCTTGAGAACGAGAAGGGCGCCCGCTACGCTGGCACCAACGCCTTGGTGCAGTCCTTCGGCCAGAAATACGGCTTCCCGCCGTCGCAGGCCGCCCACACCTGCTATGCGCAGACCCTGCTCTATGCCGATGCGGTGACGCGCGCGGGCAGCTTCAACCCCTGCGCGGTCGACGAGGCGCTTTCGGGCTATGAGTTCGACGGGCTGGGCAATGGTCCCACCCTGTACCGGGCCGACGATCACCAGTGCTTCAAGGACGTCGTCGTCGTGCGCGGCAAGGAGAACCCCGAGAACGAGTTCGACCTGGTCGAGATCGTCGAGGTCACGCCGACCGAGCAGGTCACCTATCCCTCGGACCACCCGATGTTCGCCGGTGGCGAACTGGGCGAGTGCAACCCGGGCGCGTAAGTTCCCGCTGACCATTAGCGGGTCGCGCCTCGGCGCGGCCCCCACCTGGCCCGGGACGGTCGCGCGGCGCGCGGACCCGTCTCCCAGGTTGATCCCTGACACCAGAAGGACCCGGCACCGATGGAAGCCTTCCTCCTCCAAATTCTGAACGGCCTCGACAAGGGATCCGCCTATGCGTTGATCGCCCTGGGCCTGACCCTCATCTTCGGAACGCTGGGGGTGGTAAACTTCGCCCATGGCGCCCTGTTCATGATGGGCGCCTTCGTGGCCGTGACCGTGTCGCGCCTGCTGCAGCTCAGCCATAAGGCGTCGGAGCCTTCGGGCACGGATTTCCTGGGCAACCCGCGCTTCGAGGACGTCCTCTACGTACAGGACATTTTCGGAATGGAACTCGGCGCCGCGATCGTGGACTGGGCGGTACCGATCGCCATCCTCTTCGCGATCCCGATCATGATCGCCGTCGGCTTCATCATGGAACGCGGCCTCATCAAGCATTTCTACAAACGCCCGCATGCCGACCAGATCCTGGTGACGTTCGGCCTGGCGATCGTGCTGCAGGAGATCATCAAGTATTTCTACGGCGCGAACCCCATCCCCACACCCGCGCCAGACGCGTTCCGCGGCAGCTTCGACTTCGGCATGTTGTTCGGATTCGATCCGAACACGGTGATCTATCCGTATTGGCGTCTGGTCTACTTCTTCTTCGCGGCCCTGATCATCGCCGCCGTCTTCGCCTTTCTGCAGTTCACCACGTTCGGCATGGTCGTGCGCGCCGGCATGGCCGACCGCGAGACGGTGGGCCTGCTGGGCATCGACATCGACCGGCGGTTCACGATCATGTTCGGCATCGCCGCCGCCGTCGCAGGTCTC
Source organism: Jannaschia sp. S6380 (assembly GCF_023015695.1). Lineage (NCBI taxonomy): Bacteria > Pseudomonadati > Pseudomonadota > Alphaproteobacteria > Rhodobacterales > Roseobacteraceae > Jannaschia > Jannaschia sp. S6380. Next base: position 1,546,343 of record NZ_JALKAS010000001.1, read on the forward strand.
GCGGGCGTAATGTACACGCCGATCAACCCGCCGAACTATCACATGGGAATGGACTTCCTGGTCCTGTCCTTCGTGGTCGTCGTGGTAGGCGGCATGGGGTCGCTGCCGGGCGCGGTCCTGGCGGGGTTCCTGCTGGGCATCCTGGAAAGCTTCGCCTCGACCACCTGGGCCACCACGGCGGTGCCGGGGATCAATCAGATCATCATCTACCTTGTCGCCATCATCGTCCTTCTGACCCGCCCGCGCGGGCTGATGGGCCGCCGCGGCGTGATGGAGGAGTAATCCAGTGACCGACCAGACACATCACGCCGCCGCCACGAGCCCCGATCCTGCCCGGCCGAGCCTGCACCGGCCCGGACGCGGAATACTGGGCCTGACCCGCAAGGATTTCGGTCTGTTCATCGTCGTCATCCTGCTGACGATGCTGGCGCCGTTCCTGCTGAATCCGTTTCCCGCCGACTCGGCCATGGCGCAGTTCAACGCGGGCTATCCCGACCTGATGCAGCGCTTCGTGATCTTCGGGATCTTCGCCATCGGGTTCAACATCCTGTTCGGCCTGACGGGCTATCTGTCCTTCGGCCACGCGGCGTTCCTGGGCGTGGGGTCCTATTCCTGCGTCTGGATGTTCAAGCTGCTGGGCTACAATGTCCTGCCGGGCATCCTGCTGTCGATCGTCGTCTCGGGGCTGTTCGCGCTGCTGATCGGGTTCGTCTCGCTCAGGCGGTCGGGCATCTACTTCTCGATCCTGACGCTGGCCTTCGCGCAGATGTCCTTCGCGCTGGCCTATTCGGTGCTGTCGAACCCGGCCTTCAACCTCACGAACGGCGAGACCGGCCTGCAGGTCTACACCAGCGATCCGCAGATCTTCCACGATCCGGCCACGACGATCAGCGCGCCGCATATCTTTGGCGTCGCCATGCGCGAGACCGAGACGCTGCGCATCGGCGCGTGGTCGTTCGACTTCAACGTCGGCTACTACCTGTGCGCGTTCATCATGCTGATCTGCTTCTACCTCGCCGTCCGGCTGTTCCGGTCGCCCTTCGGCATGATGCTGCGGGCGATCAAGTCGAACCAGCAGCGGATGAACTATACCGGCCTCAGCCCCAAGCCCTACGCCCTCGCGGCCTTCGTGATCTCGGGGATGTATGCGGGCCTGGCCGGCGGTCTGCTCTCGGCGATGGATCCGCTGGCGGGCGCCGAGCGGATGCAGTGGACGGCGAGCGGAGAGGTCGTTCTGATGACGATCCTCGGCGGGGCGGGCACGCTGATCGGGCCGGTGCTGGGCGCGGGCTTCATCAAGTATTTCGAGAACATCTTCTCGAAGATCAACGAAGGCACGCTCCATTCCTGGTTCGCCTTCATGCCCGACGGGCTGGAGAACGCGATGGTCGCCATCGTCTATCCGTTCGTTGGCAAGGGCTGGCACCTGACGCTGGGCCTTCTGTTCATGCTGGTCGTCATCTTCCTGCCAGGCGGCCTGGTGCAGGGCGGCCAGAAGATCGCGACCGTGTTCCGGCGCGACCGCAAGGCCGGCGCGGTCGAAGGGCCGGCCGCCGAGCAACGCCAAGCGGCGGAGGACTGAGCCATGGGCATTCTCGAGGTCAAGAACGTCGGCAAGCGGTTCGGAGGCTTGCAGGCCCTGTCGGACGTGAACCTGTCGGTGGCGGAGAATTCCGTACACGCGATCATCGGGCCGAACGGCGCGGGCAAGTCGACCCTGCTCAACTGCCTCGTCGGCAAGCTGATCCCCGATACCGGATCGGTCAGCTTCGAGGGGCAGTCGGTGCTGGGCCGCAAGCCGCACGAGATCAACCAGATGGGCATCAGCCGCGTGTTCCAGACGCCCGAAATCTTCGGGGACCTGACCGTCATGGAGAACATGATGATCCCCTGCCTGGCCAGGCGCGATGGCTCCTTCGCGCTGCATGCCTTCACCGCGATGATGCGCGACCGCGAGATCGTCGAGAAGGCCGAACACATGCTCGAGGACATGAACATGGCCGACAAGCGTGGGATGCACGCGGCCTCGATGTCGCGCGGCGACAAGCGCCGACTGGAGATCGGCATGTGCCTCGCGCAGGAGCCGCGTCTGCTGCTGCTGGACGAGCCGACGGCGGGCATGGCGCGGGCCGACACCAACAACACGATCGACCTGCTCAAGCAGATCAGCGCCTCGCGCCCGATCACCATCGCCATCATCGAACACGACATGCATGTCGTCTTCTCGCTGGCGCAGCGGATCACCGTCCTGGCGCAGGGCACCCCCCTGGTCGAGGACACGCCGGACAACATCAAGGGCCACCCCAAGGTGCGCGAAGCGTATCTGGGCGAGAGTTCGGGACATTGAGGAGACGATCATGACCGTCAAACCCGATTTCAGCCGCGACGCCAACAAGGCGGCCACTGCGCCCGCCTACTTCAGCGTCCACGACATCCATGCCTATTACGGCGAGAGCTACATCGTCCAAGGCATCAGCTTCAACGTCCATGAGGGCGAGATCTTGGCGCTGCTGGGTCGCAACGGGGCCGGCAAGACGTCCACCCTGCGGACCTGCGCGCGGGTGGCGACGCCCGAGCTGCGCAAGGGCGAGATCTGGCTGGATCACCAACCGCTGCACAAGATGAGCGCGCATGAGGCCAGCGCCGTGGGCTTGGGCCTGGTGCCCGAGGATCGGCGCATCATCCCCGGCCTCACGGTCGAGGAGAACCTGAAGCTCGCGCAGATCGCGCCCCCGGTGGGGTGGTCGCTGGAGCGCATCTACGAGCTGTTCCCCCGCCTGGGCGAGCGGCGAAAGCAGGAGGGCGTCACGCTTTCGGGGGGCGAACAGCAGATGCTGTCCATCGCCCGCGCGCTCTGCCGCGACCTGAAGCTGCTGCTGCTCGACGAGCCCTACGAGGGCCTCGCGCCCGTCATCGTCGACGAGATCGAGAAGACGCTGATGGAGATCCGCAAACTGGGCATCACGACCATCCTCGTCGAACAGAACGCGGTGCGCGCCCTGAACCTGTCGGATCGTGCCGTGATCCTCGACACCGGGGGCGTCGTCTTCGACGGCACGGCCGCCGAGGTCCTGCAGGACGAGGCCCTGCGCGCCGAGTACCTCGCCATCTGAGATACGCGCGACACCCATACGACACAGGAAGACCCCATGCCCGATGATCAGACCTACCCGCCCTCGCCCGAGATGGCCGCCGACGCCCATGCCGACCGCGCGACCTACGACGCCATGTACGAGGCCAGCATTGCGGACCCGGAGGCGTTCTGGGGCAAGCATGGCAAGCGCATCGACTGGATGAAGCCCTACAGCCGCGTCAAGGACACGTCCTTCGCGCCCCGAAACGTGTCGATCAAATGGTTCGAGGACGGCACCCTGAACGTCGCCGCGAATTGCATCGACCGCCACCTGAAGGACCGCGCCGACCAGACCGCCATCATCTGGGAGCCCGACGATCCGGAGGGCGAGGCCCAGCATGTCAGCTATGCGCAGCTGCATGCCCATGTCTGCAAGTTCGCCAACGTCCTCAAGGGGATGGGCGTGGGGAAGGGCGACCGGGTCGTGATCTACATGCCGATGATCCCGCAGGCGGCCTATGCCATGCTGGCCTGCGCGCGGATCGGAGCGATCCATTCGATCGTCTTCGCGGGCTTCTCGGCCGATGCGCTCGCCGCGCGGGTAACGGGCTGCGACGCGAAGGTCGTCATCACCGCCGACGAGGCGCCCCGGGGCGGGCGCAACACGCCGCTGAAGACCAATGCCGACAAGGCTTTCGGCAAATGCGGCCCCGAGACCAGGATGCTTGTCGTCAAACGCACCGGCGGCGACATCCCGATGACCGAGGGCCGTGACTTCTGGCTGCATGAACTGGAGGCGGACGCCTCCAACGACTGCCCCCCCGCGGAGATGGCGGCCGAGGATCCGCTCTTCATCCTCTACACTTCCGGCTCCACCGGACAGCCCAAGGGCGTGGTCCACACGACCGGCGGCTACCTCGTCTATGCGTCGATGACGCACCAGTACACCTTCGACTACCACGAGGGCGACGTATTCTGGTGCACCGCCGATGTCGGCTGGGTCACCGGGCACAGCTACATCGTCTATGGTCCGCTGGCGAACGGCGCCACGACGCTGATGTTCGAAGGCGTACCGACCTATCCCGATGCGGGGCGCTTCTGGGCGGTGTGCGACAAGCACAAGGTCAACCAGTTCTACACCGCACCCACCGCGATCCGCGCGCTGATGGGACAGGGAACAAAATTCGTGGAGCCCTACGACCTGTCCTCCATCAAGGTGCTGGGCACGGTGGGCGAGCCGATCAATCCCGAGGCATGGACCTGGTATCACGAACAGGTCGGCCGCCGTCGTGTTCCGATCGTCGACACCTGGTGGCAGACCGAGACCGGCGGCCACCTGTTGACCCCCCTGCCCGGCGCCACCGTGACCAAGCCCGGTAGCGCGACCCTGCCGTTCTTCGGCATCCAGCCCGTCGTGCTGGAGCCGCAATCGGGTAAGGTCATTGAGACGACCGAGGCCGAAGGTGTCCTCTGCATCGCCGACAGTTGGCCTGGCCAGATGCGCACCGTTTGGGGCGATCACGACCGGTTCGAGAAGACGTATTTCAGCGACTACGAGAACTACTATTTCACCGGGGACGGCTGCCGCCGCGACGCGGACGGGTATTATTGGATCACCGGGCGGGTGGACGACGTCATCAACGTCTCGGGCCACCGCATGGGCACGGCCGAGGTGGAAAGCGCGCTCGTCGCCCATCCCAAGGTCGCCGAGGCCGCCGTCGTGGGCTATCCGCACGATGTGAAGGGCCAGGGCATCTATGCCTACGTCACCCTGATGGGGGGCGAGACGCCGTCGGACGAGTTGCGCCGCGAGCTTGAAACCTGGGTCCGGTCCGAGATCGGGCCCATCGCCAAGCCCGACCTCATCCAGTGGGCGCCCGGCCTGCCCAAGACGCGGTCGGGCAAGATCATGCGCCGGATCCTGCGCAAGATCGCCGAAGACGACTTCGGCGCCTTGGGCGATACGTCGACTTTGGCCGATCCGGGCGTGGTAGACGACCTGATCGAGAACCGGATGAACCGTTAAGCCTCTGACCATCAAGAATTAACCACGTCAGAATCACGCCACGGCGCGATCGTCTTCGCGCCTTCGTGCCGTAGCATCTTCATCCGCGTGGGCGCCCCGACCGGGGGCGGACGGCTCCGACAACTTGGCGAGCGCGCGCGAAGCGTCCGCGAACCGCGACCGTCTGGACGCCGCCTTCGCACCCGATACGGACGAGGCGCAGGCCCGCCGCTATGCCGAGGCGGAACGTGACCGGCTGGTCGCGCAGGCGATCCTGTCACGCATCCCCGTCCCGGTGGAGGCGCTGCCCGGTCTCGGGGCCGATGGGCCGCGCGGCGTGCAGGAAGGTGCCGATCCCGGCGAAAGCTGACGCTCCGGCGGGGCCCTTTGCGGGGCCCTGCCACACCCCGAACGCGCCACTTCACCTTTCCCTCACGCCGCCGACGCGCTAAGGGCGGGAAAACAGGCAGCGGAGACGGCAATGACCAAAACCCACGACAGTGACGTCGCCTTCATCAAGGCCCTGGCAGAGCTTCTGCGCGAGAACGACCTGAGCGAGCTCGAAGTCAGCCGCGAATACGGCGAAGACGACGCGCTGAACGTCCGGGTCGCGCGCCAGATGACCGCAGCACCGCAGGCCGCGCCGGCGCAGGTCTCCGTCCCGTCGGCTCCCTCCGCCCCGCAGACACCGACGCCCCCGCAACCGCCCGCCGCGCGCGAGGATCCCGCGCAGGACCCGGGCGCGGTCACCTCGCCGATGGTGGGCACGGCCTATCTCGCCTCGGAACCGGGCGCGTCGAGTTTCGTGCAGGTCGGCGATTCCGTCGAGGAGGGGCAGACCCTTCTGATCGTGGAGGCCATGAAGACCATGAACCAGATCCCCAGCCCGCGCGCGGGCAAGGTCAAGCGCATCCTGGTCGAGGACGGTGCGGCCGTGGAATACGGCGCCCCCCTCGTGATCCTGGGTTGAGCCCATGTTCGAGAAGATCCTGATCGCCAACCGGGGCGAAATCGCCCTGCGCGTGGTCCGCGCGGCCCGCGAGATGGGCGTGGCCACCGTTGCCGTCCATTCCACCGCCGACGCCGATGCCATGCATGTCCGCATGGCCGACGAGTCGATCTGCATCGGTCCCGCCCCCAGCACGCAGAGCTATCTGTCGATCCCGGCGATCATTTCCGCCTGCGAGATCACGGGCGCCGAGGCGATCCACCCCGGCTACGGCTTCCTGTCCGAGAATGCGGCCTTCGTTCAAGTGTTGGAAGATCACGACATCAAGTTCATCGGTCCCACGGCGGAACATATCCGCATCATGGGCGACAAGATCACCGCCAAGGACACGATGAAGAAGCTGGGCGTGCCCTGCGTCCCGGGCTCGGACGGCGGTGTGCCCGACATGGACGCCGCCCGCCGCGTGGCCGAGGAGATGGGATACCCCGTCATCATCAAGGCCACCGCCGGCGGCGGCGGACGCGGCATGAAGCTGGCGAAGTCGTCGGCGGAGCTGGAGACGGCGTTCCGCACGGCCCGGTCGGAGTCGAAGGCCGCCTTCGGGAACGACGAGGTCTATATCGAGAAGTACCTCGGAACGCCCCGCCATATCGAGGTGCAGGTCTTCGGCGACGGCAAGGGCCGGGCCGTTCACCTGGGCGAGCGGGACTGTTCCCTGCAGCGCCGCCACCAGAAGGTCTTCGAGGAGGCGCCGGGCCCCGCCATCAGCCCCGAACAGCGCGCCGAGATCGGCCGGACCTGCGCCGAGGCCGTGGCCCGCATCAACTATGCCGGGGCCGGCACGATCGAGTTCCTGTACGAGAACGGCGAGTTCTACTTCATCGAGATGAACACCCGTCTGCAGGTCGAACATCCCGTCACCGAGGCGATCTTCGGCGTCGATCTGGTGCGCGAGCAGATCCGCGTGGCCGCCGGCCTTCCGATGTCCTTCGAACAGGACGACCTGACGATCAACGGTCACGCGATCGAGGTGCGGATCAACGCGGAGAAGCTGCCGAGCTTCTCGCCCTCACCGGGGACGATCACGCAGTACCACGCCCCGGGCGGCCTCGGCGTGCGGATGGATTCGGCGCTCTACGACGGCTACCGCATCCCGCCCTATTACGATTCGCTCATCGGCAAGCTGATCGTGCATGGCCGCGACCGCGACGAGGCGCTGGCCCGCCTTCGCCGTTCGCTGGGCGAATTGATCGTGGACGGCGTCGACACCACGATCCCGCTGTTCCGCGACCTGGTCGAGGACGCCGACGTGCAATCGGGCGATTACACCATCCACTGGCTGGAACGCTGGCTGGAGCGCAACCTGGGCTGAACCGTTCAGAGGTCGCGCACCACCTCCGAGAGCATCCCGTAATCGACCGGCTTGGAGACCAGCGGCTCGTCGCGCAGCCAGTCGATCTGATCGCGCGAATACCCCGACACGACCGCGAACGGCACACCCCGATCGCGGAACGCCTCGGCCAGCGGGGCCGAACTGACGCCGTCGAGATTGGCATCGAGAAGGACGGCGTCCACCGGCCCGCGATCGAGCACCGAGATCGCCGTATCCAGGTCGCCCGCGATCCCCGCGACCTCATGGCCCTCATCCTGCAGCCAGAACTCGAACTCGATGGCGATCAACGCCTCGTCGTCCACGATCATCACGCGTTTTGCCATCGTTCCCCGTTCCTCTTCGAATGCAGCACCCTCTGTCCCGGGGCTTCAAGGCGCCAGACCAAACCTTCGCGACGATAGTCCAGTTCGACCGCTCCGCCGACCGAATGCTCCGCCATCCGCGATATGACGTTATAGCCGAAGCCGCGCCGCGACGGCGTTTCGACCGGCGGGCCGTTGTGTTCGACCCATGTCATCCAAAAGCGCGGCCCGTCCGCGCGCGGGGCGACGCCCCAGTCGATATCGACCATGCCCGCCTCGTCGGAAAGCGCGCCGTATTTCAGCGCATTGGTCGCAAGCTCGTGCAGCGCCATGCCAATGCTCTGGGCGGCGGCCGGCGTGATCGACAGCGGCGCACCATCCACCGCGACCCGCTCCTCACGGCTGCCACGCGCGAAGGCCATCTGCAGATCCACCAGATCCCGTAGCCCCACCGCATCCCAGTTGCCGGCGATCAGCAGATCCTGTGATGCGGCAAGGCCCGACAGCCGGGCCGAAAACGCCGCGAAGAACGCCTCCGGCGTGGTGTCGCGCGCGGTCTGCCGGGCCAGCGACTGGATCACCGCCAGCATGTTCTTGGCGCGGTGGTTGACCTCGCGCATCAGGACGTCGCCCTTCCGCGCCGCCTCGTGCTGGTCGGTCAGGTCGGTGACGAAGGCATAGACCTCGTCATGGCCGGGACGCTGCGTCATGTGCATCAGCATCGGAAACTCGGTTCCGTCGGCGCGGCGCACGCGGCGCTCGAACGGACCGGCACGGCCCGTCTTGGCCAGTTCGCGCTCGACGCGTTCGCGCGGGTAGTTCATCTCATCGACGACGAAATCGTCGCGGCGCAGACCACCGGGCCGAAAACCGTCCCCGTCATAGCCGGTCATACGCAGGAACGCCGGATTGGCATCGCCCATCAGGCCGTCCAGCTTGCCGATCACGATACCGACCGGCGATGTCTCTATCAGCATGCGCAGCCGCGCTTCGCTCTCGGCCAGGCGGGCGACAGCGTCGTCGCGCTCGGTCACATCGGCGCTGGTGCCGACAACGCCGATATATTGCCCGTCGGCGTCGAACCGGGCCCGTCCCCAGGATTCCAGCTTGCGCCAACTGCCATGCCTGTCGCGCACGCGGACGGAGCCGTGAAAATCCCGCCGCTCGGCCATGGAGCGCTTGAAGGCCTCGACGTAGCTTTCGCCATCGTCGGGATGGACCAGCATCTCCCAGCGATCCTCGCGCATCTCCTCCGGGGTGACGCCGAAGAAGTCGCAATAGGTCTGGTTCACCATCTCCTGCCGGCCGTCCGCCCCGTGCAACCAGACGATCAACGGCAGGTCGTCGATCATCGCGGCGAATTTCGTCTCGACCTCGCCGGCTGCCACCTGCGCGGCCCCGGCACCCGTCATGTCGCGCAAGACGGCCACGAACCGACCCGCCTGCGCGAGCGGAGAAAGTTCGACGTCGAAGATCCGGTCCGATCCGGCAAGTTCCTGTCGGAACCGCCCGCGCGCTCCCCCGCCGGTGATCCTCGCCACTGCGTCGATGGCGTCGCGATCGAGTGCTCCGAAGATCTGGCGCGCCGTACGTCCGGCCGCGTCGGACGTATCCAACGATGTCCGGAACGCCGAATTCATTTGAAGGATGCGGAAGTCGTCGGCATCGGGCATGCGCTCGCCAATGCACGCGGCCCCGTCGACCAGTTCGAGCATTTGCCGCAGATCGTCGCCGACCATATCCTGCGACAGTTTCGTCATCTCGCGCCCAATCCTAGTGCCCGCGCGGAGGTTAGTGGACTGTCCGCACATGGCAAGACCGCCGTGGCCCTTTTCGGGCCGGCCAACGGGGGTTACGGTTTCGCCATGCCGCGCGACACGACCGAGATCACGCCCGAAACACTGTTGATGGCCTATGCCGCCGGCGTCTTTCCGATGGCCGAGTCCCGCGACGACCCCGAGATCTACTGGGTCGATCCGAAACGGCGCGGCGTGCTGCCGCTGGATGGGTTCCGCATGTCGCGCAGCCTGGCGCGCCTGATCCGCCGTGGCCGCCTGGAGGTGACGCTGGACACGGCGTTCGGCCGTGTCGTGCGCGCCTGCGCCGCCCGGCCGGAGACCTGGATCAACCGGCCGATCCTCAATCTCTACGAAGCGCTGCACGACGCGGGTCATGCCCATTCGATCGAAGTCCACGAGGACGGCGCCCTCGTCGGGGGCCTATACGGGGTGACGCTGGGCACCGCGTTCTTCGGCGAGTCCATGTTCTCGCTCAGACCGGACGCCTCGAAGGTCGCGCTGGCCTATGTCGTGACCCTCCTGCGGCGCGAGGGGTTCACCCTGTTCGACACGCAGTTCCTGACCGATCACCTCGCCCGCCTCGGCGCGGTCGAGATCGGGCGCGACCATTACCACGCGAGACTGGCATTGGCACTGTCAGAACGCGCGGCATTGTGCAGGCCGGTCCCTCAGCCGTCGGACGTCGTGCATCTAAGGACCCAGACGTCGTAGCGCCGATGCTCCAGCGCGTTGAGCGCGGGTGACGACGCCACCATCCAGCCGGCGAACAACTCCTCGACCGCGCGCGTCTCGACCACCTGGATCAGGCCGAAGGCATCGCCGGCCGGATTTTTCGACGGATAGCGGCATTCATGCAGCGTGATCTGAAGCGCGCCGTAAGCCATGGTCTGGCCTGCGGCCATCTCGACGTCGATCACCTCGCCGCTGGTCTTGTCGAGCGTGCGCAGGACGGCCCCGCTCCCGGTGCCGGTCCGCACGACCTGCGCCCCGGCCGGCATGGCCAGGGTCAGCGCGACAAGCGTGGCGAGCGCGATCCTCACTCGGGTCTCCAGGCCTCGTAGTCGGTCGCGGGCTCGACGTCGGCCCGGCGCAGCGACCCTTTGCGGAAGAACGCGTCTTCCGTCCCGGTCTGGTTGGATTGATGCGGCTTTTCCCATGTCCGATGGATCAGTGGATCCTTCGTGGGGGGTAGATCGAAGGTATGATGCAGCCATCCGTGCCATTCGGGCGGCACGCGGCTAGCGTCGTTGTCGCCGACATAATGCACCCAGCGCCGCGTGCCATCGGCGTTGCGGTAATAGGTGTTGCCTGCCGCGTCCTGTCCGACTTCGGTCCCGAAGCGGCGGGTCCAGAGGGCGGTGCCGAAGCTCTGCCCGTCCCACCATCCGACGAGGCGCTTGAAAAATCCGGCCATGTCGATCCTCCGCACAGGTTCCGCCACCCCTCCTACACCGCAGGTATCGACGGTCAAGACGCGAGGCATCGTGCGGAACCGACGGCGGACCTGTGCGGGATGATTGAATTGAACCGAACGGTTCAGTTTCTATATTGGATACAGTTAGATTGGAGTCCCATCATGATCCGGCGCATTCTTTCCTTCGCAATCCTGGCCGCCCTTCCGATGCAGGCCGCCGCCGCCTCTCCCGGCATCGAGGCCTGGCGCCTGGTCGATGCCAGCCAGGCGATCATCGAGGACATGGGACATCAGATCGACGCCGATCATGACGGCATGATCTCCGCGGACGAAATGGATCGTGCCGCACGAGAGGTCTTCGCTGCGATCGATACGGACCTCGACGGGGTCCTGACCCGCGGCGAACTGTTCGGGTGGAAAGTCGGCATGGCCGAGATTGCTGCGTTCCGCGGACGTGAACAGGCCTATGCGGCCACGATGAACCTGGTGTTCGATCTGCTCGATCGCGACGGGTCGAACGGTCTCGACGCCGAGGAACATGCAGGTGGCCTCGTCGCGGCGCGCGCGATGGCCGATCGCGATGGCGACGGCACCATGTCCCTGGCCGAATTCCGCGACGCTTTCCTGGTATCGACGGCATTCCGGCGCGCGCTGGTCGAGTGACCCTGTTGAGGGGTCGGGCGAACGCCTCTGGCCCCTCCGCGTCCCGGACTGTATCCTGCGCCCCACAGTCAGGGAGAGCGACATGACCGAGACACGCAAGTACGGCTTCGACACCCTTCAGATCCACGCGGGCGCCCGCCCGGATCCGGCGACCGGGGCCCGTCAGACGCCGATCTATCAGACCACCGCCTACGTCTTCCGCGACGCCGATCACGCCGCCGCGCTCTTCAATCTGCAGGAGGTGGGATATATCTACTCCCGCCTGACGAACCCGACCGTCGCCGTCCTGCAGGAACGGATCGCCACGCTGGAAGGCGGGGCCGGTGCCGTCTGCTGCTCCTCGGGTCATGCGGCACAGCTCATGGCGCTGTTCCCGCTGATGCAGCCGGGCTGCAACATCGTCGTGTCGACGCGTCTCTACGGCGGAACGGTCACACAGTTCAGCCAGACCATCAGGCGGTTCGGCTGGTCGGCCAAGTTCGTCGATTTCGACAACCTCGACGCCGTCCGGGATGCCATCGACGATGACACCCGGGCCGTCTTCGGCGAGGCCATCGCCAATCCCGGCGGATGGATCATGGACGTGCGGGCGGTGGCGGACATCGCCGATGCCGCCGGCATTCCGCTGATCATCGACAATACCTCGGCCACGCCCTACCTGCACCGCCCCATCGAACACGGAGCGACCCTGGTGGTTCATTCGACCACCAAGTACCTGACCGGCAACGGGACCGTGACCGGCGGCTGCGTGGTGGATTCGGGGCAGTTCGACTGGTCGGCCTCGGGCAAGTTCCCGTCCCTGTCCGAGCCGGAGCCCGCCTATCACGGCCTGCGCTTCCACGAGACGTTCGGCAACCTGGCCTTCACGTTCCATTCCATCGCCGTTGGGCTGCGCGATCTGGGCATGACGATGAACCCCCAGGCCGCGCATTACACCCTGATGGGGATCGAGACGCTCTCGCTCCGGATGGACAGGCACGTCGCCAATGCCGAGAAGGTCGCCGCCTGGCTCGAAAGGCACCCGGCGGTCGACCGTGTCACCTATGCCGGCCTGCCGTCATCGCCCTATCACGACCGCGCCAAGACCGTCTGCCCCAAGGGTGCGGGCGGGCTGTTCACCTTCGCGCTCAAAGGTGGCTACGACGCCTGCGTGCGGTTCATCGACGCGGTCGAGATCTTCAGCCATGTCGCCAACCTTGGCGACACGCGCAGCCTGGTGATCCACTCCGCCTCGACCACGCATCGGCAACTCTCCCCCGAGCAGCAGGCCGCCGCGGGGGCCGGGCCGGACGTCGTCCGCGTCTCTATCGGGATCGAGGATGCCGACGACCTGATCGCCGATCTCGACCAGGCGCTCTCGACCGCGGCCGGCAAGGTGGCCGCCGAATAGGAACCGGAACAAGTCGCGCGGCCCCTACTTTGCGTTGCGCGATTTCCCGCCCTAGACTGTCGGGCCAGACCGGGCCGCCCTCGCGGCTCTGCGGAAACACATGCTAGGCGGCACGCATGACACCACAAATTGCGCTCGATCTTTCCCTCGAAGGCATTTCGGTCCTGTCGCGTACCGGCACCGGGCAGTGGCAGCGCGAGGGCGTCGTACGGCTCGATTCCGAGGATATGTCCGATGCCCTGTTCCGGCTGCGTGATCGCTGCGCGGAGAAGTTCGGCGAGGATTTCACCTCGATTCTCATCCTGCCTGACAGCCAGATCCTGTTCACCTCGCTCGAACGTGACGACCGCGATCCCAAGACCACGATCCGCGCCCTGCTCAAGGGGCGCACCCCCTACGAGGTCGAGGATCTGGCCTTTGACTACGTGACGCGGGGCGACCGCCTGCAGGTCGCCGTGGTCGCGCTGGATACGCTGCTGGAGGCGGAGACCTTCGCCGCCGATTTCGGGTTCCGCCCCGTTCACGTGATCGCCGATCCCAAGGACGCGACCTATCCCGGCCGGCCCGACTTCGGCCCGACGGGAATGGCCGCCGATCTGTTGGGTGGGGAGCGTGTGTCCCTCGACCTGTCGGACACGATCGAAGTGGTCGCCAGTGCCGTGCCGCTGCAACCCGCGACCGACGCCAAATCCGCCCCCGCACCGGAGCCGGGGGATGTGGACCCGATGTCCGACGAGCCGCCGACCGCGGATGTGCGTCCGGCCAGCTTGGCGCCCGCCGCGCCGATCCCGCAACCGCCGATGCCGACCCTGCCATCTGGCGCGGCGCCGAAGCCCGTTCCCCAGGCGGCGCCGGGCGCTGGACACCCGACGCCCGAACCGCCGACCATTGCCACGGCCGAACCCGTGACATCGGCGCCGCCCGCGAAGAACGATGCGCCCTCCGCACCCGCCGATGCCGCCCGGGACGGGACCGATGAGGCGATGCCGGATCCGGCGCCCGATGACGAGGCCGACGCGGCACCCCCGCCCTGGATGACCCGTGACGACGCCGACGTGGACGACCCTGCGAAGCCGCAGAACGTCGCGCCCCCCGTTCTCGCGCCCGTGGCCCCGACCGAAACGAATCTCTCGGAAAAGGGTTCGGACGACGCGCCCGGGGGGACCGAGCCGGATCGCAAGATGCCGGTCTTCGCGCATGCCGCCAGGTCCGAAACGCCCACCGGGCCGGTCCTGCCGACCTTCAGCAGCCATCGCAAATCGTCCGACCCGGCTCCGGCAGCGGTGCCGCTTTCGGGCGCTGCGCCACGCTTTTCCCGCCCGCCCGCAGTCGTGAAGGGGCCCGCGGATGAGGACGGCACCGATACATCCGCCGCGTCCGATGCGCCGTTGGACCCGGTCGTGCCCCTTGCATCGCACAAGCCACCGGTCCCGCCCGCCAAATTGAAGAAAATGGCCTCCGTCCTGGGCGCGGCGGATCCGACGACGATCGAACCCAGATCGCGAGACCACGCCGGGCAGGCCGACGCGGACGCCGTCGATACGCCGGAAGAGCCGCAGGAATCCGGCAAGGACGTCGCGGCGCGCCGTGGCGGCGCGCGGCTGGGGCTTCTCATGACGTTGGGCCTTCTGGTCCTGCTTGCGCTCGTGGCGGTGTGGTCGGTCGTCTTCACCAGCGAGGAAGCGTCGCTCGACCTGGCGGATGAACGTGCCATTGTGCCGCAGGTCGAAGGGTCGCCCACGCCTCCCGATACGGATCAGACCGATCTCGCGCTGCTCCTTCCCGATAGCCGGGGCGGAACCGGCCTCGCCACGAACTCCGCAGCCCCCTCGGCCGAACCCATCGAGGCAGAGCCTTCGGTTCCCGAGGCACCGATGCCGACCGTGCCCGAAGTGGTCGTAGTGGAAACGGACGAGACACAGGCAGAACCCGCGACGGAAACGCCGGTCGATGTCGTGGCCGCCCCGACCGTCGAGGAGGTCGTGGAAGCAGAGGTCACGGAGAATGTCGCGGATGTCGCGGCCCTCGAGGATGCCGCGACGGATACCGCCGCCGCCAGCACGGAGGATGCGCCCGAGATCGTTCGCTCCGTCGTGCCGATCCTGCCGGTCGAGGAGGCGGGCCCGGGCATAGGCGAGCTGGCCGGTACGGAACGCGTGCTGCCCGAGGCGCCGGAAACCGAGGACGGATCCGATATCTATGTCGCCTCGATCGACCCGGACGTCGCCGAGGGCGACGCCGTGGCGCTGCCGCAGGCCGATCCGCCCAGCGACGGGTTCAGCCCGCAGACATCGCCCGCGCCTGCGGGAACCGAGTTCGAGGTCGACGGCGAAGGACTGGTGGCGCCTTCGGCGGAGGGCACGCTCGCCCCGGGCGGCTATCGCGTCGTGTCCGGGCGGCCGGACGTTCTGCCCGAGCCGAGACCCGCTCCGGAGGGCGAACGCCGGGAGGCGGTGGAGGCCGAGCGCGACGCCGCGCAGCAGGTCCTGGCCCGCCTGCGCCCGACCCCGCGCCCCGGGGATGCGGAGGATCGTGTGGAGCGCGTCCTCTTCGGCGGCCTTTCGCGACAGGAGTTGACCCGCACGCGTCCGACCCCGCGACCGGCGGCACAGCAGACCGCGGCGCAATCGACGCCGGACGGCCCGGCCGATGCCGATCAGAACGCCGCCGTCGCGGCAGCGGCCGCCGCGGCGGCGGCGTCGCTGGCACAGCAGGGCGAAGCGGACGGGACGCCGGCGGCCCAGCCCAGCGGGCCGGTCTCGGACCTGGCGTTGGCGCAATCCGGCCGGCCCAGCGTCCGCCCCCGTGCCGTCGAGCAACAGGCCGCCCGCATCGTCACCGAGCGCCGGGAGGAAGCCGCGGCCACCCCGGCCGCGCCGCAAAGCCAACAAACGGTGCGGTCCGCCGGCGGAAGCGTCGCCCGCGCCGCGACCGAGCCGAATGCAATCCGCCTGCGCCAGATCAACCTGATCGGGGTATACGGTCAGCCCTCGGCCCGTCGGGCCCTGGTCCGTCTTGGGAATGGCCGCTACGTCAAGGTGGAGGTCGGGGACCGGCTGGAGCGCGGACGCGTCACGGCCATCGGCGAGAGCGAGCTGCGCTATCAACGCGGCGGACGCAACATCGTCCTGCGGATGCCCAACGCCTGATGGCCGACCACCTGGGCGCTAGGGCTGCGGCCCCACCCGACCGATGGACGGGCCATCGTCCGTCTGAACCACGGGCCGCTTGATCAATGTCGGATGCCGCACCATCAGGTCGATCGGGTCGGCCGCGCGCTCCGCTTCCGTCAAACCCCGCCATGTCGTCGAACGGCGATTGAGAAGCGCGTCGCCCAGTTCGGCATGCCAACGGCCAACCTCGTCCCGACTGGGTGGCTCGGCGCGAAAGTCCCGCAGGACGGCTGTCCGACCGCTCGCACGGACCTCGCGCAGCGCCTTGCGACAGGTGTCGCACGCCTTCAGCCCATGCAGCGTGACGATCGGCGGATCCTGTTTCAAAGGGCCATGCCCATTCCGGTTCCCCTTGATCTTTTCAGAACAGCGTTTAGCTCGAAACTGTGTACGTCGGTTCGGGACGGTGTTTTGGCATGTCCAATTCCGTCGTGCACCATGCCGCCGCGATGTTGCGGGCGGGACGACACTGAGGAGACACGGGAATGGCCACTGGCACCGTGAAATGGTTCAACACCACCAAAGGTTACGGCTTCATCGCCCCCGATGACGGCGGAAAGGACATCTTCGTCCATATCTCTGCGGTCGAACGGGCCGGTCTGACGGGCCTTCGCGACAACCAGAAAGTCGAGTTCGAGATGCGTGACGGTCGTGACGGCCGCGCGTCGGCATCGGATCTCGTCGCGCTCGACTGAGCGACGCTGGATCGCCGCCCGCATCGCCTGGATGCGCGCGGACCCCTGGACGCCCGTGACAAGCGGGCGTCTTTTGTCTTGGTAGCGATGCGCAAAGGATCGGCCGGTCAATCCGTCCATTCCCAGGGCCGGGTGTAGTTGCCCATGACGGCGACCACGTCCCGATCCTCGACATCGCCGGTCTTTTCCAGCCGCGCGACGAGGCCACGCTTCTTGTCCTCCACCACCTCGGACACGCGCGCGGCAACGCTCGCATCCTTCAGCGCCGCATCATAGACGCGGGTGATCGCGCGTTTGCGCAGGTCCGGCTTGAAGACCTTGCCGACGGCGGTTTTGGGCAACTCGTCCAGGATCTCGATATATTTCGGCTGCGCCGCCCGCTCATGCACGTGCGTCTTGCAATGCGCGACCAGATCCTCGGGCTCGACCGTCTCGCCCGCGACCAGTTCGACATAGGCGCAGGGCAACTCGCCGGCGAAAGCGTCGGGCTGGCCGATGGCGCCGGCCATGGCCACCGCCGGGTGTCCGGCCAATGCCTCCTCGATCTCGGCGGGGTCGATATTGTGGCCGCCACGGATAATCAGGTCCTTCGCGCGCCCGGTGATCCAGAGGTAGCCATCCTCGTCCATGCGCCCCAGATCGCCGGTACGGAGATACCGTTCGCGGTGGAACAGGTCGCGGTTCTTGTCGACCTCGGTATAGGTCGATCCCTCGAACACGCCGGGGTTCGACACGCAGATCTCGCCCACCTCGTCGGTCGCGCATTCGACGGGGCCGTCACCCTTGTCCATCAGGATCTTGACGTCGGTATGCATGAACGGGATGCCGACCGATCCGATCTTCTTGACGCCGTCGATCGGGTTGCAAGACACGAGACAGGTGCATTCCGTGAGGCCGTAGCCCTCGACCACGGTGACGCCGGTCGTGGCCTCGAACCGCTTGAACAGCTCCACCGGCAGGGGCGAGGAGCCGCAGAACGCCGTCTTGATGGACGAGATGTCGGCATCGACCGGACGTTGCATCATCGCGGACATCGCCGTGGGCACGGTGATCAGGAACGTGACCTTCCAACGCTCGATCAGCTTCCACATGTTGTCGAACACGCCTTCGCCGCGATACCCCTGCGGCGTCGGGAACACGACATGCGCGCCGGATGCGACCATCGCCATCAGGATCACATGACAGGCGAAGACGTGGAACAACGGCAGCGGACACATCACCACGTCCTGTTCCGAGAACAGCAGGCGATGCCCGATCCAGCCATTGTAGATCATGCCCGAATACTTGTGCTGCGCGACCTTGGGCATGCCGGTCGTGCCGCCGGTGTGAAAGTAGGCGGCGACCCGGTCGCCCGCCGCATCCGCGAAGGTCAGCTTGTCGGCCGGCTGACGGGCCATTGCGTCCGCCCAGTTCAGAACCTTCGCCTTATGCGAAACGGCGACCTTGGGCCGGATCAGCGGCACCACGTATTTCTTAAGCCCGGTGAGGTAGCGGTGCAGGTCCACCTCCAGCACGGTTTCGACACGGGGCGCCAGGCGCACTGCGTCGGCCACCTTCTGCGCCACATCCGTCTTGGGGAAGGCGCGCAGCGTGACGACCACCTTGGCGTTGGTTTCACGCAGGATGGCGCCGATCTGCTCCGACTCCAGCAGGGGATTGATGGGGTTCGCGATGCCCGCCACGCACCCCCCCATGAGGACGGTCGCCGTCTCCATGCAGTTCGGCAGGACATAGGCAATGGTGTCGCCTTCGCCGATGCCGAGGCTTCGGAACAGGTTCGCCGCCTGCGTGACCTGCCCGTGAAGTTCGCGCCAGTTCAGCGTCTCGGCCGGATCGTTCGCGCCAGAGAAGAGCTGATAGGTGATCGCGGGGCGATCGCCATGCGCGTCCTTCGTCTTGGAGAGCAACTCGTAGAGCGTGGTGGCCGGCTGCGCCTGTTCCCACGGCTCGGCCGTCTCGATGTCCAGAATGTCCTGCTTGGTGGCGAAAGATGCCATGCGTCCCCTCCCTTCGGGTGCCGCGGCTCCCTCCGCGGTTCATTGTCGTGCACGATGCGTGACGCGGGCGACGGTGGCAACCCGGACGCTACGGCGCCGGGTCCGGGCCATGGCTACTCGGCCGCCAGCCCGTCGGTGAACTGAAGCCGCGCCAGCCGCGCGTAGAGCCCACCTTCGGCGACCAATTCGTCATGCGTGCCCTGCGCCGCGATCCGGCCATCCTGCATCACCACGATCCGGTCGGCCTGCTTTACCGTGGCCAGCCGGTGCGCGACGATGATCGTGGTGCGCCCCTCGGCCAGGCGGCCGACGGCATCCTGCACCGCGCGCTCCGACTCGGCGTCGAGGGCCGAGGTCGCCTCGTCCAGCAACAAGACCGGCGCATCCCGCAGGATCGCGCGGGCGATGGCGATGCGCTGTTTCTGCCCGCCCGACAGCATCACGCCCCGCTCGCCGACATAGGTGTCGTACCCGTCGGGCAGCGCGGTCAGGAAATCATGGGCCGCGGCGGCGCGGGCGGCGGCCTCGACCTGGGCATCGTCGGCCTCGGGGTTGCCGAAGCGGATGTTGTCGCGCGCCGAGGCGGCGAAGATCACCGGATCCTGCGGCACCAGCGCCATCCGCCTGCGGAAATCGTGCCGGGACAGCCCGCGCAGGTCGACCCCGCCCAGCGTCACGCGGCCCGCATCCGGATCGTAGAAACGTTGCAGAAGCTGGATCACGGTGGATTTGCCCGCGCCGGACGGGCCGACGAGCGCGACCGTCTCGCCCGGCCGGACATGCAACGTGACACCGTCCAGCGCGGCGACGCCGGGCCGCGTGGGATAGCGGAACGTGACGTCCTCCAGCGCGATCGCGTCGCCTTCGGGCAGACGGGCGGGGCGGGCGGGATCGCGGACCTCGTCCTCGACCTCCAGCAGTTCGACCAGACGTTCGGTCGCACCGGCGGCCCGCTGCAGCTCGCCCCAGATCTCGGACAGGGCGGCAACGGAGCCGGCCACCATGATCGCGTAGATCAGGAACTGGATCAGCTCGCCGATCGTCATGACGTCCGCCCGCACGTCGCGCGCCCCGATCCACAGGACGCCCACGATCCCCGTGAAGGTCAGCAGGATGACGATAACAGTCATGATGGCGCGGACGCGAATGCGGGTGCGCGCGGACCGGAAGCTCTGCTCGGTCACGTCGTCGAAGCGGCGCCCGGCCTCGCCCTCGAACGTATAGGCTTGCACCGTCTGCGCGCTCAGCAGCCATTCCGACGCCCGGCCCGACGATTCCGCGATCCAGTCCTGGTTTTCGCGGCTGAGCTTGCGCAGGCGCCGCCCCAGCACGAGGATCGGGACGATCACCGCCGGCACCATCAGGAGCACCAGCCCCGACAGCTTGGGCGCCGTCCACAGCATCAGGGCCAGCCCGCCCGCGAAGATCAGGACGTTGCGCAGCGCCACGCTGACCGAGGAGCCGATGACCGACAGCAGCAACGTCGTGTCGGTCGTGATGCGCGACAGCACCTCCCCCGTCAGGATACCGTCGAAGAAATCCGGCGACATCGCGATCATGCGCCCGAACACGGCCTTGCGAATGTCGGCCACGACCCGCTCGCCCAGCCGCGTGACGAGGTAGTAGCGCAGCCCCGTCCCCACCGCGAGCAGGCCCGCGATCACCAGCGCGGCCGCGAAATACTGATCGAGAAGCTCCGTCTCGCCGGTCTGAAAGCCGTCGACGACGCGTCGCACGGCCAGGGGCAGCATCAGCGAAACGCACGCAGTCAGCACCAACGCGGCGACCGCCGCCACGACCATGGCCACGTGCGGCCGGAAGAACGGCGCGAGCGCGCGCAGGCTGCCGATGCGCTTCGACCCCTGGCGGTCGGCTTCGCGGGCGATGTCGGCCATGCAGAATCTCCTGTCCGCCGGTCAGGTAACGACGCCGGCCAAGCGAGGCAAGGCACCGGGATTGACCGGATCGTCGCGGCAGGCAAGGCTGACCCAGGTGGCGGACCGGCATCGCGGCGCCATTCGGGGGGGCAGACATGTATACCGTAGTCGATCCGGTCGCAATGGCGTTCTACGCGGCGATCTGTGCGGGGCTGGCGGCCTATGCGCCATCCACGACGGGGCGCGGCACGCGCCTGGCCATCGGCGCGGCGGTCGGGCTGGTGGCCGCCTTCGCGCTGCCGAATCTGCGATTGATGACCGGGATCTGATCACCGGCCGAGCCGGAACCGGCGGTGGAGCGGGCGACGGGAATCGAACCCGTATCATCAGCTTGGAAGGCTGAGGTCTTACCATTACACAACGCCCGCGCGCCGCGTTCCGTCCGACTACCCGTTTGCGGCCGGGGCGCGCAAGGGGTCGCCGCCGCCCCCCCGCCGATTTTGCGTCGATGGCCGGATGTCCGGTCCGGCTGCCCCACCGGCGTCGTATTGAACCTGCCCCGCCCTGGCGCTAGACCCCGCGCAACCGTTTTCCGGAGGCCAGATGTCCATCGACAAGGAAACCGCCCGCAAGGTCGCGAAACTCGCCCGGATCGCCGTGCCGGAGGACCGGCTGGAGCCGCTGGCCGGGGAGTTCAATGCAATCCTAGGCTTCATCGAGCAGCTGCAGGAGGTCGATGTCGAAGGGGTGGACCCGATGGTCTCGGTCACGCCGATGCGCCTGAAGCGCCGCGACGACGTCGTCACCGATGGCAGCAAGCAGGACGCGATCCTGGCCAACGCGCCCGACGCACGCGAGGGATTCTTCGCCGTGCCCAAGGTCGTCGAGTGAGGGATCCGGCATGACGAACGAACTGACCGACCTGACCCTGGCCCGCGCCCGCGACATGCTGCGCGACGGCGAGACGACCGCTGTGGCCCTGACCGAAGCGCATCTGGAGGCGGCGCAAGCCGCGGGCGGGCTCAATGCCTTCGTCCACCACACGCCCGAGATCGCCCGCGCCCAGGCCGCCAAGGCCGACGAGCGGATCGCGCGTGGCGATGCGCCCGACATGTGCGGCATCCCCATCGGCGTGAAGGACCTGTTCTGCACCAAGGGCGTCCCCAGTCAGGCGGGATCGCGCATCCTCGAAGGGTTCCGGCCGGAATACGAGTCGACCATCACCGACAAGCTGTTTACTTCGGGCGCGGTGATGCTGGGCAAGCTGAACATGGACGAGTTCGCCATGGGCTCCTCCAACGAGACGTCGGTCTATGGCGATGCGGTCAACCCGTGGCGCGCCGGAAATTCCGACGCGAAGCTGACGCCCGGCGGCTCCTCGGGCGGCTCGGCGGCGGCGGTCGCGGCGCGGCTGTGCCTCGCGGCGCTGGGCACCGACACCGGCGGGTCGATCCGCCAGCCCGCGGCGTTCACCGGCACCGTCGGCATCAAGCCCACCTACGGCCGCTGCTCCCGCTGGGGGGTCGTCGCCTTCGCCAGCAGCCTCGACCAGGCCGGCCCGATGACGCGCAGCGTGCGCGATGCGGCGATCATGCTGCGCGCGATGGCGGGGCACGACCCCAAGGACAGCACGTCCGCCGATCTGGCCGTGCCGGATTTCGAGTCGATGCTGACCGGCGACGTGGCCGGGCAGACGATCGGCATCCCGCACGAATACAGGATGGACGGCATGCCCGAGGAGGTCGAGAGCCTTTGGCAGGAGGGCATCGCGATGCTCCGCGACGCGGGCGCCGAGATCCGCGACATCAGCCTGCCGCACACGAAATACGCCCTGCCCGCCTACTACGTGATCGCGCCGGCCGAGGCATCGTCGAACCTCGCCCGCTACGACGGCGTCCGTTTCGGTCACCGCGCCGAGGTCGGACCGGGCGAAGGCATCACCGAAATGTACGAGCGTACCCGCGCCGAAGGGTTCGGCCCCGAGGTGCAGCGCCGCGTCATGGTCGGCACCTACGTTCTGTCGGCGGGTTTCTACGACGCCTATTACAATCGCGCGCGCAAGATCCGCGCCCTCATCAAGCGGGATTTCGAGATCGCGTTCGACGAAGGCGTCGATGCCATCCTGACGCCTGCCACGCCTTCGCCCGCCTTCGAACTGGGCGCGCTGAAGGATGCCGATCCGATCCAGATGTACCTCAACGACGTCTTCACCGTCACCGTGAACCTGGCGGGCCTGCCCGGCGTTGCCGTGCCGACGGGGCTGGACCGCGCCGGGCTGCCGATGGGCCTGCAGTTGATCGGGCGTCCCTGGCAGGAAGGGCCCTTGCTGAACGCCGCACAATGCCTTGAGGACCGGGCCGGCTTCGTGGCGCGGCCCGACAAATGGTGGTAGAACGCGCGGAAACGAGCAGAGGCTGACATGCACGTGACCAAGACGATGACCGCAGTGGTGGCCGCGATGACGCTGGCGGCCTGCAATCCGCCGGTGCCCGACAGCACCGTGCGCGGCGCCGGGTTCGACTCCCCCGAGGAGGTGGCCGAGCGCCGTGAGGCGCAGCTTCGCGGGCAGGAGCCGCTGGCCCCGCCGGCGTCGATCCGCCCGCCCGAGACGCCGCCGGGCGGCGCATCCGGAACCCAGACCGAGGCGGAGCGACTGGCCGCCGAGACACGCGCCGTCCTGGGTCGCCCCGAAACGCCCGAGGGCTTCGTGAACCCGGTCGAGGCGCCGGCCCCCCTTCCGACGGCGGCGGACCCGCCGGCCGCAGCCCCGGTCGACGGCGCGGCGCTCGACCTCGACCGCGACAATCCGACCATCAGCCGCGAGCAGGACTTCCAGGCTGTCTCGGCCGCACGCGACATCGAGGCGGACGCCGAACGTCTTCGCGCGGCGCGTGCGCAGTATCAGGTCGTCCAGCCGACCGAGCTGGCGCGCCCCGAGAGCACCGGCCCCAATATCTTCGCCTACGCGCTCGGCCCGGCGAAACCGGTCGGGACCAAGGCCTTCCGGCGCGGCATCGGCGCCTCGGCCAACCGGGCCGAACGGCAATGCCAGCGGTACCGCAGCGCCGATGTCGCGCAGGAAGAGTTCCTTGCCGCCGGCGGGCCCGAGCGCGACAGGCTGGGCGTCGATCCGGATGGCGACGGCAATGCCTGCGGCTGGAATCCGGCGATCGTGCGCAACGCCGTCCGGAATTGAAGATCGAGGAACGCCCAAGTCCGAACCACGGCCCGCGCCGCGGCGGCGTCCTGCGTCCGGACCTGATCGTGCTGCACTACACCGCCATGACCGGCGGGCCCGGACCGGCCATCAAGCGCCTCTGCGACCCCAAGACCGAAGTGTCGTGCCACTACGTCATCGGCGAGCATGGCGAGATCGCGCGGCTCGTTCCCGACGACCGGCGCGCATGGCATGCGGGGGCCGGACACTGGGGCATGTCGGACGACATCAATTCCCGCTCCCTCGGCATCGAGCTGTCGAACGACGCGCTCTCGCCCTTCCCGGCCGCGCAGATGGCGGCGTTGGAGGAATTGCTGTCGCACCTCATGAAGGTTCATAAAATTCCGGCCGAGGGGATCATCGGCCATTCCGACTGCGCGCCCGGCCGCAAGATCGACCCGGGCGGGCGTTTCGACTGGCGCCGTCTTGCCCTCTGCGGCTTGGCCGTCTGGCCCGATCCCGGCGGAGTTGCCGCACCCGACACGTTCGCCGACCAGGCCCGTGCCTTCGGCTATACCGCTCCGGTGGACGCGGCGACGCTGCTCGCCGCGTTTCGCCTGCGCTTCCGTCCGGGTGCCAGGGGCCCGCTGGACGAGGTCGATGCGGGCCTGGCCACCGACCTCGCTCGGCGCTTCCCCGTTGACCTGCGCGTGGGGGCGGCCTAACCCGCCGGCGTGCGGGGGGCCGGACGGCCGCGGGGGCAACCCCGAGGAAAGTCCGGACTCCACGAAGCGACGGTGCCGGGTAACGCCCGGGCGGCGACCGGATGGGGAAACCCGCAGGGAAGCCGACGGAAAGCGCCACAGAAAACAGACCGCCCCACGTGTCCGTCCGCGGATGCCGGGGCAAGGGTGAAACGGTGGGGTAAGAGCCCACCGGGGGGGCGGCAACGTCCTCCGCATGGCAAGCCCCACCGGGAGCAATGCCGAATAGGGATCTCAGGCCGCTTGCGGCACGGGTGCTTTGCCCGCGAGGTCCGGGTTGGCAGCGCGAGGCCGCGAAGCGATTCGCGGCCCAGATGAATGGCCGTCGAACCGGAGCGATCCGGGGAACAGAATCCGGCTTACAGGCCCCCCGCACACCGCTATGCCGGCCGGATCGGCGGAAAACGACCGATATGGCGCGATTTTCGATGTCCTGTGACATAGCGCTTGCGACATGGTTCCGCCTGCCCCCCTTATCGACGCGAGGCAGGCAGGAATTCGAACCCATGAACGGAGGTTGCATCGGTGCAATCGTCCCCTGCCCCGTCCCTTGTCGACGCCCGCGCGCCGGATCTGCCGAGCGAGGCCCTGTCGCTCCTGCACCAGGGCGAGGCCCGGGTGGGGCTGCTCTATGGCGACGGGCGGATCGCGGCGCTCGGGTCGACGCTGCTGGACGATCTGGGCTTTCATCCCGGCGACGATCTGCGCGGCCTGTCCTTCGCCAGCTTCTGGCACCACTCGGACCGGCCGATGGTGAACGCCGCGCTCGACACCGCGCAACGGGATGGGAACGCGTCGATGACGCTGGGCCTGGGATACATCAAAGGGCGCGAGGGCACCTGCACCGTGAGCCTGAGCCGCGCGCCCCTGCCCGACCTGATGATCCTGCGGCTGGTCTGCAACCCTGCGCCCGCCGCCGCTTGACACCCGATGCCGACCGGCTAGAAGGCAGCTTCCCGGATTTCGCGGGTGGCGCCCCGTCGTGCCCCCGACCGCTGACAGGAGACACCAGATGGCGAAGCCCACCACGATCAAGATCCGGCTGAATTCCTCGGCCGGGACCGGCCATTTCTACGTGACCAAGAAGAACGCGCGCACGATGACCGAAAAGATGGTCGTCCGTAAGTTCGACCCGGTTGCGCGGAAACACGTCGAATACAAGGAAGGCAAGATCAAGTAAGGTCAGCGTCGCCTTCTTGACCCAAAGTTGGGGGGTCGCACGGTTTCAGTCCGTGCGGCCCCTTTGTCTTTGGTTCAGGAGGTACGACCATGACCATCACCATACGGCCCGCCATCCCGGCGGATCGACCACGGATCGACGCCCTGCTGTCGGCCGTCTATCCCCGGCTACTGGCCGGCGACTATCCGGCCGAAACCCTGCGCGCGGCCCATCCGCTGATCGCGAGCGCCAATCCCGACCTGCTGGCCAGCGGCACCTATCACGTGGTGGAGGATGATGACGTGATCGTCGCCGTCGGCGGCTGGACGCGGGGGGCGCCGACGCCCGACGGCATCGCCGACGACACCGGCCATGTCCGCCACGTCGCCACCCATCCAGATCACCTGCATCGCGGACATGCCGCGCGGCTGATGGCCCGGATCCGGGAAGAGGCGCGGGCGGCGCGCGTCGACCGGTTGAACTGCATGTCGACGGTGACGGCGTTGCCGTTCTATGCCCGCCAGGGGTTCCAGACGCTGGGACCTGTCGAGGCGCAGATCGGCCCCGGCATCACTTTCCCACTGGTGCAGATGGAACTGCGGCCCTGACCGCCTGACTGGGCGGCGGCCTCAGGCCAGGAGGCCGGGGTCGCCGTCCATGTCGAGGCCGGGGAACACGGTTGTGGTCAGTGCGGCGCGGTCGACGCCGAACATCCCGCGCAGGGCCCAGGCGGCGTAGGCGCGGACGTCGCGGGTCGGCATGACGTCGCGACGATCCAGAAGCCGCGCCTCGTCCAGCCCCGGCCAGTCGCCCCAGACCCGCCCCCCGCGCAGCGCGCCGCCGGCCAGCAGCATCGTACCGCCCGTCCCGTGATCGGTGCCCAGCGTTCCGTTCTGGAACGCTGTGCGCCCGAACTCCGTCATAGCCAGCACGACGGTCCGGTCCCAGATCGGACCCAGATCGGCCTGCAAGCGCAGCAGCCCGTCCGACAGCGCCTCCAGCCGGCGCACGATCTGGCGTGGCTGGTTGCGATGCGTGTCCCAGCCGCCGACCGACATGGTGGCGATCCGGGCGTCCTGTCGCAGCTGCGCCGCCGCGAACGAGAACAGCGCCGTCGCCTGGCGCGCGCCGTCCACCCCGCCCGCCGCGGAAAGGCCCAATGCCTCGCGCGCGGTCTCGCGAAACAGCGGATCGTCATGATAGGCGTGCAGCAAAAGATCCGCCGTGGCGGGTGCCAGGTCCAGCCGCGCATCGGGCGCCCAGCTGGAGTGGTCGGCCGCCCCCCGCAGGATCAACATCTCGTCCCGGCCGACGGCAAATGCGGTGCGACCATGAGCCCCCGGCATGAGCGTCAGCAGCCGATTGAGCCAGCCGTCGCGGTCACGCATCGGTGGCACGTCGCCTGCGGTCCCGGCCTCCAGAATGTCCTGGCCATCGAAATGGCTGCGCTTGCCACGATAGGGCGTGCTGACGGCCTGCGCGAACCCCAGGTCGCCAGCCTGCCACAACGGCATCAAGGGGCCGAGGGCCGGATGCATCGCGTGAAACCCCGTCAGGTCCAGCGCGCCCTGCGACGGTCCGATGGCGAAACCGGGCCGCAGCCTCGCCAGATCCGGGTCGCCATAGGGTTGCAGCGCGTCCATCCCGTCCATCGCGCCGCGCAGGATGACGACGACCAGCCGGTGATCGCCCGGCACGGACGCGAAGGCCATCGGCGTGGCCAGCGGATAGGCCGCGACTGAGCAGCCCAGAAGGCCCAGGAAACGACGTCGATCCATGCTCATCTCCGTTGGAACTCCGGCGCGGCGAGGACCAGTCCGACCCCCGCCGCCCGATCCTCGGCCGCCTGCGCGGCAAAGCGCGTGCGTGACCCCGCAAGCGGCCCGAGCGCGGTATCGACGAATGCCCTCGGGTCGGGGATCGGGTCGGGCAGCCGCGCCGCGTCCATCGCCCAGTCCAACCGCGAGGCGAGCCCCTGCGGCGTCACCCAGGCCCGCGCATCCTCGCGCCAGCCGTCTGGGCTGGGCGGACGCAGGAAGGGCTGCCCCATCCGGGCCATCGGGTCGGCCACCCGGCGCCGGATGTCGGCAGGCGCGGCCGCCCCCAACAGCGTCGCGGTCCCGGTCGCGCGAATGGCCGCGGCGACGAAATCGAGGGGCTGGCGAACCTTGGACAGATCCGCGGCCCAGGCGGCGGGATGATCCAGCATGGCGGCATAGACGGCGATCAGGTCGCCATCGCTGCGCGCCCAGACCTCGGTCATGGCCCTGACCATCTCGGGCGGCGGCGCATCGGAGACGAAGTGCCGCGCCAGCTTCCGCGAGACGTGACGGGCGGTGGCGGGATGCGCGGCGAGGTCGTCCAGAACGGCGTCGACGTCGCGTGGGCTGGGATCGTCGCCGCCATAGCTGCGCCCCAGGACGGTCTCGGCCCCCGGTTCGGCCATGTTGGGCTGGAACTTGAAGGCCCCGACGCGATCCTGCGTCAAGCCGGTCATCAACTCGGCCAACTGTCGGACGTCGGTCTGCGTGTATTTCGCGCCGGCACCGAGTGTGTGGAGCTCCAGAACCTCGCGGGCCAGGTTCTCGTTCATGCCACCGCCGCGACGCCCACGGGGCGACCCCGGCCCGGCCGAGCGGACCTGATCGAGGAAGTTCAGCATCGCCGGATGCTTGACGGCCGACCGCAGCATGGATGCAAAGGTGCCGCCGACATGCGGGCGTATCGCCTCCTCGACATAGCCGCCCACCGTGCGCCGCAGAAAGCCGGCCCCTTCGGTGATCGCGAAGTGGCCGGTCCAGAACCAGACCAGGCGTTCCCGGAACCCGTCGCGCGTGATCGCGGCGCGCTGCAGGGTCGCGGCGAGGTCGCGGTAGTAGGCCCGGTTCATGCCCTGACGCGCCGTATCGAATTCGTCCATCAGGGAGCGGTCGTCGCGCAGGGCGCGCCGCAGGCGGGCGATCTCCTGCAGATCGGCCATGCGCGGGGCCCAGCCGGGCAGCGGCACGATCAGCGCCATCTGGTCCGGGCCGGACAGGGCCTGCAAAAGATCGTCCGCCCCGGCCGGGGGCGCGATATCGGGGGCAAGACCGGTGCCGAAGCGGATGGCGGCGAGCGTCGGGATCATCGCCGCTAGATATGACGCCATCGCCGCCGTTCCCAGAGGTGTCGTGACAACGCGGCGGCGGTTCGCCCGCCCTAGCGACGCATCAGGCGCCGGATCAGCTTGAACACGGCAAGGTACTTGAGGAAACGGAACATCGGCACTCTCCGGGCAGGTTGGAATGGTCCAACGTGCCCGAAGCCCGCCGGTTCAATCCTTCGGCAGACGCCGCAACCCCAGTTCCGCCAGCTGGCCCGACAAAGGCTCGGACGGCGCGCCCATCATCAGGTCTTCGGCGCGCTGGTTCATCGGGAACAGGATGACCTCGCGGATATTCGCCTCGTCGGCCAGCAGCATCACGATCCGGTCGATCCCGGCCGCGCAACCGCCATGCGGGGGGGCGCCGTACCGGAACGCCTTGACCATGCCGCCGAAGCGTTTCTCGACCTCGTCGCGGCCATAGCCCGCGATCTCGAACGCCTTGAACATGATCTCGGGCCGGTGGTTCCGGATCGCGCCCGAGATCAGCTCGTAGCCGTTGCAGGCGAGGTCGTATTGATAGCCCAGCACCTCCAGCGGATCGCCGTCCAGCGCGTCCATCCCGCCCTGCGGCATGGAGAACGGGTTGTGGCTGAAGTCGATCTTGCCCTCGTCGTCGCGCTCGTACATCGGGAAGTCGACGATCCAGGCGAAGGCGAAGCGGTTCTTGTCGGTCAGTCCCAGCTCCTCGCCGATGACGGTGCGCGCGCGGCCCGCGACGGCCTCGAATTCCGAGGACCGCCCGCCGAGGAAAAAGGCCGCGTCGCCGACACCGAGGCCCAGTTGCTGGCGGATCGCCTCGGTGCGCTCGGGTCCGATGTTCTTGGCAAGGGGGCCGGCGGCTTCAATGCCCTCGCCCTGATCCCTCCAGAAGATATACCCCATCCCCGGCAGCCCTTGCTCCTGCGCGAACTTGTTCATCCGGTCGCAGAACTTGCGCGACCCGCCCGTGGGCGCGGGAATGGCGCGAATCTCGGTGCCGTCCTTCTCCAGCAGCGAGGCGAAGATGGCGAAGCCCGAGCCGCGGAAATGCTCGGACACGTCCTGCATCTCGATCGGGTTGCGCAGGTCGGGCTTGTCGGTCCCGTATTTCAGCGCGGCCTCCGCATAGGAAAGGAGCGGCCATTCGGCATCGACGCGACGCCCCCCGCCGAACTCCTCGAAGACGCCCGCGATGACCGGCTGGATCGTGTCGAACACGTCCTGCTGCTCCACGAAGGACATCTCCATGTCGAGCTGATAGAAATCGGTGGGCGACCGGTCGGCGCGCGGATCCTCGTCACGGAAACAGGGCGCGATCTGGAAATACTTGTCGAAACCCGACACCATCAGGAGTTGCTTGAACTGCTGTGGCGCCTGCGGCAGCGCGTAGACCTTTCCGGGGTGCAGGCGCGAGGGCACGACGAAATCCCGCGCACCCTCGGGCGAGGAGGCGGTGATGATCGGTGTCTGGAACTCGTTGAAGCCTTTGTCCCACATCCGCTGCCGGATCGACTTCACCACATTCGAGCGCAGGACCATATTCCGCTGCATCGCCTCGCGCCGCAGGTCGAGAAAGCGATAGCGCAGCCGCGTCTCCTCGGGATATTCCTGATCGCCGAACACCATCAGGGGCAATTCGTCGGCTGCACCCAGAACCGCAAGGTCGCGCACGAAGACCTCGATCTCGCCCGTGGGGATTTTCGGGTTCACCAGGCTTGCGTCGCGTGCCTTGACCGTCCCGTCGATCCGGATGCACCATTCGGAGCGAACCTTCTCCATCTCGGCGAAGACGGGGCTGTCGGGGTCGCACAGAAGCTGCGTCATGCCGAAATGGTCGCGCAGGTCGACGAACAGCACGCCGCCATGGTCCCGGATGCGGTGGACCCACCCGGCGAGACGGACGGTCTCGCCCACATCGTCGCGGGTCAGACCGGCGCAGGTATGGGTGCGATAGGCGTGCATGTCGGCTCTCCGAAGGCGGGATCTGTGGCGTCGGCCCGATCAACACGCCCGCCCGCGGGGTGTCAACCGGCAGGAGGCGGCCGCGCAAAGACGGACCCCGCCACCCGAGGCCTTGCAAGGCGCGGCTCCAATGGGCTTTTCTGCCCGGAATGCAGTCGGAAAGGGGGTGGCGGCATCATGTGGCGTTCGATCGTACTGACCATGCTTGGGCGGTTGGTCAGGAAGGGCCGGCTGGTCGCCATCCTTCCGGACGGATCGGAGCATCGCTTCGGAACCGGGAATGACGGGCCGTCGGTCACGCTGCGCCTGACGGATGACGCCTACCTGCAACGTCTCGTCCGCGACCCGGAACTGGCCCTGGGTGAGGCCTACATGGACGGCAAGCTGCTGATCGAGGAGGGGGACCTGCGGCAGATGTTGACCCTGTTCGCGATCAACGGCGGACGGGGTGCGATGCCGCCCCTGGTCGCCGCCGGGTTCCGGGCGCGGTTCCTGGCGCGGCGCTTCGTGCAGGCGAACGACCCGCGCAAGGCCCGACGCAACGTGGCCCATCACTACGATCTGGGGGACGATTTCTACGACCTGTTCCTTGATGAGGACCGTCAGTATTCCTGCGCCTACTTTCCACGTCCCGACATGACGCTGGAGGAGGCGCAGGCCGCCAAGAAGGCGCATATCGCGCGCAAGCTGCGGATCGCGCCCGGGATGCGCGTCCTCGACATCGGTTGCGGCTGGGGGGGAATGGCGCTGACGCTCGCCCGCGATTTCGACGCGCGGGTGACCGGCGTGACCCTGTCCGAGAACCAGCACGCCGCCGCCCGCGCCCGGGCCGAGGCGGCGGGCTTGGCCGACCGGATCGACATCCGCCTGCAGGACTATCGCGACCTGGCCGAGCCATTCGACCGCATCGTGTCGGTGGGCATGCTGGAACATGTCGGCGCGCCGCAATACCCGACCTATTTCGGCAAGGTCGCGGATCTGCTGACCGATGACGGCATCGCACTCATCCACACCATCGGACGTTGCGGGCCGCCGACCACCACGTCGGGCTGGCTGGCGAAATACATCTTCCCGGGCGGCTATACGCCTTCGCTGTCGGAACTTCTCGACCCGATCGAGAAGCTGCGCTTCTGGCAATGCGATATTGAGGTCTGGCGCGGCCATTACGCCGAAACCCTGCGGCACTGGCAAAGGCGGTTCGAAGCCAATGTCGAAACCGTGCGCGCCATGTATGACGACCGCTTCATCCGGATGTGGCGCTACTACCTGGTCGCGGCGGAGGTCAGCTTCGACGCCTACAACCACGTCGTGTTTCAGATGCAGCTCGCCAAGAAGGCGGACGTGGTGCCCAATACGCGCGACTACCTCTACCGCTGATCCCGCTTCATAGGCCCAGTCGCGACAGCCTTCGCTGCAGTCGCGCGATGGACATCCGACCCACTGCGGGGGCGTTCGGCCTTTCGAACAGAAGAAATGCCTTCGGCTCTGCGACGATGATGTGCGACGCGCCGCCACCGATCAGCTGGATCGCCACGATCGATTGCGTCGCGATATCCTGCTGCGTCTTCACGGGTGTCACAATACGGCAGGTTTCGATCGCAACACCGCCCTGGCGGTCCGTGATCATCAGATGCGCGGCCTTGGCGATCTGCGTTCGCTCGATGAGGGCGGCGAATGCCTCCGTCTCCTCCGGCGTGACATGGACTTGCAGGGCCCCGGTGTCGTCGAGGAAACCGACCTTGTCGGGCGCGATCCGCATCGTGCGCGGACCGCCCGTAAGTTCGACCGCGAAATCCGCCGCCTTCCCGTCGCTATCCGGGACGGGCGAGCCGCCATGTGCGATCCGGACCACCCCTTCGGCCGACGGCAGACGACGCGCGGCGCACAGCGCCCCCAGATAGATGCCCGGTGCGAAGCGCGCCCGCGTGGCGTCGAGGGCGGCGACCTGCCGCCGCCGCTCCGCCTCCGCGTCCGACGCGGCGATGGCGTCCAGGCGCGCCTCCACGGCGGCCGCGTCCCGCAGGATCTCGAGGAACGGCCAGGACAGGATCCACGGCACGGCCAGATTGCCGAGCCCGCGCCTGGCCTGCATGGCGAAGAACAGTTCATCCATCCGATCGCTCGCCGGACCGGACAGCCCGGCCGCCTGGCCCGACAGGAATGCGCGGTAGAGCCGCAATTGGGACTTCGCTTCCATCGCCTCCAGCGCGGCGATGACGCGCGGCGCCACCTCGGGGATGCGATCGCCCCGGTTGCGGCCATATTGGCGATGGCCGCCGTTGCAGACCTGACCCGTGTAATCGGTCAGATCCCGCAGCATGGCGATCTCCGGCGGCACGGCTCCCGCATCGACAGCGCCCCGCGACAGAAGTCCGCCCACCGACGCGAACACTGCCTCCGACAGGCGGTCGCCATTCCCGGGCGCGCCTGCCGCCAGCGCCGCCTCGCGGGGGACGGGAAGGGTGAACGGGGCAGGCGCGTCGGGGGAGGGCTGGTCTGGCATGGCTCGGCTCGTCGGGAACGGCGCGATCCTGACGCGTCAACCGGCCGGCACTTGGGCGTGATTCCGACCGTTCCATGACCATGGATCCCTCCGGCATGCGCTCTGCTTCATGCGGCCCGCGTCACCACCCTTGCCCCCGCGCGCCGCGGCCCCTAAACCCCGGCGAGTTTGCCAGCACATCACCCCCGGGGAGGCCGCGATGCCCAAGCGCACCGACATCCAGTCGATCATGATCATCGGCGCGGGGCCCATCGTCATAGGTCAGGCCTGCGAGTTCGACTATTCGGGCGCGCAGGCCTGCAAGGCCCTGCGGGAGGAGGGGTTCCGCGTCATCCTGGTGAACTCCAACCCCGCCACCATCATGACCGACCCCGGCCTGGCCGACGCGACCTATGTCGAGCCGATCACGCCCGAGGTCGTGGCCCGTATCATCGCCAAGGAGAAGCCGGACGCCCTGTTGCCGACGATGGGGGGCCAGACTGGGCTGAACACCGCGCTCAGCCTCGACGACATGGGCGTGCTGGCCGAACACGGCGTCGAACTGATCGGCGCCAAGCGCGAAGCCATCGAAATGGCCGAAGACCGCAAGCTGTTCCGCGAGGCGATGGACCGGCTGGGGATCGAGAACCCGAAGGCCACCATCGTCGACGCGCCCAAGCTGGAAAACGGCAAGTTCGACATTGCCACGGGGATGAAGAACGCGATGGACGCGCTGGAATTCGTCGGCCTGCCGGCGATCATCCGCCCCGCCTTCACGCTGGGCGGCACGGGCGGCGGCGTGGCCTACAACCGCGCGGACTACGAACGCATCTGCCGCACGGGGCTCGAGGCGTCTCCGATGGCGCAGATACTGGTCGATGAATCCCTTCTGGGCTGGAAGGAGTTCGAGATGGAGGTCGTGCGCGACCGCGCGGACAACGCCATCATCGTCTGCGCCATCGAGAACGTGGATCCGATGGGCGTGCATACCGGCGATTCCATCACCGTCGCGCCCGCGCTGACGCTGACGGACAAGGAGTACCAACAGATGCGCACGCACTCGATCAACGTGCTACGCGAGATCGGGGTCGAGACGGGCGGCTCGAACGTCCAATGGGCCGTGAACCCCGAAGACGGGCGCATGGTGGTGATCGAGATGAACCCGCGCGTGTCGCGGTCCTCGGCACTGGCGTCCAAGGCCACGGGCTTCCCGATCGCCAAGATCGCCGCCAAGCTGGCCGTGGGCTATACGCTGGACGAGCTCGACAACGACATCACCCGCGTCACGCCCGCCAGCTTCGAGCCGTCGATCGACTATGTCGTCACCAAGATCCCGCGCTTCGCCTTCGAGAAGTTCCCGGGGGCCGAGCCCCTGCTGACCACCGCCATGAAATCGGTGGGCGAGGTCATGGCCATCGGCCGGACCTTCCACGAGTCGATGCAGAAGGCCCTTGCCTCGATGGAGACCGGGCTGACCGGCTTCGACGAGATCGACCTCCCGGACGATCCCGCGGCGATCAAGGCCGCGCTCGGCCGGCAGACGCCGGACCGCATCCGCGTGATCGCGCAGGCGATGCGGCAGGGTCTGTCCGACGATGACATTCACGCCGTGACCCGGTTCGATCCGTGGTTCCTGGCCCGCATCCGCGAGATCGTGGAGATCGAGGCCGAGATCCGCAAGAACGGCCTGCCGGTGGAGGAGGCGCCGCTCAGACGCCTGAAGACCTACGGCTTCACCGATGCCCGCCTCGCCCACCTGACGGGCCGGACCGAGGACAATGTGCGCCGCGCCCGCCTGAACCTCGGCGTCACCGCGCAGTTCAAGCGCATCGACACCTGCGCTGCCGAGTTCGAGGCCCAGACGCCCTATATGTATTCCACCTACGAGACGCCTGTGATGGGCGAGGCCGAATGCGAGAGTCGGCCGACCGACGCCAAGAAGGTCGTCATCCTGGGCGGCGGCCCCAACCGGATCGGCCAGGGGATCGAGTTCGACTATTGCTGCTGCCACGCCTGTTTCGCGCTGAGCGATCAGGGCTATGAGACCATCATGGTCAACTGCAACCCCGAGACGGTCAGCACCGATTACGACACCTCCGACCGCCTCTACTTCGAGCCGCTGACCTTCGAGCACGTGATGGAGATCCTGACCCGCGAGCAGGAGAACGGCACGCTGCATGGCGTCATCGTCCAGTTCGGCGGGCAGACGCCGCTGAAGCTGGCCAACGCGCTGCATGACGCCGGCATTCCGATCCTGGGCACCACGCCCGATGCCATCGACCTGGCAGAAGATCGCGAGCGGTTCAGCGCGCTCGTCGGGCAACTCGGCCTCCGCCAACCGAAGAATGCCATCGCCCATTCGGACGCCGAGGCCCGCCTGCGCGCCGAGGAACTGGGCTATCCGCTGGTGATCCGCCCCAGCTACGTCCTCGGCGGTCGCGCGATGGAGATCGTGCGAGACACTGCGCAGCTCGAACGCTACATCCGCGATGCCGTGGTCGTCAGCGGCGACAGCCCCGTCCTGCTCGACGGCTACCTCTCCGGCGCGATCGAGGTGGATGTCGACGCCCTGTCCGACGGCGAGGCTGTCCACGTCGCCGGCATCATGCAGCATATCGAGGAGGCAGGCGTCCATTCCGGCGACAGCGCCTGCTGCCTGCCGCCGCACACGCTGTCGCCCGACGTCATCGCCACCATCCGCACCCAGACCGAGGCGCTGGCCCGCGCCCTGCGCGTTGTCGGCCTGATGAACGTCCAGTTCGCCGTGAAGGACGAGGAGGTCTTCCTGATCGAGGTGAACCCCCGCGCGTCCCGCACCGTGCCCTTCGTCGCCAAGGCGGTGGACAGCGCGATCGCATCCATCGCCGCGCGGCTGATGGCGGGGGAGCCGCTGTCGAACTTCCCCTTGCGCGATCCCTACCCGGACGACGCCAACCCCGATCACGTGCCGATCGGCGACCTGATGACACTGGCCCACCCGGACACGCCCTGGTTCTCGGTCAAGGAGGCGGTGCTGCCCTTCGCCCGTTTCCCCGGTGTCGACACATTGCTGGGCCCCGAGATGCGTTCCACCGGCGAGGTCATGGGCTGGGACCGCTCCTTCGCACGCGCGTTCCTGAAGGCGCAGATGGGCGCGGGCGTCCAGCTTCCGACCGAGGGGACGGTGTTCCTGTCGATCAAGGACGCCGACAAGACCGACCAGCTGGTCGAGACCGCCCGGATCCTGGGGGACATGGGTTTCTCGATCCTGGCCACCTCGGGGACGGCGGCGTTCCTGTCGCGCCATGGCATCGAAAGCCATCACGTCAACAAGGCCTATGAGGGCGGGCGCACGGTTGTGGACGTAATGAAGGATGGCGAAGTCGCCCTGGTCATGAACACCACCGAGGGCGCCCAAGCCGTCGAGGACAGCCGCTCCATGCGCGGCGTCGCCCTGAACGACCGGATACCGTACTACACCACGCTTGCCGGCGCGCATGCGGCCGCTCTGGCAATGAAGGCCCGTGACGAAGGCGTGGTCGAGGTGCGTTCGCTGCAATAAGGCGGGCGTGCCTGAGTCGCGCCATCGCGCCGCCGCGGCCAAAGGTTAACGAAACCTATCATTTCGTTAACCGGAATCACCGTTTCCACATTTACGCCACATGTGTAAACGACTGTTAACGAAACGATTGTCGCCGTTTTTGTCGCCAACCGCGCTTTGATGCGGGCCCTAGGGGTGGCGTTGTCGCGCCGGGCGAACCATTGCGGTCAAATCGCCGTGAACCTGCCGAATTTCGGCCATGTCCCGATCTCACCGTCGACTTACGCCATCCTAGAACGGGAAAACGGTCATGGAACCCATCGGAATGTCCCTCATCGCGCTGTCCACCTGCGGCATGGCCCTTCGCCGCGCGACTGCCGAACCCGCCGACGCGAAATCGTTTCCGGCCCACCGGGTCACCGCGCCGCGCGCCTCGCTCCTTTCGTCGCTTGCCGCCTGCACCCTGCGCGCCCGCCCCCTCGTCGACGATGATACGCGTGCCCTCTTCGGCGCCGTCACCCGCTTCGCCGGTGCAAGGGGTCTGACGATCGACGCGCAGGTATCGCTCGCCGCACTGCTGTCCGCCGAGGGCGAGACCGCCGGCGCCGTCGCCACCTCGCTGCGTCAGCGCCGCGTCGACTTCGTCATATCGCGGACGGACGGCACGCCCATCTGCGGCATCGAGGTTCTCGCCGGCGACGGCCCCACCTATCGCGACGCCGTGCGCCACAAGGCCTTCGTCCTGGCCGGCCTGCCGCTGGTCACGCTGAACCGCGCCGACGACTGGATCGTGAACCGCGACCGGCTCGTGTCGATCGTCAATCCGTTCCCCGATCCGGCCAACGGCAGCGATGCGCCCGAGCAGGCCACACCCCGCGCGCCCGTCGCACCTGCAGAGGATCGCGCAGCCCCCGCCTGGACACCGGCCGTCGCACTGGGCTGATCCATCCCCGCACCTGGACCACGAAGGCCGCCAATCCAAACGGATCGCGCGGCCTTCGCCATTTCCGGATGGGCGCGCACCCGGACATCTTCACCTGTTTACCCGTGCTTAACCATCTGATTGCAAAAGCATCTTCACGCAGGCTGGCCGCAATTCCGCCACATCGGACCCGCAGCCAAAAGGAACCAGTCCCATCGAGGAGCGAATGCATGATCATCGCCGATACCCCGTCCCGGCCCCGTTTGTGGAGTTTCCTTTCCAGCCGTCTGAACGGTGCGTCGCGTCGGCGCCTCAGCGGTCGGGATGCGCTCTCGCTCGCATCGGTCGCCACCGGCCCACTGCTTGAGGAGACGCGCCGCGACCTGTTCGCCGGGCTGCGCGCGATCGCCGATCCCCACGGGCTGCATGTCGCGCCCGAAGTCTCGCTCGGCGCACTGTTCACGATCCACGGTCGCGGGGACGAGATGAGCACCGCGCTCCGGGCCCTGCGGCACAAGCGCGTCGATTTCGTTCTGCTGGACGGCGCAGCGCAACCCGTCGTCGCGATCGATTGCGTTGCCGGCGGCCAGTGGCGCAACCGGGCCATCCGCCGCGATCAACTGAAGCGCGACGTCTTCCACAAGGCCGGCCTTCCGCTGCTCGAACTCTTCGGCGGCGATGCGCTCGAGGCTGACATGGCCCATGTCGAGGCGATCCTGACCGACATCGCGCGCACCGCCGCCTCGCCCAAACGGCCCGACAGGCGCGCGGCCTGATGCCGGGCCGCCCCCGTTCGGCTTGACGCGCGGGGGCCCCGGCGGCAAACCTCTCCGACCCCACGGGACGAGGAGGTCCGATGACCGGTCAGAACCATGCCGCGATCACCGGCTCGGGCGTGTTCACGCCAAAGCAGGTCATCACGAACGACGAACTGGTCGTCGCCTTCAATGCCTATGCCGATCGCCAGAACGCGCTGCGTGCCGATGCGATCGCCGCCGGAACGCAGGCGCCGATACCCCATTCCAGCGCGGAGTTCATCAAGTCCGCCAGCGGGATCGAACGCCGCCACGTGCTGGACAAGTCCGGCGTGCTCGATCCGGACCGGATGTTCCCCCGCCTGCCCGCCCGCCCGGATGACGGACCGGGCCAGATGGCCGAGATGGCCCTGGCGGCCTGCGATCAGGCATTGTCGAAGGCCGGTGTCACCGCTGGCAATATCGATGCGGTCATCTGCGCCGCCTCCAACCACGAACGGGCCTATCCGGCCATCGCGATCGAGATCCAGCAACTGCTGGGCACGTCCGGCTTCGCCTTCGACATGAACGTCGCCTGCTCCTCGGCGACCTTCGGCATTCAGACCGCGACCGACATGATCCGCGCCGGGTCGATCGACCGCGCCCTCGTCGTCAGCCCCGAAATATGTTCGGCCCATCTGGAGTGGCGCGACAGGGATTGCCATTTCATCTTCGGCGACGTCTGCACCGCCATCGTGCTGGAGCGGTCCGACCTGGCGAAAGGCGACCGGTTCGAGATCGAGAGCACGCGCTGCGCAACGCAGTTCTCGAACAACATTCGCAACAATGACGGCTTCCTGCGCCGCACACGCGACGCGATGGACGACCGCCGCGACATGCAGTTCATGCAGAACGGCCGCAAGGTCTTCAAGGAAGTGCTGC
Organism: Jannaschia sp. S6380; assembly: GCF_023015695.1. Lineage (NCBI taxonomy): Bacteria > Pseudomonadati > Pseudomonadota > Alphaproteobacteria > Rhodobacterales > Roseobacteraceae > Jannaschia > Jannaschia sp. S6380. Next base: position 1,585,839 of record NZ_JALKAS010000001.1, read on the forward strand.
CCCTGGTCGCGGCGCATATCGCGGCGCATCTCGATGCGGCCGGATGGACCGCGGACGACCTGCGCCGGCTCTGGCTGCACCAGGCCAACAAGTCGATGAACGACTTTATCGGGCGCAAGGTCCTGGGCCGCGTCCCAGACCCACGGGAACAGCCAAACATCCTGCAGGATTACGCCAATACGTCCTCGGCCGGCTCGATCATCGCGTTCGCGCAGCATTCCGACGACCTGACCCCCGGCGATCGCGGCCTGATCTGTTCGTTCGGCGCGGGCTATTCGGTCGGTTCGGTCCTGCTGACGCGCGCCTGACGGGATCAGCCGTTCCCCTCCGCTTCCAGGTGCATCTTCATGTCCACGAGGATGCGCTGCAGCTCCATCGTCTCGGCCAACATCTCGTTGGCTTCGGCGCGGGTGATCACCTTGTCAGCGATCGCATTCGCATAGGCGTTCATCAGCATCGCGAACCGCCGCGACGTGGCGGCGATGTCGCTGTTCACCCGCCCGACCTCCATCTCGGCGGGCCCGTCGTTGCGGTTGAACGACGTGGTCAGCCCCGTCAGTTCCGCCATTGCCGAAGTGACATGCGGATAGCTCGCCACCCGCTCCAGATGCACCACGCTGTCGATGGGCATGAAGCGCTGGGCGTGCTCCTCGTGCATCGAGTAGTACCGCCCCAACGTCGCCTTCGACTTGTCAGACGCCTGGCACGCCCGCTCCAGTCCGACGTCCTTAACCAGAGCTTCGGTGTGGCGTTTCAGAAAGCGCGCGATGTCCTGATTCATATCCCCGTCCACGGGGGCAACTCTAGCTTACGTTACGGAACGGGGAAACAGAATATCGCTTTCCCATGACGCGCCATGCGCCGGGCGACTAGGACGACCGGCATCGGTCCAAAGCGGTTTCAGCGCGCGGGCCGGTCGATCGGCACCGGGGGACCGCCCTCGTCCAATCCACTCACAAGATGGCGGCCGATCGAATGGCCGGACCCCTGCGCCGCTGGCGCGGGCGCGGGGTCCGGCCCTGGGGCTTGCAATGGACGGGTGGCCGGGGGCAGGACAGCGTCATGGCCAAGCTCTATTTCCACTATTCCACCATGAATGCCGGCAAGAGCACGCTGCTCTTGCAAGCCAGCTACAATTACAACGAACGCGGCATGCGAACCTATCTGCTGACCGCGAATTTCGACGACCGGGCCGGGCGCGGCAAGATCGCCAGCCGCATCGGGATCGAAGCCGAGGCCGACACCTGGGCCGCGTCCTCCGACCTGTTCGACATGATCCGCACTCGCCTGGACGAGGGGCCCTGCGCTTGCGTCCTGATCGACGAATGCCAATGGCTCAGCCGCGACCAGGTCTGGCAGCTGGCCCGTGCGGTCGACGATCTGGGCGTGCCGGTCATGGCCTACGGCCTGCGTGTCGATTTCCGCGGCGAGCTCTTTCCCGGGTCCGCCGCATTGCTCGCGCTGGCCGACGAGCTGCGCGAAGTGCGCACGATCTGTCATTGCGGCCGGCGGGCGACGATGGTCATCCGCGTGGGCCCCGACGGCGAGGCCCTGTCCGAGGGCGCCCAGGTCGAGGTCGGCGGCAACGATCGCTATGTCAGCCTGTGCCGCCGCCATTTCCGCGAAGCGATCGGCGACCGCGTCCCTCCCGAGCCGCCCGTGTGACCGACCGGCTCCCCGGGATCGACGCCGTCATCCTCGACATGGACGGCCTCCTGTTGGACAGCGAGGGGCTTTACCGCGACGGCTTCCGCCGCGCCCGCGCGAACATGGGCCTGCCGCCGGACGACGCGTTGTTTCACAGCCTGATCGGCACCAATCATGAAAGCGGCGGCCGCATCCTGACGGCGGCGATGGGGGCCGGGGCCGATGAGTTCACCCGTCGGTGGCACGCCGAAAATCGCATGGCGCTGACCGGCCCGATCCCGCTCAAGCCCCGCGTTCGGGACGCCCTGGAACGCCTGGCCGCCCTCGGAACGCCCCGGATCGTGGCCACCAGCACGCGGACCGGGCCGGCGCGCAGGCGTTTGGACAATGCGGGTCTGGGCGCGCTTCTTCCCGCCCTGATCGGTGGCGACGAGGTGCGACGCGGCAAGCCCGACCCCGAGATATTCCTGGCGGCGGCGGCGCGTCTCGGTTTCGTCCCCCGACGCTGCGCGGCCTTCGAAGACAGCGCGAACGGCGTGCGCGCCGCCGTGGCCGCCGGGATGGTCGTGACCCAGGTGCCCGACCTGGTCGCGCCGTCCGACGATCTGCTTTCGCTCGGACATCGGGTGGCCCCGGACCTGTGGTCGGGTCTGGCGGGGCTTGAGTTGATTTAGCCGCGGACGAGGTTGCGGACGGCCCGTTCGGCGCGTTCGACCAGCATCGGCAGATCAAGTGTCGCGACGTGCCCGTCGCGCACGATCTGGCGCCCTTCGACGAACAGGTCGCGCACCCGCCGGGGCCCCGCCAGCAGGAGCGCGGCGCGGTCCCAACTGCCTGCCGAATCGACGCCGCGCATGTCCCAGACCGCGATATCGGCGCGCAGGCCGGGTGCGATGGCGCCGATGTCCTCACGACCCAGAACTTCCGCGCCGCCCCGTGTCGCGACCCGCAGAACGTCCTGCGAAGGCATGGCATCCGCGCCCCGCGACACGCGCGCCAGCAGCATTGCCTGCCGCGCCTCGCCGACCAGCGAAGCCACGTCGTTGGAGGCGGACCCGTCGACGCCCAAGCCGACCGGGACGCCCGCATCCAGCATCGCCCGCAGAGGCGCGATGCCCGACCCCAGGCGGCAGTTCGAGCAGGGGCAGTGCGCGACACCGGTCCGCGTGCGGGCGAACAGGTCGATTTCGGACGCGTCCAGCTTGACGCAATGGGCATGCCACACGTCGTCGCCGGTCCAGCCCAGATCCTCGGCGTATTGTCCGGGCCGGCAGCCGAAATTCTCCAGCGAATAGCGCACGTCCTCGTCATTCTCGGCCAGATGCGTGTGCAGCCGGACGCGCTTGTCGCGCGCAAGGACGGCCGCATCCCGCATCAGGTCGCGGCTGACCGAAAAGGGCGAGCAGGGCGCCACGCCCACGCGGCACATCGAACCGGGCGCGGCATCGTGGAACCTGTCGATGACGCGGATGCAATCGTCCAGGATCGCGTCCTCCGCCTCGACCAGCGCGTCGGGCGGCAAGCCGCCGTCGCTCTCGCCGATGGACATGGCGCCCCGCGTCGGATGAAAGCGCAGGCCCGTCTCGGCGGCGGCGTGGATCGTATCGTCCAGGGTGCATCCGTTGGGAAAAAGGTACAGGTGGTCCGACGATGTCGTGCAACCCGACAGCGCCAGCTCGGCCAGGCCCAGTTGCGTCGAAAGATGCATCAGATCGGGCGTGAAGCGGCCCCAGATCGGATAGAGTGCCCGCAGCCATCCGAACAGCAGCGCGTCCTGCCCGGCCGGAACCGCACGTGTCAGCGTCTGGTAGAGGTGATGATGCGTGTTCACCAATCCGGGCGTGACGAGGCAGCCGGACGCGTCCAGCACCTCGCCCTCGGTCGAAAGGCCCTCTCCGACCTCGGCGATGACGCCGTCGCGGATGAGGATGTCGCGCCCAGTGGCCGTGTCTTCCATGGTCAGGACGGTGTCCGCATCCCGGATCAGAAGCTCAGCCATTCAACCTCTCTAGCGCGGCGGCATGCAGGGCCCCGGTCGCGGCGGCAACGACCTGCCCCCCTTGATGCGCCGGCCCGCCCTGCCAGTCCGTGACGATGCCGCCGGCGGCGCGCACCACAGCGAGCGGGGCGGCGATATCATAGGGTTGCAGGCCCGCCTCCACCACCAGATCCACATGCCCAAGCGCCAACAGGGCGTAGCCGTAGCAATCCATCCCATAGCGGGTCAGCCGGCAGTCGCGCGCGACGCGCCGAAAGGCCGCCCCCTCCTCGGATGTCCCGACCTCGGGAAAAGTCGTCAGGATCGTCGCCACGGCCAGCGCCGTCGTGTCGCGCACGGCCATCTCGCGGCGCTCCTGACCTCGCGTCCAGAACGCGCCGTCGGCGCCGCCCTCGAAACGCTCGCCGGTAAAGGGCTGGTCGATCAGCCCGTGGATCGGCCCATTCCCGTCGCTCAACGCGATGAGGACGCCCCAGGTGGGGGAACCGGCGATGTATCCCCGCGTGCCGTCGATCGGGTCCAGCACCCAGGTCAGCCCGGTCGTCCCCGGCCGCGCACCGCCTTCCTCACCCAGGACGGCATCGTCGGGGCGCAGCCGGTCCAGAACGGCACGCATCGCCGCTTCGGCCTCGCGGTCGGCCACGGTGACCGGGTCGAAGGCCCGTTGCTTGCTCTCGACCGTCAGCGGTTTGCGAAAATGTCCGAGCGTCGCCGTGCGCGCGGCATCGGCCAGCGCATGGGCGACCGTCCGGATCGCGGCGGGATCGCTTTCGAAACTCATGATCCGGGCGTCGCATTCCCGCCCGACCCGGTCAAGCCGCCACCGGCGTGACGCGCCCGCGCCGCCATGGCAGAACCCCTATGACGGCACGAAGTGGAGGAACCCCATGCAAGCCTACCAGGTCACCGGCCCCGGAGCCGCCGTGCTTCGCCATGACGTTCCGGTACCCGTTCCGGGGACGGGCGAGGTCGGCCTGCGCATCGAGGGGTGCGGCCTCAACTTCGCGGACCTTCTGATGATCGAGGGGCGATATCAGGATACGCCTGCCACCCCGTTCGTTCCGGGGCTGGAGGTCTGCGGAACGATCACTGCCCTCGGCCCGGGGGTGGATGGTCCCGCCATCGGCACGCGCGTCGCGGTCTTCGGCGGCCAGGGCGGCCTGGCGGAGCATGGCTGCTTTCCCGCCGATCGCGTCGTGCCGGTGCCGACGGGTATGTCGGCCGACATCGCGGCCGGCTTTCTGGTCGCCTGGTCGACCAGCCACCTGGCGCTGTTCCACCGCGCCCGCCTGCGCGCGGGCGAGCGTGTCGTCGTACTGGGTGCGGCCGGCGGGGTCGGCCTGACGGCGGTGGAACTCGCGGCGAATGCGGGCGCCGAGGTGGTCGCCGTGGCCCGTGGCGCAGCCAAGCTGGACGTGGCGCGCGATCACGGGGCCCGGCACCTGATCGACGCGGACGCCATGGACCTTCGCGATCGCCTGCGCGCATTGGGGGGCGCGGATGTGGTCTATGACGCGGTGGGCGGGGCCGCCGCCCGCGCGGCGTTCCGCGCCCTGAACCCCGGCGGGCGCCATATCGTGATCGGCTTCGCCAGCGGTGACGTGCCGGAATTTCCGGCCAATCACCTGATGGTCAAGAACGTGGACCTGATCGGCGTGTATTGGGGCGGCTACATGCGCTTCGACCCGCGCCCGGTGCGCGACAGCATCGCCACGCTGTTCGACATGTACGACCGCGACGTGATCCGCCCCCATGTCAGCCACGTCCTGCCCTTGTCGGAGGTGGAGCAGGCGTTGGACCTCATCCGTTCGCGGCGATCGACAGGGAAGGTTGTCGTGACGCCCTGATGCCGCGATAGGCATCGCGGATCGCCTCCAGCAGGCGGTCGCGCGCGGGGTCGCGCGGGCCCGGTGCCGAGTAGAGATTGATCGCGACGTCGCCGATCTCGGGCAATGCGCCGCCATGGGGGATGGGCACCAGCTCGGCCGTGTCGAAGCCGTCGATGACGACGTGGCAGGCCAGGTCGGCGCTGACGCTCGCATCGATGGCACGGCTCGATTCGGCCGTGATCGCCACCTCCCAGGGGATGTCCGCGCGGTCGAGCGCCGCCTGCGCGTGCGTCCGAAAGACGCAGGCCCTCTCGAAGGCCAGCTTCAGCGGACGGCGGCGCCAGGCCCGTCCATCCTCCGCACCGACCCAGACCAGCGGCAAACGCACCAGTTCCTCGCCACCCGGTCCGGGGTTGCTCTCGGTGGCCAGCATGACGTCGCACTCGCCTTCCGCGAACATCTCATGCAGCCGCGCCGTCACGCTGGAGATCAGGGTGATCCGGATGCGCGGGAATTCGGCCGCGAAGGCCCGAAGGACTGAAGGGATCGCACGGGGCACGATGTCATGCGGAACCCCCAGCCGGATCTCTCCCTCCGGCGCGTCATCCTGCATCCGGTCCAGCAATTCGTCGTTCAGCGTCAGCAGGCGTCGCGCGTAGGCCAGGACCTTTTCGCCGTCCTGCGTCAACACGACGCCCCGGCCGGTCCGGTCGAACAGGCGGACGTCCAACGCTTCCTCCAGCCGCTTGACCTGCATGGAGACGGCCGACTGCGTCAGGTGCAACAGGGCCGCCGCGCGCGTCACGCCGCCCGTCGCGGCGACCGTCGCGAAGGCCCTGAGGGCCGTGAGATCAAGGTTCCGGGCCATCACCACTTCCTTTCGACCCTAGGCTAGCAGCCCTGTCTCCATTCCGGAAATTGATTGGTTTCATATCTGACATTACGAAGCGCGATGCGGCGTTCATAGCGTCGATGGGGCCTCTCGATAGCCAATATCAATCGAAATCGCACGATCGGGATCGAATGACAGCTTGAAATACCGCGGCCAGCCACCGATATTCCAAGCCGAGGGGTTCCGCTCCGGAACTTCACCGCCACACGACTTCTGGAGGAGCCACATGGCACAACTCGACGCCTTGCGGACCGGTGTATCCGGCGCCCGCGCCGCGGAGATCGATCAGGGTCTTCGCGCCCACATGAACAAGGTCTACGGCACGATGTCCGTAGGCATGCTGATCACCTTCGCCGCCGCCTGGGCCCTGTCGGGGCTGGCCGTCACCAGCGATCCGACCGGCGCGACGGCCCAGATCTCGGCCGATCGCTACCTGACCGACCTCGGCTACGCGCTCTATGCCTCGCCGCTGAAATGGGTCGTGATGTTCGCGCCGCTGGCCTTCGTGTTCGGCTTCTCGGCCATGATCAACAAGATGTCGGCCGCGACCGCGCAGCTCGTGTTCTACGCGTTCGCCGCCGTGATGGGCATCTCGATCAGCTCGATCTTCCTGGTCTTCACCGGCACCTCGATCGCGCAGACGTTCCTCGTGACGTCGATCGCCTTCGCGGGCCTGTCGCTCTGGGGCTACACGACCAAGAAGGACCTGTCCGCCATGGGCACGTTCCTTATCATGGGCGTGATCGGCCTGATCGTCGCGATGGTCGTGAACCTGTTCATCCAGTCCGGCCCGCTCGGCATGGCGATCTCGGCGCTCGGCGTGCTGATCTTCGCGGGCCTGACGGCCTACGACACGCAACAGATCAAGACCGAGTACATCGCACACGCGGTGCATGGTGATCAGGAGTGGCTCGGAAAGTCCGCGATCATGGGCGCGCTGCGGCTGTATCTCGACTTCATCAACATGTTCATGTTCCTGCTTCAGTTCATGGGCAACCGCGAATAATCCGGCAGACATGACCGGTATGACGGGCCGTCCTTCGGGGCGGCCCGTTTCGGTTTGACCGGACGCCGGGGCGGCCCGTTTCGGTTTGACCGGACGCCGGGGCGGCTTCATGCTCCCACCGGTTGCCGGGGGGGGGTCCGCATGAAGATCGACTACATCGAATTCACCTCGCCCGAGCTGGATCGGACGCAAGCGTTCTTCGCCCGGACCTTCGGATGGGAGTTCGTCGAATACGGCCCCGACTATCGCGACATCCAGGGCGCAGGCACCGGCGGCGGCATCGAACGCGGCGCCCTGCGCCCGCCGCTGATCGTCCTGCGGACCGAAGACCTTGAAGCCGCTCGCGACAAGGTCCGCGCCGCCGGGGCCGAGATCACGGCCGACATCTTCGACTTTCCCGGCGGCCGCCGCTTCCAGTTCCGCGAACCCGGTGGCACCGAGATGGCCGTCTGGGCCGAGGCCTAACGGGCTAGCGCCGCAGCAGGCGCCCCTCGCCCTGGGCACGGGGGCGATGGACATGCGCGCTCTGCACGATGCCGAAGGCAAGCAGCAGCACGATCATCGCCGACCCGCCATAACTGACCAGCGGGAGCGGAACGCCCACGACCGGGGCCATGCCCATCACCATCGACATGTTGACGGCGAAGAACAGGAAGAACGCCACCGCGATGCCGAGCGTCACCAGCGACGAGAACCGGTCCTTCATTCGCAGGGCCGAGACCACGCAGAACGCGATGATGAGCATGTAGAGCGTCAGGAGCGACAGCCCCCCGATCAGCCCGAACTCCTCGGCCAGCGTGGTGAAGATGAAATCGGTATGCTTCTCGGGCAGGAAGTTCAGGCGCGCCTGCGTGCCCTGCATGTATCCCTTGCCGGTCCAGCCCCCCGAACCCAGCGCGATCTTCGACTGGGTGATGTGATACCCCGCCCCGAGCGGGTCGGATTCCGGATCCAGGAAAGTGTCGATACGCCGATACTGGTAGTCCTTGATCAGCTGCCAATCCGTCCCGCGCGATTTCAGCACCGCCGTCACCAGCCCCACGCCCGCCGCAATCACCGTCGCGAAATAGGCCCAGTGCACCCCGGCCAGGAACATCACCGCCCCGCCCCCGGTGATCAGCAGGATCGACGTGCCCAGATCGGGCTGCGTAAGCACCAGGAACGTCGGCACCAGGGTAATCAGCACCGGCAGGATGACCCATTGCGGCCGGCTGACCTTGGTCGCGGGCAGCCAGTCGTAATAGGCCGCCAGCATCATCACCAGGGTGACCTTCATCAACTCGCTCGGCTGCAGGCGCATGAAGCCGAGGTCGATCCAACGTTGCGCCCCGCCGCGGGTGTCACCGATGAACTCGACCCCCAGCAGCAGCACCAGCGTCATCGCATAGAGAAGCGCGGAGATGTTGCGCCAGAACCAGATCGGGATCATCGCGACGGTGAACATCACGCCCAGGCCCAGCACGAAGCGCTGCATCTGCGGTTCGGCCCATTTCCAATCACCGCCCGCCACCGAGTAGAGAACGAGAAACCCCAGCGACGCGACCGCCGTGATGAGCAGGACCAGCGCCCAGTTCATCGCCAGCACCTTGCCCAACCCCGCCGGGGTGCGCGCGACGTTGTACTCCAGAAAGCTCACGCTTCGGACTTTCCCGCCCGGCGGGACAGCCCGGGATGCAGGTTCAGCCCCGCCAGAAGCAGCTCCATCTCCTCGCGTTGGCCGGCGGGATAGGCCTCCAGCGGGGGGATGCCGCCGCTGAGCGCATAGAGCATGATGTCGCGCGCGACGGGTGCGGCGGCCTTGGACCCGCCGCCGCCATGTTCGACCACGACCGAGACCGAGTATTTCGGGTCGTCATAGGGCGCGTAGCCGACGAACAGCGCATGGTCGCGACGCTCCCAAGGCAGGTCCTCGTTGCGAAAGACGCCGCGGGCGCGTTCGGCCGCGGTGATGTTGCGAACCTGACTGGTGCCGGTCTTGCCCGCCCATTTGACGCCGTCCAGCTCGAACTTGGACCGTCCGGCCGTCCCGCCACGGGCATTGATAACCTGGTACATGCCGTCGCGGGCGCCATCGAGCCAACTGCGCGGCATGTCGAGCGGTCCGACGACGCCCGAGGGTCGCCCGATGCCGTCCACCGACCGCACCAGCCGGGGGTTGATCTCCAATCCGCTGGCGATACGTGCGGTCATGACGGCGAGTTGCAGCGGCGAAGCCAGCACGAAGCCCTGCCCGATCGATGCGTTCAGGCTGTCGCCGATCACCCATTCCTCGCCTCGGCGCGCACGCTTCCACTGGCGGTCGGGGATCAGGCCCTCGCTGACCGACGTCATCTCCAGATCATGTGCCACGCCCAGGCCCAGCTTGCGCGCGATCCGGGCCATCCGTTCGATGCCGGCCCGCTGCGCCATCTCGTAGAAGAAGACGTCACAGCTTTCGCGCAGGGATTTGGCGATGTCGACCCAGCCATGCCCGCCACGCTTCCAGCAATGGAACCGCCGGTTGGAGACGGTCGTGTGCCCGCCGCAATAGACCGTGTCGCCGCGGTTGACCTCTCCGGCCTCCATCGCGGCCAACAGCGTGACCATCTTGAAGGTCGATCCCGGCGGGTACAGCCCCTGCACGATCTTGTTGTGCAGGGGCCGGTGGTCGTTGTCGCGCAGGGCGGCATAATCGGGCACGCTGATGCCCTCGACGAACAGGTTGGGGTCGTAGCTGGGGCTGCTGACGGCGGCCACGATGTCGCCATTGCGCACGTCCATCACCACGGCCGACGCGCTTTCGCTACCCAGCCGGGCCTGCGTGAAGTTCTGGAGCCCCGCGTCGATCGTCAGTTGCACATCCGCGCCGGGGCTGCTCTCGGTGCGGCCCAGTTCGCGCATGATGCGTCCGGCCGCGTTCTGTTCCACCCGGCGCGCACCGGCCCTGCCGCGCAGAACACCCTCCAGCTGCCGCTCGGCCCCGATCTTGCCGATCTGGAACTGCGGCGTCTGCAGCAGGGGGTCCGGCGTCTCCGCCTCGGCGATGTCGCGTTCGGACACCCGGCCGACATATCCGACCACATGGGCATAATCGCGACCCAACGGATAGACCCGGCTCAA